>JAKQCM010000058.1 GCA_029559155.1 Chloroflexota bacterium
ACCACATGCCGCTGCGATAGGTTCAACTCGGCGGCGTCTTCAATGGTGACAATGCGGTCGCCATCGGGAATAAAGCTGGAAAGCACGTTGAGCAGCGTGGTTTTACCGGAGCCGGTGCCGCCCGAGACGACAATGTTCAACTTGGAAACGACGCAGGCGCGCAGAAATTCGGCCATGTCGTCACTGAGGCTGCCAAAATTGATGAGGTCCTGAATGCCAAAAGGCGTTTTGGAAAATTTGCGGATGGTGATGTTGGGGCCGTCGATGGCGCAGGGCGCAACGACAGCATTGACGCGGGATCCATCGGGTAAACGGGCATCTACCAGCGGGTTTTCGCGGTTGGCCACGCGGCCAAGGGGTTTGATAATTTTGTTGATGACGCGTTCGATGTGCCCATCGTTGACAAAGAAGGCGTCGGTTTCCACCATTTTGCCTTTGCGCTCGATGTAGACCAGATCTGCCCGATTCACCATCACTTCGGTGACGGTTTCGTCTTTGAGCAGCGGCTCCAAAGGCCCAAAGCCGACGATTTCGTCGACAAGGCAGTTAAAAAAGTCTTCTTCCTGGTCCGGGGGAATGTTGAGGCGGGTGTGTTTACGGGCCATTTCAAAGCGGTCACGGATGAGTTGGATGGTTTGGGGGTCGCGGTTTACGGCCGTTTTCTCGGCCAGCGAGGCTTCTATTTTTTCGGCCAACCACAATTTTGCTTTGGCCAGTTCACGGTTGCTTTCCAAATTAGCCGACATGGTTTTTTCCTCGGTTGCGTTACTGCTGGGTTATGACCAAGTAATACCACTCAATTATAGGCGTGTTAGAGCGGTTTTCGTATAGGTTATGTTGCCTATTGTGCGTCTGTGACGGCCGAAGGGCTGCCCCAGCCGCCGCCGCCGGGTGTTTCCAGACGCAAGATGTCGCCGGCGGCCAGTTGCAGGGCGGCTTTGCCCGGCAGGATGGTTTCCTGATGGTTGTGGATGAGGCTGTTGCGGCCGGGTTGCCCCGGTTCGCCGCCGAGTAGGCCGTAACACGGCCGTTCCCGCCGTTCGCTGATCACGCTGATGGTTACTGGCGTAAGAAATTCGATGGCGCGAATCAGGCCATCTCCGCCGCGATGACGGCCGTTTCCCCCCGATCCCTGCCGCAGCGCATACGCGCCCACACGCAGCGGGAAGGCGTATTCCAGCGCCTCGATGGGTGTGTTGCGCGTATTGCTCATGTGGACATGCACCCCCGACGCGCCATTTCCTTGCGGGCCGGCGCCCGCGCCGCCGCCAATGGTTTCATAATAGGCAAAGGGCTTGCCGCTGCTCGTTTTCCCGCCGAAGGTGAGGTTGTTCATGGTTCCCTGGCTGGCGGCCGGGATGAGATCGGGCAGCGCCTGGGCCAGCGCGCCAAAGACCACGTCCACGAGCCGCTGCGAGGTTTCCACGTTGCCGGCGGCTACGGCGTGCGGTGGGCGTGGGTCTAGCAAGCTGCCGGGCGGGATGCGCAGCGTCAGCGGCGCGAAGGCTCCTTCGTTCATGGGCAAGTCGGTTTGCAGCAAGGCCAGGGCTACGCAGCGCAGGCAGTAGGCCACGGCCGACTGCACGATGGCCGGCACGGCATTGAGATTGCCCGCCACGGCCGTTCCCGTGCCGCTAAAGTCTACAGTCATCTCGTCGGCGTGGATGGTGATGGCCGCGCAAATGGGCACGGCCGTTTGCCCATCGTTGTCCAGGTAATCGGTGAAGGTGAAACGGCCGTTGGGTATCTGGGCCACGGCGGCGTGGGTCATGCGGGCGGCATAGGCAATGAGGGCGTCGGCGTGGGTCACGGTTTCGGGCAATCCATACCGGGCCACAATTTCTTGCAGCCGCTGTGCGCCGATGGTATGAGCGGCCGTTTGCGCCGCCAGATCGCCATTTCGCTCATCGGGCGTACGCACGTTGCGTAAAATCAACTGCCAGACCGCTTCGTTTCGCTGCCCGCGGTCTATCAGTTTGATGGGCGGGATGATGATGCCTTCCTGGAAAAGCTCGCTGGATAGAGGCATGGAGCCAGGCGACATGCCGCCCACGTCGGCGTGATGGGCGCGGCTGGCGACGAAAAAGTCGGGCGACTGGGGATTGGCGCTTGGCGATTGGACGAAGACGGGCGAGACAAGGGTGATGTCCGGCAGGTGATTGCCGCCCTGGTAAGGATCGTTGAGGATGACGACGTCGCCGGGATGGAAGGGCGCGCAGCGGTTGATGGCGGCGCGCACAGAAGCAGGCATGGCTCCCAGATGAACGGGAATGTGGGCAGCCTGGGCCAGGAGACGGCCGTCGCCTAAAAATAGGGCGCAGCTAAAATCCAGGCGCTCTTTAATGTTTGGGCTGTATGCCGCCCGGCCAAGCGTCACCCCCATTTCCTCGGCCACAGAGGAAAATAGATGACGAAAGATCGAAAGTGAAGCGGCGTCAGTCATTAAAAACGGGCAAATTGCCTAAGGCCACAATATGCGACCAGTCAGAATCCCCTTCGGTGAAGACGGCCGCGACCCGGCTGACTTTGGCCTGAGCCTGGTCACAAATAATTTCCATGCCTTCCAACGTGCTGCCGGTGCTAACGACATCATCGATGAGAATGACACGTTTGCCGGTGATGAGCGCCTGATCTTTTTCATCCAGATAAAGCCGCTGGGGTTTGCCGGTGGTGATGGAAATGGTTTCTGCTTCGAGAGCGCTGCCCATGTAGGATTTGTATGATTTGCGCAGGACGATGTAGGGCATGCCCATCAGAGCGCTCATTTCGTAAATCAGCGGGATGCTTTTGGCTTCGGCGGTGACCAAAACCTGAGCGTCTGTGTTTTTGAGGCGTTCGGCTAAAGCCGCGGCGGCGGCTTTGACGACGTTGGTATCGCCTAGCATATTGAAAATGGCGATGCGCACGCCCGGCGCGACCTCGAACAGCGGCAAATGACGGACGATGCCAGCGATCTGGACCATGTAGGTTTCACGTTGCGACATGGGTGAATGTCTCCTTTTTGGTTTGTTGGGTAGAATACTTTTGAAAGTATCCTGCATATTTTTTGAGATGATGACCCAATTAGTGTACCCAATGGTCGGCGGAATGGCACGTGAGTTCCATGTTTGTCGGCAGGAGCGAGCAATATGAAAGCAATTATCGTGGAAGGAAGTGAGGAAAAGCCTGTGTTGGTCTGGCGCGACACCGATGACGTGGTTTATGGGACGGATGAAGTGTTGGTTGCGGTGCGGGCCACGGCCGTTAACCGCGCCGATCTCTCGCAGGCCAGAGGCAATTACCCGCCGCCGCCCGGAGCCAGTGAGATTTTAGGGCTGGAAATGGCCGGCGTGATCGAAGCCCTGGGCGCAGAGGTCACCGGCTGGCAGGTGGGCGACCGGGTATGCGCGCTGCTGCCGGGCGGCGGTTATGCCGAGAAGGTAGCCGTTCCCGCCGGAATGCTGATGCGACTGCCGGATGCGTGGACATTTGTCCAGGGCACGGCCGTTCCCGAAGTGTGGTTTACCGCTTACATCAACCTCTTCCTGGAAGGGGATCTAAAGAAGGGGGAAACGGCGCTTATTCACGCCGGGGCGAGCGGGGTTGGCACGGCCGCCATTCAGTTGGCGCGGGTGGCCGGGGCGCGGGTGTTGGTGACGGCCGGATCGCCGGAAAAGCTGGCCCGCTGCCGGGAGTTGGGCGCGGAGCTGGCCATCAACTACAAGGAGGAGGATTTTGTAACGGCCGTACACGAAGCCACCGGCGGCGAGGGCGTGGATGTGATTTTGGACCCGGTGGGCGGGGCTTATCTGGACCGTAACGTGCGCAGCCTGCGCCGCTTTGGGCGGCTGGTGAATATTGGCACGCTGGGCGGGGTGCAGGGGGAGATGAACACAGGTTTGCTGCTGGGTAAGCGGTTGAAGATTGTGGGATCGACGTTAAGGACACGGCCGTTGGCCGAAAAAATCGCCATAACCCGCCAGTTTACCGACCGCTTCTGGCCGCTGCTGCGCTCCGGCGATTTGCAGCCCATCATCGATGTAACGTACCCCATCACCCAGGCGCAGCAGGCCCACGAATACGTGGCTGAGGACAAGAATGTGGGCAAGGTGATTTTAGTGGTGGGCGATTAAATCATAGCCCCAGAGTATGCCGCAGGGCGTTATCTACATTATCCATCGGCAGTGAGCCAATGACGCGATCGATTTCTGATTCAGCCACTGTCGCCAAATTGTCAGTCATCACAACCGAATCTGTGAGTAAACCTGATTGCAGCCCGTTAGGCGAAGAAAGCTGTATCGTTACGCGGCAGGGGTTATTCGCACGAAACATCCGGCTGGTAATCATGGCCACGATGAGTTGGGATAAATCTGTTTGAAGATCATCTGCCTGAATGACCAAAGTCGGGCGAACTTATGCTGTTTTTAAATTGGAGTGAGGAAAAAAAACGAGGATAACGTCTCCCCGCTTATAAGTTGGTTTTGGCTGCGTCATAATTGTCATAGATGTCCATCTCAGAACTATCCCACTCTTCGGCAAAAGTTGTCAGGCGGGCGCGTAAGTCTGCCGCCTGCGTTTCATCAATGCCTCGTGCAGATAAATCAACAGCCCCAGACGTGAGAAAGGTGACAATTACTGCTGTGTTGTCACTGATGTTGCGCGGCGTTTCTGTGAGGTGAATTTTACCATCACGGTATATTCCTTGAATCGCTGTTAACATGATTTACTCCTTGACAACCGTATAGCATAAAGTGATTTTGCTGATTGGTCCATGCGTTTAAGTAAACCGCAAAAGGTTTTGGGAATTAGACCCGAAGGGTTTTGCATCAATTTAGTCGAGTATCTCAGGTTTCAATCCCTTCGGGTCTTCTGAAAACTTTCTATTGATTACTTATCTTTGGTAATGGGGAAAGTTTCCAGACGTTTGATTAATGCCCGTTATTTTTGTCAGTCTCCAGCAAATCCCACAGATTGCCATATAAATCGGCAAAGACGGCGACCGTGCCGTAGGGCGCTTCTTTTGGCTCGCGTACAAAGCGGATGCCGGCCGCGACCATCTCGTGGTAATCGCGCCAGAAGTCGTCGGTTTGCAGAAAGAGGAAGACGCGCCCGCCGGTCTGGTGGCCGATCACGGCCGTCTGCTCCGCCGTCGTCGCCCGGGCCAGCAGCAAGGTCGTGCCGCTGGAACCAGGCGGGGCCACCACCACCCAACGCTTGTCTTGCTCCGGCTGGTAAGTATCTTCGACCAGGGTAAAGTGCAGCTTGCCGGTATAAAACGCAATCGCTTCGTCGTAGTCGCGGACAACCAGGGCGACGTGGATAATTGATTGGTTCATGGGTGACCGTGTGCGGAGGACCTTATTTTTCCGCTTCGCTTTTGTCCGGTTCGGGTGGCGGTTGTTCGACCGGGACCAAGGGCGGTGGTATCTCTTCAGTAAAGGGCGGCAGGTCGAACATTTTGCGCCAGACGTAATTGCCGATGAGTTTGATGGAGGCCAGCAGCGGCGCAGCCAGCACAGCGCCCAAAATTCCGGCCAGTGACGCGCCCATCAAAACGCCCAGCAGCACCATCAATGGGTGCAAATTCAAGGCGTTGCCCACAATGCGCGGCACAAGTAAGTTGTTCTCCAACTGTTGGATGACGATCATGACGCCCAGGGTGATGAGGGCTAACTGCACGCTGGTGAGACCCCAGTAGTTTTCCGGCTGAAACAAGGCGACGATGATGGCGACAACGGCCGTGACAATCGGCCCTACGTTGGGGATAAACTCCAGCAGCCCGGCCATCACCCCCAAAGCCAGCGAATACTGCACCCCTAAAATTGCCAGACTGATGCCCGTCACAAAACCGATGATCAGCCCCAAAATGACCTGACCGCGTAAATACGAACTCCAAATCAGGCTGCTGTACGCCATCAGCCGTTCAGCGTCGTGCTGATAGCCGGGCCTTTGGGTGAGGCGCGCCACATAACCGCCTAAATTGGGGATTTCGGCCGTCAGGTAAATGGAAATAATGAAAATAAAAAACAACTGGCCTACCACGTTGATGGTTGTCGTGGCAAAAGAGGTCAGAAGGCTGCCGCTGCGGCTGACGGTTGGCTCCACATACCCCATCAACTGGTTGACCACAGCGTCCCATTCGACTGAGGCTGGGGCAAACGCAAAGGAGCCCAGGCGAATCGGCTCGGTGCGCTGGCTTAATTCGCGCAGCAAATCGACGAAATCGGCCACCAGTGAGGGAACCTGATTGATAAAGCCGCCAACCTGATCATAAACCGAAACGCCCACCAGGATACTGCCGCCAACGATGAGGACCACCAGTGTCAGGTAAACCATGGCAATGGCCGTGGCGCGGTTTAAGCGGGTGCGATCGTTGATGAAGACGACAATCGGGTTGATGAGATATGCCAGAATCGCCGCAATTGTCATCAGGCGAATGATGGAGGTGAAGCGAAAAATAAGCGCAATGACCAGGATCAGGGTGCTGACGGCGACGATGATTTTGGTATTGGCGCTCCATTTGGGAGACTGGTAATCGGGTTCGTTTGGGCTGGTCATTGGTGCATCCGCGGTCATAAGGTCCTCCTATCAGCTAAAGCTAGCTAGAGCTAGAGCTAGAGCTAGAGTGGTCTTTGTGCCATCGTCTCTCATTCTTCCTCTACCTCTCGCTTTCGCTCTACCTCTCGCTCTCGCTCTACCTCTCGCTTTCGCTCTTCCTCTCGCTCTCGCTCTCGCTCTTCCTCTTCCTCTCGCTCTAGCTGCCTAATTCTACCTCGTAGATATAGAAAAGTGGATCGGCGTGGTGGCCGGGGAGGGAATAGGCACGGCCGTTCGGATACATCGCTTCCACGGCATCCATTTCGCCCGCTCGTTCCGGCAGAAAGATAAAACTCACATGTTGGCTGGATGGCGTAGGGCTATCGGCGGACTCGGCTACATCGAACAGGTTTTGGTTCGCCTGGAATTCGGTCGCCAGGAACGGAATGGTGGGGAAATTGATGTACATGACCGGCGGGCCGTAAAAATAAGCCGACGCGTTTGCGCCGTCCAGGCTGTTCAGATAATCGGCCACACCCTGAGCAATTTCGGTGTTACGGTCGCCAAAGCTGTAAGATTGGCGGTAACGGCCGTAATAAAAAAACATCTCATTCAGCGATACCAGGGTCGCCAAAACCAGCAGGGCGGGCAGCAGCCAATCGGCACGGCCGTTGCCGGGACGTACCGCCAGCGCCCAACGCCCGATCTCCACCAGCGCCAAAGCCGCCAATAAGCTCAACAGCGGCGCAGCCAGCACCAACCGGTGGCTGCTTGGGGTTTCAATCAGCAGCGCCCCGCCAAAAAACAAGGTGATCGCCAGAGCCGATACCAGCAGCGCATGGCGCGCCTGCCGCAGCCGCAAAAGCGCGATCATCACGCCGACCACCAGCAAAATGGCCGGAATGGTGCTCAACAGCGAGACTCCCGGGCGATAAGCCGGGCTGACATCGGCGGCGGCGTTGAAGGCCAGTAAGGCGCGTTGGATTTGCTCGCCAAAGATCGCCATCTGGCTGCGCCCTGTGCGCAGGGCTTCTTGCGCCAGCCAGCCCGTCTGCCCGGCCAAAATTCCGTTCGATTGAAAACGATCCATAAACACGCCGGGATTGGCGCGATAAAAAAGCATTTGGGGCAGGGCGACCAGAAAAGCCAGCAGCGAGGCCGCTAACAAATTCCCGGCCTGCCGGAAAACAGTGGGGCGGTCTGCCAGCAGGGCAAAAAGAAGCAAAGCCAGCAGCATGAGCGGCAGCAAGTGCGACGTAGTGAAGAGGTAGGCGTTCAGGCCAACGGCGAATCCGGCCCATAACCAGGTGTGGCGGGCGGCACGGCCGTTCTTCCCATCTGTCCAGGCCGCGCCCAGCAGCCCTAAAGCCAGCAGCAAGAACAGCCCATCCCACACGTTGGTAAGGCCCAGGCGGCTGTAGTGCAGGTGAAAGTGGGAACCGGTCAGCAAGACGGCCGCAATCAGGCCCACTTCCAAACGCCACAAGCGCATTCCCACCCAGAACACCGCCACAACCGTCAGCGCGCCAATCAGCGGCGAGAAAAAGCGAATGGATAATACAGAAGGGCCGAGCAGTTTGACGGGCACAGCCATCAGAAAATAGGGCAGCGTGGGGTTGGTTAGCCAGCCGGTGGAAAAAGGATTGTGGGCCAGCCCGTCGGCGACGGCGCGCACGTCCAGGCCAACTCCGGCTTCCAGCCCATTGAGGATGAAGGGGTGATTGCTGAGGGCGGCGGCGCGGATGATGAAGGCGGTGAAAAAGAGGGTAAGACTGCCCAGCCACACAAACCGGCGGTTAGCGGGCGGGCCACGGCCGTCAGTCGTTTCGGGCGTGGTTGTGGATGGTTGGTAAAGGGCGTAAAAGCCAATGAGGATGCCAATGAGCCACAAACTTAGCGTGAGCAGGGGCGGCCAGGGAGCGATGCCGTTGGCTGCCTGTCGGTAGGCGATGAGCACCAGGAATAATCCGGCAAAAAAACCCCAGCGCCGCCGGGGGATGGCTAGATGGCGCAGGGTGGGCCACGGCCGTTTGTTTGCCTGCGTTTGCCCCATCACACCCAAGCGCCATAAAAACAGCAGCAGGGCGATGAAACTGTAGACGAACCAGCGCAGGCCGCCGGGCGGATTGTTTTCCGCGCCGCCAACGATACTCTGGCCGATGAAGGCCAGCGCCAATGTTAGCAGCAGCAGCCCGGCAGCCAGGACGTCAAAAGGGCGACGGCCGTTTTCCTCCTCCTGCTCCTCTAATTCCGGGAGCACCAGTACCTGGCTTGTTACGGTGGCCGGCGTTTCGTCGGCTGGCCGGGTGGGTATGTTGTGGCTGGGTTCGGTGGGTTGGCGGCGCTGCACGGCCGTTTCCAATTCGGCAATCGTAAACGGGCGGGCAGGCGGCAGGTGCATCTCGATGGGGCCGTCGGCCACTTTGCGGGCGACGATCAGGATGTATGCGCCCTGTGCCTGGGCTTCTTCGTCGTAAAACGGCCGTAACCAACGCTCAGTCATGGCCAGACTGTTTTCCCAGGGGGCCAAAATCCAGTGACCGGTGAGAAAGTGCATAGCTGCCGCCGGCAGCCCTTGCGCGTGGCCGAGTTCCAGCGCGTGCAGCGCCTGGGGTGAAAAATAATATTGCCAGCGCTCAATGGCCATCCCGGCTTCCGCCAGACGCGCCGCCCAAACTTCCGGGCTGTCTGTGTGGACGTGGCGAGAGATGTAGTTGAACCCGCTGCGGTACCTATCGGCCAGACCGGTCAGGTTGAGCTTCTCGAAGAACTGCGCGCCGCCCAGCCATTTGGTGAAGTATTGGCTGGGCATGGTGATGAGGAAACGGCCGTCTGGTTTTAACACCCGGCTCGTATCATTCAGCACCGCCTGCACATCGGGGATATGTTCCAGCACGGAATTGGAGAAGGCGCTGGCGAAGGTGTGGTCGGGGAAGGGCAGGCGGTCGCCCATGCCCTGCATCACCTGGTCGTATTGGTCGGAGCGGTACGCTTTGTTAAGCGGTCCCCACCAGGGATCGATGCCCACTTCAATGCGGCGGTCGAAAGTCATCTGGGCGAAGTGGCCGTCGCCGCAGCCGACATCCAGTGTGGGGCCGGGTAGATCGACGGCATAATAAAAGCGCGATTCCACCGCCCGCAGAATGGCGCGAAAGGCGGGAATGGTTTTAAGCTGCCGCCAGAGAAGATCGTCTGCGGCGAAAGGGGAGGGAGGTTTGTTGGTTTGTTGGTTGGTGGTCACGTTTGGGTCCGTTTGGGGAGGTGTACACGGATGACACGGATTGGACGGATTGTCACAGATTCTTTTTGATGAATCCGTGAAAATCCGTGTCATCCGTTAAATCCGTGTGCCCCTCCTAACTCTTCGCCTCGTCGCGCATGGCGCGGAGGCGTTCGTAGGCGGGCGGTTCGGCGGCGGCGTTGTTGGTTGTGCCGGTTTGTAAGGCTTTGAAGAGGCGCAGGTATTCGACGGCCGTTTGCGTCGGGCTAAAACTGTTGGCAATGAGGTCGGGCGGGCGCAGGTAAGCTTCTTTTTGGTTCAGAATGTTGATCACGGCCTGGGCCAGGGCGTGGGGGTCGCCAACGGCCGTGATCTCGCCCATGCCCGTCATTGCCACCGGCTGGCGAACGCCGGGCAGGGCGCAGGCCGCTACCGGCACATTGTTGGTCATGGCTTCAATCTGCACCAGGCCAAAACTTTCTGTGCTGTTCAGGCTGGTTACGCACAGCACGTCCAGATTTTTGTAAAAAGCGGTCAATTCGGCGCCGTGCAGCGTGCCCAGGCGGAAATAGCGGTCTTTGTATCGCTCAAAAAGCGGGGCCAGACGCGCGGCGTAGGCCTCTTCCCCCAGGATGTTTTCATAGGGGCCGGCGTGTAGCACAAGAGCCTGCGGGTGTTTGGCGAAAATTTCGGGCAGGGCGTTTAACAGCACTTCTACCCCTTTTTCCGCTGCCAGCCGGGCGGAGATGCCGATGACGAGACGGCCGTCCAGCGCATATTTTTGCCGGAATTGTTCCGCGTCGGCGTCTGTGCAGGGGGTTAATTCTACGGGCGGCGGGATGATGTGCAGTTTGCGGCCCAAATAATGCGAGAGAAAGGGGGAATGCGTGCCATAATCGCGGGTATATGTGACGATGGCGTCGGCCAGTTCCCCGGCGAAGCGATTTTGCGTCTGGACAACTTTATCAACCATGCGGTTGAAGCTGCCTTCGGGCAGTTGTAAATCGCAGTGGTAGGTCAGGACGACCGGTTTGCCGAGCAGTCGGCCGCGTGTGGCCACGCCCGGCGCGTCGAACTGCGGCAGATGCAGGTGAATCACATCGGTGCGATGGGCCAGTTTCCAGGCCATCGGCCCAAATTCAGGCATGATCACCCCTTTGCTGACGCGCAGCAAGACGGGGATGCGCACGATTTTTACGCCGTCCATCACTTCGTAACGCGGCAGGTCCGGATCATATTGGGCTGTCAGGACGGTGACGTCGTGGCCCAATTCGACCAGAGCGCGGCTGAGTCGTTCGACGTAAATGGTCAGGCCGCTGACCCATGGCCGATAGTAGGTTAAGACTTCAAGGATTTTCATAAGGGTTCCAGTTCGGATTTGGTTTTTGGCGTTTCGGCCTGCTGTTTATACACGGCCGTTTCACGAAAGACTTTCCGGTTTATTTTCTGTGCGATTGGCAAATTGGCGCGTGGCGTCGATGACGTGGCGGAAGGTTGCGCCGGTTGCCAGCAGACCCACGATACCCAAAAGGGTCGTGGTGGTGAGATTGATGGCATGGTATAGGAAGGCAAAACTGGCCGCCTGTCCTTCCGGTTGGCCTAGAATGGTGGTCAGGGCAAAGATGACGCCGGCGTGAAAGACGCCAATCTGGCCGGGGGATGAAGGCGCGGCGACGCTCAGGGCGGCGGCGCAAACGACGAATCCGGCCATAGCTGGCGTGGGAGTCAGGTTCACGGCCAGCAGGCCAAAGTAGTAAGCGGCAATGATGGGCATCCAGGTGAGGATGGTGGTGAGCAGCAGGATAAAGCCGCTTTTGAGGCTGGTCAGGCTGCTGAGTCCGACAAGTAAATCGTCGACGCGGTTGACCCAGGCGGCGACGTTGAGGCGGCCAACGGCCGTAAATACGCGGCTGAGCCAGGCAATACGGGCCGTGCGGGCGGCCAGCCATTGGTTGAGGCGGGCGATCCATGAGAAGACGGCCGTGGCCCATTTGCGGGCTAACGGCCGTTGGTTGGCGGCGATCACCAGCACGACCACGACGGCCGTGGTTAGAATGCCAATGACCAGGGCGGTGGATTGTACCTGTTCGGGCAATGTGTCCACAGAGGCCAGTGTAAACGGCAGCAAGATGACCATGAACAGCATGTCTAAAATGCGTGTGACCACAACGGTCGATAACCCGCGCGCGATCGTCACCGGCGGCACGCTGCCAATTAAAACGGCCTGGGCCACGTCGCCCAGACGCAGCGGCAGGAAATTGTTAACCAGATAGCCGATGTTTTGGATATGGAAGGTGTTAGCCAGACTGATGTCGTTGTTGAGCATGAAACGCCAGCGCACGGCGCGGATGAGCAGGAAGAGGATGATGCCGACGGCCGTTAACCCCAAATATCCCCAACGCGCAGTCTCCAGAGCCGCTAGAATTTCTGCCGGCTCAATAAAAAAGAAGATGGCAACCAGACAGATAAGGCTTACCATCATACCCACCCAAAATTGACTTTTTTGCTTCTGATTCGTATCCATATCGGCGGGATTATAACAATAAGCGTGCTGCATGGCACTTTAGGACTGTGGAGGATAATGCGATTCTCCCGGCAACCCCTCTTGCTCTAACTTGCAAGGACTTGCTTAAGGGTTTGTAACGCCACAAAAAAATCCCGCAACGCCGGATTCACTCCAATTTGTTTGCTCAGGCAATCAAGCAGGCGTTATAATGCACTGCATTGACGGACAGAAGTTTTATGGGGTTCCGAAGAGGCAGAAAACATGTTGGACAATATCATTCACATAGCAAAATGGCCCTACCAATATCCACCAACCGAGGAAGAACTTCGTCAACTTTTGTTGGAAGAACAGCTAGTCCCTTATCGTTGGTCGAACGAGCCGGGCGATTATTACGATGCCCATGTTCACGACTACCACAAAGTTATCTACGTCGTTGCCGGGTCTATTACCTTTGGCTTTCCTGTCGTAGATGAGCCGACGATCTTGCGACCAGGTGATCGTCTGGATTTACCGGCTGGTGTGCGGCACAACGCGGCCGTTGGCCCCGATGGCGTGGTCTGCCTGGAAGCCCATCGCTAGTTCGATCCACCTCTCGCACGATTCGTCAAACCGTTTCCCACTATCTTGATGTCTGGGAAGTAAGCTTCATAGGAGAAGGCATGCAATGGAATATGTACATTTAGGCCGTACAGGGTTGAAGGTTTCGCGCATCTGTTTAGGCATGATGACTTATGGCACACCGGAGTGGCGCGATTGGGTGCTGCCAGAGGCAGAGAGCCGGCCGTTTGTCCGGCGCGCACTTGAAGCGGGCATCACCTTTTTCGATACCGCCGATATGTATTCTCTGGGCGTGAGCGAGGAAGTTACCGGTCGATTGTTAAAAGAGATGATCCCGCGTGATGAAGTTGTTGTGGCGACAAAGGTCTTTTTCCCCATCGGCAAAGGTCCAAATGGCGGTGGATTGTCGCGCAAGCACATTCTGGAAGCTATTGACAATTCGCTGCGTCGCCTGGGTATGGATTATGTCGACCTGTATCAGATTCACCGTTGGGATTACGATACACCCATCGAAGAGACGATGGAAGCGCTGCATGATGTGGTGCGGGCAGGCAAAGCGCGGTATATCGGAGCGTCCAGCATGTTTGCCTGGCAGTTTGCCAAAGCTCAATATACGGCCGATTTGCAGGGCTGGACGCGCTTCGTTTCCATGCAAAACCATTACAATCTGGTCTACCGCGAGGAAGAGCGGGAAATGATTCCCTTCTGCAAAGATCAGGGCGTGGGGTTGATTCCCTGGAGTCCTTTGGCGCGCGGCTTTTTGGCTGGCAATAGACAGGTGAAAGGGCAGGGACCGACTGCTCGCGCTCACAGCGATGAATACGCTCATGGCATGTATTACGAAACAGGTGATTTTGCCGTGCTGGACCGGGTGATAGCCATGGCTGACGCACATGGCGTTAAGCCGGCGCAAATTGCCTTGGCCTGGATGCTCCACAAACCGGGGATCACGGCGCCGATTATCGGTGCGAGCAAGATGTATCAGTTAGAAGAGGCTTTGGCGGCGACTCAGATTCAGCTTTCCGCTGACGAGATCGCGCAATTGGAGGAGCCATATCAACCGCACCCGGTACTGGGCCACGGTTAAGCATTCGGTGGTTTAACTTGAGACCCCAGGCAGCAATAAAATGCCCGGGGTCTCAAGTTTATTCGAAGAAATCGGGCGGGAAAATTTCGGGTAGGGCTGGTTCGGCGGATATGACTGGCGCGGCAACTCGCAGCAGGCGCAGGTAATCGGCATATTGGACGACAACGCCGATAAGGCAAAGGCTGAGAATGATAACGGCCGTAAAACTACTGCTGCTATCCAGACTGAGCGCCTGATAAATTATCTCAACCCCAATCACCACCGTAATAATGATGAGCACTTCTTCGCCAAAACGGCGCGTTAGCCACAACCCCAGCAGCCCACCAACCAGAATGATCACGATATTGAACCAATCCGCGATCGGTTCCGAAAGATTTGCATCGTTCGTCAAAATATAAAATGAAATCTCGTGCAGCCACAGCGCAATATCCGCTCCGGCGGCAAACCCCACTAACGTGATGGCCCAGCGGGGCCACGTGCGCCCCACATGAAGCCCCAAGGCCGCTACGGCTACAGCGATGAGCAAAAACAGCCATCGACGTTGATCGGCTAATTCCCAGCCAGAATTGAGCGAGGCTACCACGATGGCTAGCAGATTAGCCGTAACCGTAAAGCCAATAACCCCTAACGAAATCCATAATGCGCGGCGTCCGGCCAATAAAATATACCCTCCCAGGACCAATCCCAGGATAGACAGAGCAGCATTTACAAGAAAAGGAACCAGCATGTTTCACCTCGGCAGCTTAATATTCATTCTCATCTTCGGAGCGGGATTGCCATAATGCCTTCAGAACCACATATGCGCCAACCAAAGCTCCGCTCACAAACATGTAAAATGCCAGATCAGACAGGCGAAAACCCAGCAGCTCAGTATCAATGGTGCTGGCAATTGCGGAGCCAACGATCCAGCCAGCAAGTACTAACCCGATCACCAGTCTATCCAGGCTTTTGTTTAATGCTTTGTCCAGTTTCGTCACTTCTTTGGAGAGATCGCTTGTGTCGATATGGACGCTAACTTTCCCTTTTTCGTATTGATCGAGCCATTTTGTGGTAGCTTCTACCAGTGACGGGATGCGATAAATCACCTCGCGCGAACTGCGAGAAATTTGGGTGCGCACAGTTTTTGCCAGCGCTTCCGTGGTTATCTGATCCCGAGCCAGACCAAGACTGCTTTCGACGGCCGCACTAGAGAGAGCAATATTCGGGTCCAGCCTGCGGATGATTTCATCCGCCTGCATTAAGGTCTTAAAGACAAGCGTAAAGTTAGGGTCCAGCCGCAAACCGGTCCGGCGCAGAACGTCTTGCAGAGCTGTGAAGCTGTATGAGATGTCGGCTTCTTGAATGCCCAGGAACCGCTGCCCAAAGCGTTCCATTTCTTCCAGAAATTCCCCCTCGTCGATTACGCGGCCTGGTAGCGGGCGGCTGAGTCGGAGCGCGGCTTTTCCCATGCTGTAGCCGTCCATCTCTTGCATCGATACCAGCAGATCGGCCAGGGCCATGCGCTGGCTGCGATTCATCTCGCCCATCAACCCCATGTCCAGAAAACCAATCTCGCCTGTCTCCAGGTTCACCAGGACATTGCCGGGATGGGGATCGGCGTGAAAGAAGCCATCGAAAAGCGCTTGTTTGGTCATGGCGCGGACAAAGTCGCGGGCCAATGTTTGCGGATCGATACCTGCCTCGGCAATGCGGGCGACATCGCTAATTTTTACGCCGGCCAAAAATTCCATGGTCAGCACTTTGTCTGTGGAATATTCGGGGTAGATGACGGGGACATGGATAGAAGGCAGCCCATCCATGTTGTGCGCCAACAATCTCACGTTGGAGGCTTCATTACGATAGTCTAGTTCATAAAGAATGCCGTTGGCGAATTCATCCACCAGCCCGCGCAGGTCGATTTCTTTGGCCCAACTTTGGCGTTTTTGGATGCGTTTGGTGAGGTCGCGCATGACATTGAGGTCAGCTTTGACGGTAACGTCGATATTGGGGCGTTGGATTTTGACGACAACGGCCGTGCCGTCTAATAAAGTCGCCCGATGGACCTGTGCTGTAGACGCAGCCGCGAAAGGCTCGTTTTCAAAAGCGGCAAATAATTTTTCCGGCTCATCGCCCAATTCGCGGACAATTATTTTGTGGGCAATTTCATAGGGGAACGGCGGCACGTTGCTCTGTAATCGTTCCAATTCATGCAGCCATTCAGGCGGCAATTGGGCCGCTCGGCTGCTGACAATCTGGCCAAACTTGACAAACGTTGGCCCTAATTCTTGCAGCATATAGCGCACTTTTTCCGGCAGCGACAGCTTTTCTACGGGATCCACGTTTCGGAAGAGCAGTTCTTGCATAAAAATTCGGAAACGGGCCAGCGGCGTCAGATCAACCGCTATGTCTTTGGTGTATCGGCCGATAATGTTCGAAATCTGAGCGACGCGCAGGTTTTCCGCGATGGCGTTGCGGCGGCCTGAAGATAGCAGCCTTACCCATCGCCAGTAAAACTGACTTTCGGTCTTGTTTTGAAACTCTGGCATATCGAGACCGAAAAAGGCCTCCATCACCAACACTGTCAGAGCCATGAAGGTACCCCCAAGGACAATCCAAAGTAATTTAGGGCTGCTTATCTCGATGCTATTGGGGGTGATCCAGATTAGAACATAGAAGAGAAAGGCGTTGATTACAATGGCAAACAAGCCCATTGTCCGGGCCAGGAGCCGCGCTGTGAGCAGCAGCACTAATGGTCGGATCAGCGCGTTGATGATGCCGAATAAAATGCCAAACAGGAGGTAAGTTGGACTGATATTGACGACCCCGGGCAGCAAGGGTTGCATGGCGATGCCGGGAAGGAAAATGACGGTTATAGCTAACGCCAGGGCGTTGACAATAACCCGGATGATGAAATAAATCATGCTTTCCTCCTAAAAGATCCGATCTCTGTTTGAGGGTTTGCCACAGACTAGGGGCTTCTGTGGTGAATGAACAGGACTGACTCATAGCATATCCTTAACCGATAAAAAAGGCTAAGAAGGAGAATAAAAAAGCCTGCTGTGAATGGCAGCAGGCTTTTGTTTGGCGTGGCAAGTTGTTCTGGTTATTTGGCGAAACCAACCGCCCGAGTTTCGCGGATGACTGTGACCTGAATTTGACCCGGATATTGCATACTGTCTTCGATGGTACGGGCGATGTCTTTGGACAGACGCATGGCGCCCAAATCGTCGATAGCGCCGGGTTTGACCAAGATTCGGATTTCTCGTCCGGCTTGCAGGGCATAGGCGCTTTCCACGCCCTCATAGGAAGTGGCAATGTCTTCCAGAGTGCGCACGCGCTTGATGTAGTTTTCCAGGCTTTCGCGACGCGCGCCGGGGCGTGCGCCGGAAATGGCGTCGGCTGTTTCCACGATGATGGCTTCGACCGATTCCTGCTCAACTTCGTGGTGATGGGAGGCGATGGCGTTGATCACAATGGGCGGCACGCGGAAGCGTTTGGCGAATTCTGCGCCGAGCATGGCGTGGGTGCCCTCTTGTTCGTGGTCCATCGCTTTGCCCAAATCGTGGAGGAGAGCGCCCATTTTGGCCATTTCTACGTTTGCGCCCAGTTCAGAAGCCAACACAGAGGCGATTTTGGCGGCTTCTACGGAGTGGTGGAGCTGATTTTGGCCGTAGGAGGTACGATATTTGAGGCGGCCCAACATGCGCAAGATTTGTGGATTGAGGCCGTGGACGTTGGCTTCGTAAGCGGCTTGCTCGCCAGCTTCTTTGATGACTTGTTCGACTTCTTTGCCGGCGTCTTTGATGAGTTTTTCGATGCGCGCGGGATGGATACGGCCGTCTGTAATCAATTTCTCCAACGCCCGGCGGGCGATTTCGCGGCGTACGGGGTCGAAGCTGGAAACGGTAACGGCTTCAGGGGTATCATCGACGACAATATCGACGCCAGCCGCTTGTTCAAAGGCACGGATGTTACGGCCGTTCCGCCCAATGATGCGCCCTTTCATCTCTTCCGAAGGCAGCGGAACCACCGAAACCGTCATCTCGGCGACCTGATCACTGGCAATGCGCTGCATGGCCATGGCGATCAGGTTTCTTGCTTTGGCATCGGCCGTTTCCCGCGTTTCATCTTCGATCTCGCGCATGACTCGCGCCATATCCTGTCTGGACTCTTTTTCAACTTCAGCCAAAAGCACGCCGCGCGCTTCTTCAACCGTCATATTGGCAATTTCTTGCAACTTCTGTTGTTGTTCTTCCTCTTGCTGCGTCAACTCGTTGAAGCTTTTGTCCAGACGACTTTGACGCTTGTTTAATTTTTGCTCTCTTTGCTCCAGCTTGGCTGCCTGCCGATCTTGGGCCGCGCTGCGGTTGTCTACACGTTCTTCAGCCTTTGCCAGGTCATCGTAACGCTTTTCGATAACTTTTTCAGCTTCCAGACGAATTTGTTTGGCTTCGTTGGCCGCCGTGTTCAAAATTTGTTCAGATTCTTTCTCGGCCGTTTCCCGGCGGCGGGCTAATTCTTCGTTAAATTGTTGTAGGGCCTCTTCGTTCCGGGGCTTTAGGAAGTACCAGGTGGCGGCTGCGGCTGCCGCAGCGCCAATGATTAGTCCCACGAAGATGCCTATCCATAATCCAGGCATGTTTGTTCTCCTTAAAAAGTAGCTGGAGGTCGGTCCTTTTCCCTTGAGGAAGGCCGTGCCTGCCAGGTGTTTTAATCAAAAAAATCTTGCGCGGTGGTCGAGGCGTCGCCTAAGGAACCCCATAAATCGTCGACCGTGGCGCGGATAATATCGTATGGAAACCCACGACGTTGCAGGTATTGGCTAAGTTTTTGTTTAAAGATCGCTTCCGGTTGGCCGGCCAATTGGCGGGCTTTTTTATCGGCGGCTTGTTGAGCCGCGGCCGTTTCGTCGAGTTCAGATAAGACCCGGTTGATAATTTGTGGGTGTATGCCTTTTTGTTGCAGTTCTTGCATTAAGGCAAACTGGCCGCGAGGTTTAAATGTTTCGCGCTGCTCTACCCAGTAACGGGCAAAGCTTTCATCATTTAACAGGTCAACGGCCGTCAGGCGTTCGATAACGTCGTGAATGGCTGTCTCGGAATATCCTTTTTTCTGAAGATGTTGCTGGACTTCGGCCTGACTGCGAGGGCGATAGCTGAGAAACCGCATGGCGTTTTCCTTTGCTTTTTCCACCGCATCTAATTCTTGCAGCGCCGCAATATCGGCGGCAGAAAGGATCTGTCCCAGGTGAAGGCGAGCCGCGGCCACATATGCCAGGCCAAAAGCAAATTCGCCATCGATGTAAACATTTACTCGATCTGGGCTGCGTTTTTGTGCACTTAGTGCGGTGATAGTACCCATTTTAACGAAAAACGACCGTGGTCCTCGTTTACCACGGCCGTTACTGATAACGTAGTCTGTATAGCCTCACGGCTACACAATCGTGTCTGTTATCGACGAATATGAGCTTGTTAGCCGAATTCCCGCCTGGGTCATGTCATCGATTCATGCCAAACGGCTGCTGATTTACATTTCACCATACTAAAAAAGTTGCTAGCTTGCTCAATTGTCTGATGCTGTCTCAAACCTGGAGAGAAATTACCCGACTCTCAGGAAATTGATTGTATTTTTAACAGAATAACCCACGTTCAGTTTTGGCCTGTGGCCCTGTCAACCTGATTCGTCGACAGAATTTCAATATCAGTTATTTAATCAATCAGCGGGCTGGCGCTGGCCGGCCGCTTTAAGGCTGGTAATCCGGCTGCTTCGCGAACTAAATCTTCCAATTTTGCCAAGATTTCGGGGTTCTCAGACAGGAAAACCTTTGCGTTTTCGCGCCCCTGGCCCAGCAAGGTTTCTTCGAAACGAAAATACGCGCCGCGTTTGTTGACAATGTCATACGTAACGGCCAAGTCCAAAACATCGCCTGTTTTGGA
Organism: Chloroflexota bacterium; assembly: GCA_029559155.1. Taxonomy (GTDB): domain Bacteria; phylum Chloroflexota; class Anaerolineae; order Promineifilales; family Promineifilaceae; genus Leptovillus. Next base: position 19,803 of record JAKQCM010000058.1, read on the forward strand.
GATCCCTTCATTATACATGATATCAAATTCGCATTCGGTGAATGGCGCGGCTACTTTATTCTTCTTAATTTTTACTTTGGTTCGGTTGCCCACCACGTCATTGCCGGCTTTAATGGCCTGTGTGCGGCGAATGTCGATGCGTACGGACGCATAAAACTTGAGGGCATTCCCGCCGCTTGTCGTTTCCGGATTGCCAAACATTACGCCAATTTTGGAGCGTAATTGGTTGGTGAAAACGACAATGGTGTTGGTTTGTTTGATGGCGCCAGATAATTTACGAAGGGCTTGCGACATGAGACGGGCTTGCAGACCTACGTGGGCGTCGCCCATTTCACCTTCAATCTCCGCTCTGGGAACCAGAGCGGCGACAGAATCGACAACCACGACGTCCATTGTGCCGGAGCGAATAAGCGCGTCGGCGATTTCTAGCGCCTGTTCGCCTGTGTCCGGCTGCGATACGTAGAGGTTTTGCACATCCACGCCGCACTTTTCTGCGTAGCCAGGATCCAAGGCGTGTTCCATATCGATGTAGGCGCAGATGCCGCCTTGTCTTTGCGCTTCAGCGACGATGTGTTGGCAAAGTGTTGTTTTACCAGATGACTCCGGGCCGTAGATTTCGATGACACGTCCCTTGGGAACTCCGCCAACACCCAACGCTATGTCCAGCGAGAGAGAGCCGGTGGGGATGACGTCTACCTGTAAGTGGTAGGCATCCCCAAGCCGCATGATGACACCCTCGCCAAAACGTTTGTTGAGGGTCGCCAAAGTATTTTCTAATGTGCGGTCGCGATCCTGTTTGTTCATGCTTTTTTCAGCCGAATGGTTATGTCGAATTTTGACCGTGTAGTGTACAATAGCGTCATGGAATTCGCAAACCATTGGCGTGCTCAAGAATCCACCAGGGACCAGTCTGAAATTGAGGTCCGAGTCGCGGTTGACGCTGATTCCGGGGCCATTTCCCGGCTGCTGCGGTCGGCGGGAAGCAGCCATGTGCATGTGGATTGGCGGCTGCCGATCGAGTGGTTGGGTTCGCCCCATTTTGTGGTTGTCCCCCAAAGTTTGGAAGAAACCGGTACGCGGTTTTCTAAGTTTTTTGCGCTGCCGGAGCGCTTGGCTGCTTGTCTGGCGGCGACGGCTGATCCATTGCCGGCGGCCTGGGTGCGCGTAGCGGCTGTGGCCCAAGAGGCGGAGAGTTTGCCGTTGTTGGGGGCTATGCTGGATCGGGTGGTGGGTTCTTTGCGGGATACGGCCGTTACCCAATTAGCCTGGCTCGTCGCTCAGGAATGGCCGAATCGCCATTTACCTGCGTTGGGTTTTGAGCAAATTAACCAGATTGAAACGTATGTCAAATACGATCTGGATGTGCCGCACTTTCATCAAGCCCTCGATTTAATCATCCGTCCCGTCCAACCGGGCGATTTTGCCTCTTTGGCGGAGATTGAGACGATTGCTTTTGAGCCGTTGTGGCGCATGAGCAGCGACACGTTGGCACTGGCCCAGCGCGATGCGTTGTGTTTTGATGTGGCGGAGTGGAACGGCCGTATCGTCGGTTACCAGCTTTGTTCTTATGGAGCCAACAGCGCCCATCTGGTGCGCCTGACCATTGCTCCACAGGTGCAAGGTCAGGGTGTAGGCAGCGCGCTCCTGGCGCAAGCCATTCGCACGGCTGCGCATGATGGCTTACGATATATTTCGTTAAACACCCAGGTCGATAATTCAACTTCTCGGCATTTATACAAAAAATTTGGCTTTCTCCCGACCGGCGAGCGGCTCCCGGTTTGGTCGAAAACCATCTAGCCTGACATTTTGGCCTTTGTTGATGTGTCAATGTGTTGCGGTTGATAGGTGAATGGAGGATAGATGATGGCAGACCTTCACAAAGTTCAATTAGCCGAAGACACGCCGTATGTCAATGCCATGCTCCTGCAAATGATCAAGGGGGTTGAAGAGGTGATGGGCGTGAACGGCCTGAACGCGGTGCTGCGTCTGAGCGGCCTGGAACGGTACATTGACAATCCGCCACCGAATAACCTTGAATTTGGCGTTACGGCGAAAGAATACGCCGGTCTGAATGAGGCGATCGAGAAATTTACCGGGCGCGCCGGTAAAGGGATGTTGCAGCGCATCGGCCGTTCTTCGTTTCGGTGGGGGGTGAAGGAACAATCGGCCGTTATGGGTCTGGCCGGCATTGCTTTGAAGGTGCTGCCGCAACAACTGCGCAAACGAGCTGTTCTTTTGGGGGTGCGCAAGGGCATCATGGACACCGTGGCGTATGCCTCTATTGACGTGAAAGAAGAAAATGGCGTCCTCATTTTTACGGATTACGCTTGCGTAAGCTGCCATCTGCGCCACAGCGAGCGGCCTGTGTGCCATCTTTACGTAGGCTCTTTACAAGAGGCCATGACGTACGCTACCGGCAAATCGTTTCAGGAATTTGAGGTGGTAGAGACCCACTGCATCGCGCAGGGGGACGATTTTTGCCGTTTCGAGATTCGTGATCGTTAGGCTGAGATAGAAAGCGCTGGCTGATCTCAAAGGAATTTTTCATCCTTACTTCCTGGCTTGATCGGGCAAAGTATCTGGTTGATGTACTGTTTCTGGTCGCGGTGGGAGCTTTTTGGGGGCTTCTGGGCGGCGCTGTTCACGCGCCGTTTGGCGCATTGGCAGCCGTGTTGTTGTTGAGCATTTTTAATATCTATCATCAACTGCTTCCCCGGCATCTAGGATTAGACCGGGGTTTGTTTTTGGGTTCCATGTTAGGGGTAATCGTCGGGACGGCAGGCGTATTCTTGGGAGAATCAATCACGAATTTGTGGAGCGGCGCACAATTTGGTGTGACGCTGGGCTTTTTTCTGGGCGCATTGGTGGGGTTGATTACACGGGCGCGGTATGACGAAGGAGATTCGTTGGTCGCCAGGTTGTTTTTGCTTGTGGGATCCATTTTTCTTGGCGCTTTGTTGGCTGCCAGTGTGGGCTTGATAACCGGATTGGTATTAGGCGGCGTGGCTGAGGGCATTTGGGGCATGGTTTTGGCTGTTGTGGTGGGAGGGATTGTTTGCGGGTATCTCGGTTCTTATTTTCAGTCTAAGCGGGCGCTTTGGATGGGAGTTGGGCTGGGGGTATTGGGCACGGCCGTTTCCCTGTTTTTCCGGGGTCCTGTCGCCGGATTGGTCGTAGGGGGCATGGCTGGTTCTGCTTCGCCAATGCTGCTTGTGGCGGCGATTGGCGCGGCCGGTGGTTTGTTGGGCCGTGGCCCAAAGGCCATGATTTTGGAGGCGTTGGAAGCGCCGCGTGATATGCTTTTACAAGGTCTGGTGCCGTATTTGCTGCCCGCCGTCGTAACCGGGGCGATTATCGGCGCGCTGGCGGCTGGCCCTGGTGGGTTACTTTTGATAACGATGCTTGCGGCATTTCTGAGTATGTTGTTTGGGGCGTTGGGGGATGTGGACGGCCGTTCCGGCGTCCTGATCACCATGCGCTCCTTGGTAGAAACGGTGATGATGGGCGCGGATGATTGGCCCATGGGTCACCTGCTGCAGGCGCTGAAGGGGCACACTCGTGGCGTAATTCTAAAAACGGCCGTGGCCGGCGCTGCTTTTGGCGCGGTTGGTGTGTTTTTCGGTTTATATTCATCTGCTCACATCATCGCGTTTTGTCAACAGTGGGGCGGTTAGCTCCCGGTAAACCAATATCCGTCATTCGTGATCCGTGAGCAAAAGGTCCAAACTCTGGAATAATTATCAGACAGCAATAGACCGGCTTCGGATTTTGGGTGAGGAATATCAGTAAATACGGGAAAGGATAAACAGGTATGGCTAGGCACAAATTAACTGAAGATGAGTTAGCAGAAGCATTAGCAAACTTGCCCGGTTGGGCCGTGCAAGATGGCAAATTGCATAAAGAATACAAATTCGCCTCGTTTGCGGAGGCGATGGGTTGGCTGATGACCGTGGCCATTGCCGCCGATAAGATGGACCATCACCCGGAGTGGTGCAACGTTTATAATCGGGTGCGTGTTGATCTGGTGACGCACGATTTGGGCAATGCTATCAGCAATTTGGACGTAGCTTTGGCGCAAAAAATGGACGCGGCGGCATAAAAAAAGCACTCCCTGGTGGAGTGCTTTGGAATAGCGGGGACAGGATTCGAACCTGCGACCTCCGGGTTATGAGCCCGACGAGCTGCCTCTGCTCTACCCCGCATCAACGAGTCGGGATTATAACAAGGCGCGGGTATTTGTCAAGGGAAATTTTACATAAAAGGGCGACGGCCGTTCTTGCTCCCCCACCCCTGGTCGAGTATGCTTAACCGCAAAAGACCACCTTAGAGGATGAAATGCCAAGATTAACCAAAATTTATACCCGCAAAGGGGATACCGGCATGACTGCCCTGGCCGGCGGACAGCAGGTGCCAAAAGAATCGCTGCGAATTGAAGCCTATGGAACGGTGGATGAACTAAATTCCCAATTAGGCGTAGCTTTGGCCTGTAACTTAAGTGACCGGCTGACGCTAGAACTCCTGGCTATCCAGAACGAATTGTTTCATTTAGGTTCGGATCTGGCTTTTTTGGAGGAGGACAAAGCCAAGTTTGCTATCCCGCAGATTGAAGAACGCCATGTACAAAAATTAGAAGCGCTTATTGATGAGTTAACGGCCGTTGTCGGCCCCTTAGAGAACTTTATTTTACCCGGCGGCTCAGTCGGCGCAGGACACCTGCATGTCGCCCGCACGGTTTGCCGGCGCGCCGAGCGCCACGTCATCGCCTTATCGCGGCAAGATTCTGTCGGCGCACAAGTCATCCCCTATCTAAACCGTCTATCCGACGCCCTCTTTGTTATGGCCCGGTATGAAAACCACGCCCAGGGCATCCCAGAACCCTTGTGGGATTCCAGAGCTTAAGGCGAGATGCCGGTTTTCTACTTTTTAGGTACACTTTTCACCATCAAAACGATTGATTGGAGTTAGGCATGTTTACAAATTTGCTTGTTATTACCATTTTAATTATCGCTTCCTGGTTGGGCGCGACGATCTATTATTTGTACACTTCGCGGCAGCAAGAAACATTAAAAGACGACATTCAAACTTTACAAACCCTGTTGGATAAAACCGAAAAAGACGCGTCGCAATAGGCGCGGCCAATCATTTGGTCTTTTGGGAGGGAACGGTGCGGAAAATAGTTGCCATTTTCATACTGGTTTTTAGCGGCACGGTATTTTTAGCTGCCTGCAATCTTGGCGGCAGCAGCATCGATGAGTGTAACGCTGGCGGCGTTTTGTTTGCTGATGATTTTAGCGGTGAACAAACCTGCGGTTGGGCGCTTTACAATCGCGGCGGCGCGATTACCGAGATTGATGCGGGCGTTCTGCGCATCAGCACCAGCCAGCCGGGGCAGGTTCGGTGGACGAATCCGGGACGCAGTTTTGATGATGCGATCATCACTGTCCAGGCAAGGCAGGTGAGTGGTCCAGACAACAATGCTTATGGCGTCATTTGCCGTTACCAGAACGAAGAGAATTTTTACATCTTTCTGATCGGCGGTGACGGGTATTACGCGATTGGAAAATATACGAGTGACTCACCGACGGTGACTTATCTGACGGCAAATGGCGAATACCAATACTCCGACGCGATTAATCAGGGTCTGGCTACCAATCAGATCCGCGCCAGCTGCATTGGCAACGAGTTGAGTCTGGCGGCGAATGGCATTCCATTGGTGACAGTGACTGATCCTACGTTTGTCATTGGCGATGTGGGGTTGGGTGTTAGTACGTTGGAGCCGGGCACGGCCGTTGTCGAATTTTCAGATTTTCGCGTGGTTGCGCCCTAGAACCTATTCAGTACCGGTCCAAAAATTCGCCTTGTTAGGTGATTGGAGATTCGATTTTGCGGCAAAAGCGCCTGATTATTAGTTTGTTGTTCCTTGTTGTTGGCGGACTGACGGCCTGCAGTGGCGGCGCGGAAACCCCCAACCCAGGCGGCAAAGACGCACTCTTTGCCGACACCTTTTCCCCGGATTCTACCGGCCCGTGGTTGTTGGAAGGGGATGATGTGGGCAGAACGGCCGTTATCAACCAGGAGCTTGTCATCGCCATCGATCAGCCCAATACCTTTCAGTTTTCCACCCTATCAGAGCCGTTGTTTAACGATTTTATGTTGGAAGTCGATGCGCGCCAGCTAGCCGGGAATCCCGAAAGCAGCTTTGGCGTGCTGGTTCGGATGCAAAATAACGATCAGTTTTACCGTTTCGACATCACCGGCAGCGGCCTCTACATGGTTCAGTGGCGCAATGCCAATGGCAGTTGGAACCAGGCCTTACCGGATTGGACTGCCTCTGACGCCATTAACCAGGGCCTGAACGTCCCCAATCGCTTAAAAGTGGTCGCCCAAGGCTCCAATCTGTCGTTTTATGTCAACGACGTTCTCCTGCAGCAAATCAATGACGCTCTATTCCTTTCTGGCGCAATTGGTTTGGCTGCCGGTACCTTTGGCCAACCGGGTTTGCAGGTCGCTTTCGACAACGTCGTTGTGCGGGAACCGTAATGAACCGCCAACAAATTGAAGCGGCATTCGGCACGGCCGTACGCGATGTGGCTCCACTCAGCGGCGGCTGTGTTGGGCAGGTATACCTGCTTACCCTTGCCGATAAGCGGCAAGTTGTCGCTAAGGTTGATGATCATCCCCATTCCTCATTAGCCCGTGAAGGGTTTATGCTTCGATTTCTGGCCCAGCACAGCAGTTTGCCGGTTCCTGAGGTTTTGTATGAGGCCGATGGGCTGCTGGTCATGGCATATTTGCCGGGAGAGAGCCATTTTACAGCGGGCAGCCAGGAACATGCGGCGGAATTATTGGCGTCGCTGCATCAGCTTACGGCTGCGTCTTATGGTTTGGAGCAAGATACTTTGATTGGCGGGCTGCACCAGCCGAATTTGTGGATGCCCACCTGGCTTGATTTTTTTCGCGAGCGGCGATTGTTGTATATGGCGGAAGAGGGGGTGCGTTCTGGCCGCCTGCCGGCTCCTGTCTTGCGGCGGTTGGGACGATTTTGTGAACGTTTGGACAAATGGCTCGTGGAACCGGAACGGCCGTCTCTGATTCATGGCGACGTCTGGACAACCAACGTCCTGGCCGTTGGCGATCGGATTACCGGGTTTGTCGACCCGGCCATTTATTACGCCCATGCGGAAATGGAGCTGGCGTTTATTACGTTATTTGGCACATTTTCACGGCCGTTCTTCGCTCGCTATGACGAAATCAGGCCGATAAGCCCTGGTTTTTTTGCCGAAAGGCGCGATATTTATAATTTGTATCCGTTATTGGTTCATGTGCGGCTATTTGGCGGAAGTTATGTCAATCAGGTCGATCGAACATTGCGCCAATTTGGATTTTGAACATTCGGCTGTAGGCGCCTAGATTAGCTTTATTTATGGTTTGAATGGTAAAACGACTGGTTGAGAGTTATCAGGTGACGGAACGTGTGGAAATATGTTTTGGTGAGAATGTGTGGCTGCCGGCGACGGTGCGAGAATTACAGCACCCGGGAATATGGGCACAAACCGCGGACGGCCGTCTCTGGTTTGTCACCAATATCAGGCATATTCGCCGCCAGAGTGGTACAGAACAGTGAACATGCACGAAGAAACTGTCCGTAAATTATTGGCGTTGAACCAAGACTTTTATAACGATTTGGCTGTGCCTTTTGCTGAAAGCCGGGCAAGACCGCAGCCGGGTTTTCAGCAATTACTGGCGGAACTGCCAAATCCTTGTGATTATCTGCTGGATGTGGGGTGTGGCGACGGCCGTTTGGGCCGGTACCTCCAGGCGCGGCGCGCAGTCAAATGGTACACTGGCGTTGATTTTAGCGCCGAATTATTGGCCAGAGCCGAATCGATTACCATGGGTGATTTTCACCAACGCGACATCAGCCAGCCCGGTTCGCTGTATGGGTTGGGGCAATATCAGGCCATTGCCTGCCTGGCGGTGTTGCAGCACATCCCCGGCGCGCAAAACAGGCAGGTGTTGGTCAATGAAATGGCGCGGTCGCTAATGCCCAACGGCCGTATCTTCATCTCCACCTGGCAATTTTTAAGCAGCGAACGCCAGCAGCGAAAAATTATCGATTGGGCCGCTGTCGGGCTGACCGAATCTGATGTGGACCCAAACGATTTCTTGTTGACCTGGCAGCGCGACGAATTTGGTCTGCGCTATGTCCGCATGATTGATGAAACCGAGATTGCGTCGTTGGCCGCCGCGGCCGGCCTGCAGGTGGTGGGGCAGTTTAGGGCAGACGGCCGTGAAGGAAACCTGAGCCTCTACAGCATTCTTGAATTTGTGTAGGGATCATGGACGGGTGGCAACCGCAAAGAGCGCGGAGAACGCAAAGGGGAAACATGGAAAACTTTGCGCACGCTGCCTCGTTTGTGGTAAAAGTTGTTTAAAGAACTCCTCGCCGTCATAAATTTTTACCTTTGCGCCAGACCCCACATGCCCAATTTGCCGGATTTCTACCAAGTCATGGTGAACGGCCGTCACTTGCCGCCGTACAATCGCCAGTGTTACAATCGTTTTTTGGAGGATTTCTCATGACGCTTAGCGAAAAATTACGCACCGACATGGCCAACGCCATGAAACAATCAGATAATGAAACCAGAGATGTGCTGCGTATGTTGTTGGCCGCCATTAAACAGGTGGAAGTAGACGACCAAGTCACCCTGGACGACAGTGGCGTGGCCGCTGTGCTGGCCAAACAAGCCAAGCAGCGCCGCGAAAGCATCGCCGATTATGAAAAAGCGGGTCGCCATGAATTGGTAGCCCAGGAACAGGCCGAATTGGCGATCATCGAATCCTATTTGCCCCAGTTGATGGATCGTGAAGCGGTGAAAGCCGTGGCCGCACAGGTTATCGCCGATTTGGGCGTTAGCGATATGAAGGGCATGGGGCAGGTGATGGGAAAATTGATGCCCCAACTAAAAGGCCAGGCAGACGGCTGTATCGTCAATGAGGTTGTGCGCGAGCTGCTCGCCAACTGATTGGCAAGGACATTATCACCCGAAACAATGGAATCTAATCTGGACTTGTGGCAGCGAGGGCGGCACGCTTTTCGCCAGTCTATTCTGTGGGTATATGCCCTCATTATAGCCCTGGGTCTCACGCTCATTCTCTCTTTCCAACTCTTCCAGCCCTCTGATGTCATTGTCACCCTTAATGAGCCTGCCACAGCGGAAATTGTCGCCCCTTATACACATTCATTTACCAGCGAAGTATTAACCGAGCAGGCTCGTCAGGATGCCGCCAAAGCGGTTGCCGATCAATACACTGCGCTTGATCTGAACATTGGCCGCACCCAACTCAACCTGGCCAGCCAGATGTTTAACTACATCGACACCATCCGCGCCGACAGCCAGGCCAACCAGGCGCGAAAAATCCAATACTTGCAGGCCATTCAAACGGCCGTTATCGACGAATTAGTCGCTGCCGATTTGTTGGCCATGAACGAGGCCGAGTACACAGTCGCCCGCCAGGAAGTGCTGGACATCATCGACACCGTGATGCGCCAGGAAATTAAAGAAAGCCAACTGCGTGATGCACAGCGGGCCGCGCGGCTGCAGGCGAGCCTGAATCTGACCCGCGCGCAGGAAAATGTCGTTACCAATTTAGCCCCGCAGTTTATTGTGCCCAACGTGTTCCTGGACGAGGTAGCCACCCAGGCAAAACGCGCGGAAGCGGCTACGGCCGTTCAGCCCATTTCCCGAACCGTCTACAAAGGGCAAGTAATCATTCAGGCCGGTAAAATTGTAGACGCAGCCGATTTAGAGCTGCTCACCGAATTAGGTTTGCTGCAAGTAAAAACCAACTGGCGCACCGTTATCAGCACCTTTTTGTCATCGCTGCTGGCTGTGGTGATTATTTCCTTGTTCTGGCAGCAGTTCGAGCCAATAATTCGCCAAAACACCCGTTATCTGTCTGCTTTGGGTAGTATCATCTGGATTTTTGCCTTGCTGGCCAAGCTGCTGCCGACGGGCACGACCTATATTTTGTATTGGTATCCTCTGGCGGCCATGGCGATGCTGCTGGCCGTGATTTATGATGAAGCCATGTCGATTGTCGTCACTGTTGTCATGGCCGGTCTGATTGGCTTCAACGTTGCCAATTCGCTGGAACTCACGATCTACTATGCCGCTGGCGGGCTGCTGGCGGCTCTCACCCTGCGAGACGCACAGCGCGTTAACGCGTTCTTTCGCGCCGGAGTGGTGGCGGCCGTTGGTTATATAACGGTCATTGTCATTTTTCGTCTGACGCAAGATATTGGCACATTGGAGCTTCTCCAGCTTTTGCTGTATGGGTTGGCAAACGGCGTGTTGTCTGCGGCGCTGACGTTGGTAGGCTTTTTTGCTTTGGGCAGCATATTTAAGATGACCACTACGCTGCAATTGCAAGAATTATCGCGCTTAGACCATCCGCTCCTGCAAGAACTGCTGCGCCGCGCACCGGGAACGTATCACCACAGCATTATGGTGGCCAATCTGGCCGAACAGGCCGCCGATCGTATCAAAGCGCAGAGTACATTGGTGCGGGTAGGCGCGTTTTACCATGACATCGGCAAGATGAACAACCCGTCTTTCTTTACGGAGAATCAGGAGGGGCATAATCCTCATGATTCCATCGGCCCGGAGCGCAGCGCGGAAATTATTGTGAGCCATGTGACCGACGGCCTGGAATTGGCCCGCCGGTATAAACTGCCGGATCGTATTCGTGATTTTATTGCAGAGCATCACGGCCGTCGGCTGGTGCGTGGGTTTTACCTAAAGGCTGTCGAACAGGCTGGCGGCGATGAAACACAGGTGGACGAAAGCCGTTACCGTTATCCGGGGCCGCGCCCGCAGTCGCGGGAATCGGGCATTGTCATGCTGGCCGATGCGGTTGAGGCTACTTCCAGCGCCTTGCGCCCAAATACGGAAAAGGCAATCGAGAAGTTGGTGACAACCATCATTCAAGAGGATTTGCGCGAAGGACAACTGAACAACTCCGGTCTAACTCTGGGCGATATTCAGATGATTCGGGAATCGTTTATTGAAGCGTTGAAGGGGCGGTTCCATGTTCGCGTGCGGTATCCGGGCAATGAAGAGATGGAAGATAAGGATACACCGTTGGTAGAAGGTCCCAAAGCGCCGTTGACGCTGCCGCCGCCGGAACAAATTGGCGAGCGAGTATTAACCGATAAATCGTGAGGATGTGGGGCATGGATTCTTTTGTGATTGATGTGATGGTGGAAGTGGAGATGGCTTCGGCGCCTGAAGATGTGGCGGCATTGTTGGAAACGGCCGTGCGCGCCACCTTAACCCACGAGGAACAACAACCTCCCCTGGAACTGTCTGTCTTGCTGACCGATGACGCAGAAATACAGCAAATGAATCGTGACTTTCGCGGCGTCGATAAGCCGACCGATGTATTGAGCTTTCCGGCGGGCGAGGCGCTGCCCGGCATGGAAGACGCCGATCCGTATCTGGGCGACATTGCCATTTCCGCGCCATATGCGGCGCGGCAAGCAGCCCAGGCCGGACATGACCTGGCCGGGGAATTGCAGTTGCTGGTTATTCATGGCGTGCTGCATTTGCTCGGATACGATCATGACGATCCGGAAGAGAAGGCGGCGATGTGGGCAGCGCAAACGGCCGTGCTCGCCGAACTCCACTTGCAGCATGTTACCCCAACCGAAGTCTGAAATGTCTGAACCACGCCGCGGCGAACTTTACAGCCGGGTAAAAAGTTTTCGTTATGCCTTTGAAGGGTGGTGGCATGTATTATCCACGCAGCACAATGCCTGGATTCATGCCCTGGTGAGTGTGGCGGTTTTGGGGTTGGGTTTGTGGTTGGGCATTTCGCGGCAAGAATGGGCGATTATTATCTTGGCGGTAACGGCCGTGTGGACAGCCGAATTCATGAACACAGCCCTGGAAGCCCTCGTCGATCTGGTCGCCCCCGATTACCATCCCCTGGCAAAAATTGCCAAAGACGTTGCCGCAGCGGCCGTGCTGATCGGCGCGCTGGGGTCCATCCTCATTGGCCTGCTTATCTTAGGTCCGCCGCTCTGGCAAAAAATCGCATCCATCACATTTTAGAACTTGCCGGCCAATCACTTCCGCGTCAGATTGCCATTTATCTTGTTAACGGACCGGTCCCCGTGTTCAGGCGCGTGGTCCATTTTTCTGCTTTGTCCACCAGCATATTCCAGGCCACGGTAAAAATTGGTTTGCGCTTGTCAGGGTCTACGTAAATGCCTGCTTGCTTGTCCTCGATAGCTTGTTCATAAACTGAAATCATTTTTTTGGTCACATTCAGCGTTTCAAAGGAATTGGCTTTGGCAATGGCGCCGGCGCGCAGGCGTTTAGCCAGCGCGTCGTCTTGTAATATGCGGTTCAGGCCGGCCGCCAGCGCTTGGCTGTTGTTTTGGGTTAATAACCCATCTTTTTCATGCTCCACGATGTCCGACGTGCCGCTGGCCTCCACGGCAACCACCGGCAAATCGGCGGCCATGGCTTCCATTGTCACCAATCCTTGTGTTTCGGTGATTGAGGCAAAACCAAAAAAGTCGGCCGCTTTTAAATAATTCGGTACCTCATCAAAGGAAATGCGCCCGATAAAATCGACGCGATTGCCGATGTTGAGTTTGCCGGCCAATTTTTCCAGGGCAGATTTATCCGGGCCGTCGCCGATGAGGGCGAGGCGCACATTTTTGTGGGTTTGCATCACAATCGCCATGGCTTCGATGAGGGTGGCGAAGTTTTTCTCGGCGGCAAGACGGCCGATGGAGACCACAATTTTCTGATCATCGCGCCAGCCATGTTTGAGGCGGATGGGACGGCCGTTTGCCTGCTGATATGGCTGCAAATCAATCCCTGTCGGAATCACGGTGACTCGCGTACGAATGCCATAAGTATCTTCAATCATCTTTTTGATGCTGGGACTGGGCACAATGATGTGTTGGCACTTTTGCATGTAGTCGGCCAACTGCCGCTCGATCAACTCGCGTACCATATCTTCCGGCAGCCCCATCGACTGAGCGTATTCCTGGTAGCGCGTGTGGTGGGTAAACACCAGCGGGATGCCCAGTTTTTCCGCTTTGTCGCTGGCGGCCGCGCCCATGGGCGATGGGTGGTGGGCATGAATAATGTCCAGCTTCAAAATGGGCAGTACCCAATCGATGTAAGGCGACACCGGAATGGTTGCCGGGTAATTGCGAATGGGGATATTTAACGAAGGGTAGCGAAACACGAACGGCTCAGTGTCCACATGCCCAGGCGCATCCTGGCCGAACACAAATACGGTATGCCCCAATTCTTCCTGAGCCTGCCGGAATGTGCTGATAGAGCGCACAACGCCGCTCATCACCGGGAAATAGGTGTTTGTGAAGTGGGCGATGTGTAGATTATCTTTGGTCATTCTTTTTCTCCTCGCGGATTCGTTCTATTTCATGGTAGGCAAAGACGAGCATTCCGGCATTCCAGGTGAGTGGCGCTTCAGAAGTGTACCAGAAGGTTGACAGATAGTGGCCATCACGGCCGTACACTTCATGCACCACGCCATCCCTCACGATGAGATTGGCAGCCTTTTGCCACAATTGGTCGGCTTCTTCCAGGCGGTCCATGCGCGCCAGAGCGACCATATGCCAGGCGCCAAGCCACATCCAGGCGGCGTGAGTATGGTATTCCGGTATGCCGGCAAAGCGATTTTCAAAGGCGATCAGCTTATCCGGATATTCCTGGTGGGTGACTTTTGTGGGAACCGGATCGGCCATGCCGAACTCGTTCATTTTATCCAGAATGCTGTGGGCCTGAGCGGGGGTTGCCAGCTCCCAAACAATCGACAACAGATTCCCGCTGCTGCTGAGCATGTCGTATTGGTCGCTGGTGACGAAATAGCCGAGATCAGCGCGCCAGAATTGTTTTTGGATGGCCTGGCAGACGGCCGTGGCTTTTTCCTGGCAGCAGTGCATTTCTTCCGGCAAAAGGCCCAGGTCGGCAAAAGCAGACATTTCCTGGAGCGCTTTCCAATAGAGAACGTTGGTGTATAACACCCGCCCCGTGCGGCCCACGCTGTCGGCCCAATCGGTGAAGGCAGCTTGCTGTAACAAACCATCCGGTTGAACATGGCTGTCCAGCCATTCCAACGCTTTGCGTAAAGATGTCCAATGAGACTTTACAAATTCGTAATCTTCGGTTTGGCGGGCGTAGCGCAGGGTGGCGATCACCAACAGACAATTGCCATCCAGCGAGATGGTGTTGTGGGCGGTGACATATTTGGGGCGCAGCGGTTTGTAGATGGGTTGTTCGCGGCGAAATAGAGAGTGGATGTACCGATCGACGACGGTAGTCGAGTGTATTTTCACCGGAAATTGACCGGTGATTTGTTGGAAATGGAGGAAAAGTTCCAGGCAATCGCGCACGACATGGTATTCCTCTATAGCCAGCAGGCCATAACTGGCGAAGCCAAAATCGCGCGCCCAGGGTTCGCGGAAATTGCGCTGTCCGGCGCACAGGACAAGCTTTTGTGTGCCATCGGAAAGATGGCGAATTTCAATGCCGGCGCGCAAGTTGTTGACGGCGATTTCGTAGCCAAGATTGCGCCTGTCGTTGTCGTCGGCGGCATTGATGAGGATGTGGTTGGCTCGAAACGAGGGTTGTTTGAAGACACGGCGGATATAGCGCTGCACGCGCCAAAAGGCGTAGACAACCAGACTGGTTAGCCCAACGACCAGGGCGCTCAGTAAACTGGTTTGTTTACGCGAGGCGTGTTTTTGGGTGGAGGGCGGTTTTTCTGGCATGGGTTAGTGGGGGGTGTCTGGTTTATGATGGGAGAGGAACGGCCGTTTTCCATTGCGCCATTCTCCCTATTCCCACTTTATTTGGGCCGGACTTCTGGGGGGATGTCGCGCAGGAAAGCATTTTCCGCGTCCCGTTTGGACAAGATAGGCTGAGAGATACCCCAATCGATGGCAATGTCGGGATCGTTCCAGGCGACGCCGTTTTCGTCACGGCCGTTATCATAATAATTGTCCACAATGTACGTCAGGGTAACGTCGCTCAACGCCAAAAAGCCGTGGGCCACGCCGATGGGTATAAACAAACCCAGCTCATTGAAATCGCCGATTTCGATGGTTTGGGTGTGGAGATAGGTGGGGGAAGACGGCCGTAAATCCACCATGCCCGCGCGAATCATCCCCTTCGCCACACACCAATAATCAACCTGGTGGTGGTGGAAATGCAAGCCGCGCAGCACCCCGGCCTGTGAATCCGACCGGTTCATCTGCAAGATATCCCAATTGCGCTGCGGAAACCAATCTTTGCGAAACGTTTCCATAAAACGACCACGTTCATCGCCAAAGGGGCGTAGTTTAACCGTAAAAACTCCTTTAATTATGTTTGATTCTTCGATGCGATCCATGATTATCCTTTTCGTTTAGTTTCGTTGCGCCGGGCTGACCCATTTTCCCTGGCAAGAAGAAATTGAAGAACGGCAATGTTCAGCCTCCTTTTTCAAATTCTCGGTTGATGGCCTGACGCGGTTTTGACCGTAATTAGCTGCGTAGAAAATTGCTGATGAAAAACCACAAATTCGCCGGCCGTTCTGCCAGCCGCCGCATGAAATAAGGATACCAGGCCGTGCCATAAGGCACATACACGCGCACCTGATACCCATCAGCGACTAATTTTTCCTGCAATTCTCGTCGAATGCCATAGAGCATTTGGAATTCAAATTCTTGAGGGCTGATCCCATTGGCTTTTACGTAGTCCAATGTTGCCTGAATCATTTTTTCATCATGCGTGGCAACGCCCAGATAGACGCCCTTCTGCCGCGCAGTTTCGCTCAACATCAATTCCGTTAATTTAACATAATTCCTATCGGTGTCTGCTTTGGCGGCAAAGGCCACGTCCGCCGGTTCTGCGTATGCGCCTTTGCACAGGCGCACCCAGGCGCCGTTTTCTACCAGCTCGGCTACATCTTCTTCGCTGCGGTAGAGGTAAGATTGGATCACAATGCCTACGCGGTGACCAAATCCCAATTCATCTCGCAAGCGGCGATAGACGCCTAGAGTCACATCGGTAACGGCGCTTTCTTCCATGTCGATGCGCACTTTGTTGTTGTAGATTTGGGCGCGTTCCAGCAGGCTGCGCACGTTGTCCAGCGCCAGGGACTCATCTACCCGCAGGCCGAGCTGTGTAAGCTTTACGGAGACGTTGCCGTTGATGCCGTTGGCCTCGATGGCGTCTAGTATGGCCAAAATTTCGTCGCGCGCGGCGCGGGCTTCGGCGGGGTTATTAACACTTTCACCCAAGAAATCGAGTGTGACCTTCATGCCTTTGGCGTTGAGATCTTTTGCGGCCGTCATGGCTTCGGCAATCGTGGCGCCGGCCACAAAGCGCATGGCGACCATCTGCGCCACGCTCAGCTTGCTGACAATTTGCCGCGCCCAATTGGCTTTGGACAGATAGAGCAGCACTAAGTGCAGCCACCGCTCGCTGAAGCGGTAAAAGATTAAGACAAATAGGGCAAAAAGAAGGAGAAAGGGAAGAAATGGGGATCGTTTTGTTGTGGTAGTCATGGAATTATTTTACCTTAAATTTTAGCGAACCAACAGGGAGTAGCCGCCGTCTAAAATGATGGTTTGGCCACAGATCATTTTGGCTGCGGGGCTGCACAAGAAGCAGGCGAGGTCAGCGACATCGCTCGGGGTGCAGAGCCGGCCGGTTGGCGTGTTGGCTTCGATGGTCTGAATCAGGTTTTGGCCCTTGTCTTGAAAGACCTCAAAATAATCCAGAGCTTCGGTGCGGACAACGCCGGGCGAAATTGCGTTGACGCTGATATGAAGCGGCGCGAGTTCGACGCCGAGGTAACGGACCAGGGATTCGATGGCCGCTTTGGATGCGCCGACGACGGCGTATTCGGGTAAGACGCGGGTGGAACCCTGGCTGGAAATAGCCACGATGGCGCCGCCGCCGCGAGCCGCCATGAGCGGCGCGGCGTGCTGCGCCCCAAAGAGGAGGGATCGGGCGTTGATGTTCATGGTCCAATCCCAGCCACGGGGTTTTTGTTGTAATGCGGGGCGGTTGTAGCCGGAGGCGGCGTTGTGAATGAGGATATCCAGTCCGCCGAAGGTTTCCTGGATTTGCTGGTAGAGGTGTGCCAGGTCATCGAGGTCGCCGACGTTGGCTTTGACGACCAGGGAGTGACGGCCGTATCCCCGAATTTCTTCGGCCGTTTCTTCGGCCGGTTCGCGGTTGCGGAAAAAATTAACCACAACATGCGCGCCTTCTCTGGCAAAACGAAGCGCAACTTCGCGCCCGATTCCCCGTCCTGATCCGGTGACCAGGACAATTTTGTCTTGAAAATGAGACATCATCGTTTTCCTCTGTGGGTTAAAATGATTGTAGCCTGTTCTGCTGATCTGCGTATAGGAAACGGCCGTTAAAGTTGGCTTTTATCTGGCGTTTGTTATGATTTAAGTTACCGATTTGGCAGTTTGCGGTGGCTTTGGGATATTTTGGCAGATTCATTTTGCTCATTACGTTTCAATGTGACCTTTGTCGGGGATAAAGATGGATCGACAGTTAGAGATTTTGCGTACGATAGCTTTGAACAGCCAATACCTATCCGACGTGCGCAACCTGGAAAGACGATTGCCAGATGTGATTGCCGGATTGGGTAAGGCGGCCGGCGTTCGGCGGGTATATCTGTATGAAAATAGCACGCTGCCAGACGGCCGTATCTTAGGCAGTCATCGCCTGGGTTGGTCAGCATTTCGCCAGTTCATGTTACGCAACTGCCAGAAATACCAAAACCTGGATTACTTGGGCATAGGCTTTGGCGGCTGGATCAAAAAATTATTAGTCGGCAGACCCGTCTATGGCCATATTGATGATTATTCAGCCCCCGAAGTTGAATTTCTCCGAAATGAACACATCAAATCCTTTGCTATCATCCCCATTCTTAGCGGCGAACGCTGCTGGGGATTTGTGGGGTTCGATGATTACCAGCGAGAGCGGGTTTGGACCGCCGGTGAAATTGAATCGCTCATGTACGTCGGGCGAGCTGTAGGCACAGCGTTTGAAAACATGCGCCTATTTCATGCAGAGGGCTTGCGCCGCCGCGAAGCTGAAATTCTCAATGAAGTAAGCGGTTTTCTAACCCAATCTTTGGACTTGCATGACGCCTTGTCTCGGGCTTTGGATACGTTGATTTGCCATCTTACCGGTGAATTGACCATTTCGCTGACCTTGCTGGATGAAAAACAAAAGGCGCTGATTGTCTTGCTGCAAAAATCGAACCATCCATATCATCCAGACCATGAGGTAGGGGCGTACCTGGATTTGGCAGATGTATCGGTTTCGCAGATAGTGATGAAGACGAAACGGCCGTATACCATCCCCATCCTCACAGAAACCGACGCCTCCCAGGAAAGAGCCAGGCTCGCCGTGGAAGCTGGTTTGTCCGCCATCCTTTATCTGCCTCTCCTTGTTCGGTCTGAAGCAGTGGGTGTCTTGCATATTGATGTGTACCTCCGGCCGCGCAGCTTCTCCACCGAGGAAATCACCATTTGCCAGGGCATCGCCAATCTGATGGCGGTCGCCATCGAAAGAGATCGCCTGCAAACAACAGAACGCCAACAGCTCCAATTAGCCCGCACCCTGCAACAAGTTGGCGCGCTGCAAACCACCCGGCTTGGCCTGGAAGTTGTCTACCAAACAATTTTCTCCCTCTTGTCTCAGGTCATTACATTTGATAGCGTGTCTATTCAATTGTTCGATGAAGAAAATGACCAGCTCAATTTGGTGGCCAGCTCCGGCTTCACCAACGAAATCATAGTCAAAAACTTCATTCACTCCATTGCCAGCCACTGCCTGAGCAAATTCTCCGAAGGTCAATTTGTCAATATCATCGACGACACCTACAACGACCCACGCTGGGTCATCAGCGATGAATTAAGTTATATCCATTCTTGGGTTGGCGCGTTGCTGCGCATCAACGATCGCAGCATCGGCATATTAAACGTCGACAGCAAGGAAAAAAATGCCTTCACGGAACAAGACGCCGCCACTATCGCGACTTTTGCCAATCAGGCGGCTATCGCCATTGAGAACGCGCGCCTTTATGAAAACGCCCGCAAGCAGGCCAATGAACTGGCCATTCTAAACGAAGTTGCCGTCGTCACAGCGGCTATCATGAACATCGACGAATTGTTAACTCAAACAACCAAATTATTGACGACGCGTTTGTATCACGACAGTTTCGGCTTTGTCTTGATTGACGAAGCCAACGAAACAGCCTGGCTTCATTGGTCATTTTTTGGCGCGGAAGATGGCGTTCTGATGCACCCATTCCCCATGGAAAACAGCGTGACCGGCGTTGTGGTAAAGACCGGTTTCCCAATTATTGTGCCCGACGTGTCACAAGAGCCACGATATTGGCCCATTGGCAATAATTACCAATCGGCCGTTGCCGTGCCTTTGCAAGTAGACAATCGGGTGATTGGGGTGATAAAGGTTGAAAGCACCCGGTTAAATGCCTTTTCCGAAGACGATATAAAATTTCTCATGACCCTGGCCGGGTTAATTGGCATCGCCATTGTGCGGATACGCCTTTATAAACGCCTGCAAGAGCAATCCGAATCCCTGGCTGAAGAAGTGGCAGCGCGAACCCTGGAACTGCAATCTGAACGAGACCGCACCCTCACTATTTTAGAAAGCGTTGGCGAGAGCATTCTGGTAATGGATCGGAACGCAGTTATTTTGTATGCCAACCAGGCCGCTGAGCTGCAAAGTGGATATTCGCGGCTTGAATTGGTTGGGCGGATGTTGAATATGTTGGAAAGCGGACTGACGCCAGAAACCACGTATGCAGAAATGCTTAAAACAATTTTCCAGGGCAGCACCTGGTCGGGCGAACTGGTGAACAGGCGAAAGAGCGGTTCCATTTATGATGTCTCGACGACGGTCACGCCGATTATGAATGCGCGCCAGGAAATCGTCAATTTTGTGAGCGTTCAGGCTGATATTACGCGGTTAAAAGAAGTTGATAGGTTGAAAACAAAGTTTGTAACCAACGTGTCCCATGAACTGAGAACGCCGCTGACCAATATCAAAACGTATGTGACTCTGTTGGAAATGGGGCGAAATGAAAATTGGCAGCGTTATCTGAAGGTTGTGCAACATGAAACCGATCGGTTGACGCAGTTGATTCAGGATTTGTTGGATTTGTCGCGGTTAGAGATTGAAGCTGTGCCGATTCGGCCTACGGCCGTTGACCTGCCCCAGATCATTCGTGAATACATAGACATTTTTGCGGCTAAAGCTGAGATTCGCCAAATCAGTCTGCATGTAAACGTAGCCCCTAAATTACCCGTGGCCCATATCGAGGCGCGTCATTTGGGGCAATTGTTGACCAATTTGCTGGGAAACGCCCTCAATTACACTCCGCCAGGAGGCCAAATTTGGGTTAGCGCCGGCGCAAAAATAGATGCGCAGGAAACGCAACTATGGCTGAAAGTTGCCGATAACGGTATGGGCATTGATGACGCCGACATCCCCTTTTTGTTCGATCGGTTTTTCCGCAGCGATTTGGTGGAAGCTCAGGGTATTCCGGGGACCGGGCTGGGTCTGGCAATTTGTCAGGAAATTGTTAAGCGGTATAACGGCCGTATCGAAGTCCACAGCACGCTGGGCCAGGGCGCTGCCTTCACCGTCTGGCTGCCCATCAATCTGGAAAACAAAGTCGCCGATGCCAGCCTGGCCTGATGACCCGATGACCAACCGCCTGCCCCAATCCTTTTACGCCCGAACCGCCTGTGAAGTGGCCGTAGCCCTGTTGGGCAAGCCGCTGGTCAGGCTTGTCGGTGGGCATATCCTCAGCGGGCGCATCGTGGAAACGGAAGCCTATTGTGACACCGACGAGCCAGACCTGGCCTGCCACGGCGATCGAGCCAATCACGGCCGTCCTACGGCGCGCACGGCCGTGATGTTTGGTCCCGCCGGTGTGGCCTACGTCTATTTCACCTACGGCATGCACTGGATGTTTAACGTGGTTACCGGCCAGGAAGGGCAGGCGAATGCGGTCCTCATCCGCGCTCTGGAGCCGTTGACTGGCGAGGAATGGCTGGCGAAGAATCGGAACGGCCGTGCCCGCGCTCAATGGACCAACGGACCGGCGCGCCTGACCCAGGCTCTGGCCATCGACAAATCCCTCAACGGGGCGAATCTTTGCGCCCCTAATGGGGTTATTTGGATAGAAGACGCGCCCCCCGCGCCCACAGAGCAAATCGCCGCCGGACCGCGCATCGGCCTCGGCAAAACGCCGGAACCCTGGCTGTCTATGCCCTGGCGTTATTGGCTAAAAGACAATCCCTTTGTGTCAAAATAGGGGACGAGATCGAGACTGGAAATAGGAAATCTTTCCTTACGCTTCTGAATGGCTGTTTGCCAGACAAACTTGCTCAATAACAAACCTAACTTCTGGAGAAAAATTGCATGAAATTACTCGAAGGCAAAAAAGCGCTCATTTTTGGCATTGCCAACCAACGGTCCATCGCCTGGGGCATCGCCCAAACCCTGCACGAGCATGGCGCGGAAATTGGCTTCAGCTACGGCATCCCGCAGCTGGAAAAACGGGTCCGTCCCCTGGCTGATGAGCTTGGCGTTACATTTGTAGAAATGTGCGATGTGTCGTCTGATGCGGACATTACGGCCGTTTTCGCCAAAGCCGCCGACCATTTCGGCCAGATCGATATCCTCGTCCACGCCATTGGTTATGCCCTGAAAGAAGACCTGGAAGGCCGATTTGTGAGTACGTCACGAGAAGGCTTTCGCATAGCAATGGACATCAGCGCTTACAGCCTCGTCGCCTTGGCGCGAGAAGCCGTGCCCCTCATGCCGGCCGGCAGCGCTATCCTTACCCTGACCTATTACGGCGCGGAAAAAGTTGTCCCGCATTACAATGTGATGGGCGTAGCCAAAGCGGCCCTGGAAGCCAGCACACGTTACCTGGCCGCCGATTTAGGCCCGCAAGGCATTCGCGTCAATGCCATTTCCGCCGGTCCGATCAAAACGTTGGCTGCCGCGGGCATTGCCGGCTTCCGCAAAATGCTCGGCTATGTGGGCGAACGCGCCCCGCTGCGCCGCAATATTGACCAGGAGGAAGTCGGGAAAACGGCCCTCTGGTTGTGCAGCGATCTGGCCAGCGGCGTGACCGGCGAAGTGGTGTATGTGGACGCCGGGTATCATATTTTGGGCATGTCGGAACCACCGGAAAAATGGGAATAACGGCCGTGTCGTTAGCTTAATCCTCGTTGTAAGCCCAAAATACTAATCTAAGATGAGTGGTGGTTGAATCCATCCAAATGGGTTTGACAATCTTAATCGATTGGCTATACTCAAAAATTATTAACACAACAAATTAACACTCTTATCAGGAGCAGTGGAGGGATCGGCCCGTAGAAACTGCAGCAACCCCCGTCTAGGGAAGGTGCTAATTCCGACAGCAAGCGCTGGCAGATAAGAGGTGAGCCTGAAATAAAGCAAGCCTCTTAACACCGGTTAAGAGGCTTTTTTGTTGTAAATACAGATGGGTGCGACCCATTTTCTTGGTAATTGGAAGACTATTTACAAATTTTGGAGGTTTTTAAAGACATGACAACAACATTTATGACGGCTCCCAGCCTGCTGTTTACATCGGAATCCGTAACTGAAGGGCATCCCGATAAAATGTGCGACCAGATCAGCGATGCTGTTTTGGACGCGATTATGGAACAAGACCCAAACGGCCGTGTCGCCTGTGAAACGGCCATCAAAACAGGCTTTGTTCTCTTGTTAGGTGAGATCACCACCACCGCTTTCGTCAACTTCGACGAACTCGTGCGTAACGTAATCGTCGAAATCGGTTTCGACGACAGCAGCAAAGGCTTCGATGGCCACACCTGTGGCGTGATGTCGGCCATCGCCAGCCAAAGCCCGGACATTGCCCAAGGCGTCGACCGCGCTCTGGAATATCGCAACAACGGCAACAGCGAAGCTGAAATCAACGCCATTGGCGCCGGCGACCAGGGCATGATGTTTGGTTACGCCTGTAACGAAACTGAAGAGCTGATGCCTTTGCCCATTCACCTGGCCCACAACCTGACCCGCCGTCTCTCTGAGGTACGTCGCAACGGTACGCTGCCCTGGGTGCGCCCGGACGGCAAAGCCCAGGTTACCATCGAATACAGCTATGGCCAGCCCAAGCGCGTTCACACCGTTCTCGTCAGCACCCAGCACGCCCCGGAAATCGACGCCGACGCCCTGCGTCAGGGCATTATCGAACACGTTATCAAGCCCGTTTTACCGGCCGAATTGGTTGACGATCAACTGCGAATTTTTGTAAACCCCACCGGCCGTTTCGTGGTTGGCGGCCCGATGGGCGATGCCGGCGTAACCGGTCGCAAAATCATCGTCGACACCTATGGCGGCATGGGACGGCATGGCGGCGGCGCTTTCAGCGGCAAAGATTGCACCAAAGTTGACCGCAGCGCGGCGTACGCAGCCCGTTGGGTCGCCAAAAACATCGTTGCTGCCGGTTTGGCCGACCGCTGCGAGGTACAGGTCGCCTATGCTATCGGCGTCGCCGAGCCCCTAAGCGTCAACGTGGAAACCTTTGGCACTGGCAAATTATCCCCGGACCACCTGGTTCAGCTGATCAACGAACATTTTGATTTGCGTCCGGGGGCAATCATCCGTGACTTGAATTTGCGCCGGCCGATTTACCGCGCGACGGCGGCCTTTGGCCACTTTGGGCGCACGGACATTGACCTGCCATGGGAAAGCACAGAAAAGGCTGAACTTTTGCGCGAGTCGGCACTGGTTATGGAGCCGGCCCTGGCTTAGTCTGGCTTGACAGGCATTTGACGCAGTTTCCCGCCTGCGTTAGAATTGCCTGCCTTGTAGGCACCCTTGACAGGCGTAAGCAATATCGCCTTCAGGTTGCTCCTGAATTCTTAATGATGCACATTTTCCTCCCGCAGGTGGGAGTCGACAGTGGGTTTCCACCAAGACTGCCCGCCTGCGGGAGGATGATTGTCAGGTGATCTTGTGTTTGAGTCTTTAGGCTCTCGGCTACAATCTGTTTTCGACAATTTACAGCGCCGTGGCAAGTTGACGGAAGAAGACGTCGATCTGGCCATGCGTGAAGTGCGTCTGGCTTTGTTGGAAGCAGATGTCAACTTCAAAGTGGTCAAGAACTTTGTGACGCGTGTGCGGGAGCGTTCTGTTGGGCAAGAGGTTATGCGCAGCCTGACGCCGGGTCAGCAAGTCGTGAAAATTGTTCATGACGAGCTGGTGGCGACGTTGGGCGAGCCTGGTCGGTTAAACCTGGGCATGCAGTCGCCGGCGGTCGTTATGCTGGTGGGGCTGCAAGGCGCTGGTAAAACAACGATGGCGGGTAAGTTGGCGCTCCACTTGCGTAAACAGGGGCGACGGCCGTTGCTGGTAGCCTGTGACGTCTATCGTCCGGCGGCTGTGGAGCAGTTGCAAACACTAGGGAAACAGCTGGACATTCCGGTTTATACGGAAGGCACAGCCGCGAATCCGGTAAACATCGCGCGGAATGGCGTGAAACAAGGCGCTTCTTCAGGCGCGACAGTGGTGATTCTGGACACGGCCGGGCGTTTGACCATCAATGAAATGATGATGGATGAGATTAAGGCGATTAAAACGGCCGTCTCCCCCATCGAAACCTTGCTTGTCGCCGACGCCATGACCGGACAAGAAGCGGTGCGCGTTGCTACAGACTTTAACAATGCGGTCAACCTGACCGGCCTGATCATGACCAAGATTGATGGGGATGCTCGCGGCGGCGCGTCTATTTCCATGCGCGAAGTGACCAATGTGCCCATCAAATTCCTGGGAACCGGCGAGAAACTAAGCGCGATTGAGGTGTTCCATCCGGACCGCCTGGCAAACCGCATTTTGGGCATGGGGGACGTGATGACCCTCATCGAAAAAGCCCAGTCGGAAATGGATCAGGAAGAGGCCCAGAAAGCGGGCGCTCGCATGATGGAAGGCAAATTCGACCTGGAAGATTTTCTGAGCCAGATGCAGCAAATTAAGCGTCTTGGCCCCATTGGGCAGTTAATGGAAATGATTCCGGGTATGAATAAGATGGCCAAAGACGTGGATATGTCTGGCGCCGAAAAAGATTTGGCCCGCATTGAAGCGATTATTCGTTCGATGACTGTGGGCGAGCGCCGCAATCCTAAGATTATCAAAGCCAGCCGTAAGCGGCGTATTGCCCTTGGGTCTGGTACAACTGTTCAGGATGTGAATATGCTCCTGAAACAATTCCGAGAAATGCAGACAATGATGAAACAATTGCGTTCTGGCC
>JAKQCM010000105.1 GCA_029559155.1 Chloroflexota bacterium
AAGTTTAATCTCTGCATTATTCACAAACAGCACTTTAGCCAGCCTCTCAAGGTCAGCCACCTTAACCAATTCACCCGCTTCATAAGCGTATATATTTTTTGCCGGTACGCCGCTTTTCGCTGCCAACTGCTTGACAGTTAGATTGCGTTGTTTTCTTAATTCCCAGAGATTTTTGCCCATTGCTGCCTCCATTAAAACAAGTTGTATCTGCGGGTTCTATGCCTCCAGCTTCGGAAAGTTATTCCTATGCAAGACAACACATTGAGGCGCTTCCACAAAACCGATACAGATACAATAATTTAACCAATAACCAGGCAAAATGCTACCTTTGCTGGTGAACCTGACACAACTATTAAGACATTTTCCTGACTGCGCTGTTCGTTGTTAAGAAACGCAGGCAATCATATACTAGGCCAATACTTAAGCAAACCGCAAAAGGTTTTGGGAATTAGACCCGAAAGGTTTCGCATCCATTTAGTCGAGTATCCTGGGTTTCAAACCCTTCGGGTCTTCTGAAAATTTTCTACCGATCGCTTAACGGACAGCCCAAAAGATAAATTTAATCCATGACACCAGGCGATAAAAACCAGAAACATGAAACGGCTTTTGCCAGAGTACACACAATGGGGATCACGGCCGTTCACCTTGCCTTGCTCGCTTTGTCGTTATTTGGTCTAGGCTATTTTTTTCTCTCATCGGGCACATTTTTTGCCAGCGACACCGGCCTGCGTTTCCTGCAAATTCGGGAACTGCTTCGGCAGGATTGGCAGTCGCTATCCGTGACGTATCCCGGCCAGTTTTTAGACCCCGAACTGCGTTTTATTCCGTATTATTACGCCTACGCCATCATCAACAATCAGATTTATCTAAGCATTTCGCCATTTTTTCCCCTGCTGGCTGCCTTTTTCTACGACAAGTTGGGGATGGCAGGGCTGCCCGTTGTACCAATGCTCGGCGGGTTGGCTACGGCCGTTGGCGTTTATGCATTGTGTCAATCGCAGAAGGTGGTTCGGGGGCGGCTGGCCATGTGGACAACCGTTTTTGCGACGCCCATTGTGTTTTACAGCGTCACCCTATGGGACCATACGCTGGCCAGCGCCTGCGCCATATGGAGCCTGACCGGCATAAGTTACGGCTGGCACAAAAAAGCGTGGTGGCCGGTCCTGTTGGGTGGCATGGCGGCCGGTCTTGGCGCTGGCCAACGGCCAGAAATGTACGTTTTTATTATCGCCCTCGGCTTAAGCGCCCTTATCGTATTTTGGAAGCAGTGGACTGTACTTATTTCGGTAGGGATAGGAGTCATTTTGAGCCTTACGGCCGTTTGGTGGACGCAGTATCGCTGGTATGGGCACCCGTTAGGCATGCCCACCGCCCACAACTTGTTCGGCTACGGCGCTGTTAGCTATACCGCCCAATCGTACAGCGGCATTCCCATCCCGCAGGTATCCATCGCCGGCAAATTTTTAGGGCTGGCCGAATCCGGTAATCTGCTTCATTTTGGCGCGTTTTTGTTTGTAATTTTAACCATTTTTCTGGTCGCGCTTGGGTTGAGGAACGAACGCGTCAACTGGATCCGCGCCGGTTGGGTGTGTGGCGTGGCCGGATATGGCCTATGCGTTTTTTTTGGGCTTCAAGGGTTTATGGTGGGCATTTTACCCACATTTCCCTTGTTAGCCCTAAGCCTGAGCCTGGATCCGCAGCAGGCGGCTGATTCCAAGCCGATTAGCCGCCTCGTTCTAAGCGTCAGTTTGTTATTTTTAGGGTTGATGTTTACGCTGTGGCCGGCGTTTGGCGGTTTGCAATGGGGAGCGCGTTATTTGTTGGCTGTTTACCCGCTGTTGTTATATTTGGCTTTTCAGAATTTTTCCGATTTTTCTCGACGGCCAGGATTTGGGTTGAAGAAAGAGCTGCGGGTAACGGCCGTTACCCTTCTGGCGTTCAGTTTACTCATACAGGCCGCCGGTCTTTACAACTTATACCAGCAGCATGCCGAACAAATTCGCGTCAAAAGCTTCCTCACGCAATCCACTTCGCCGGTCATTGTGACCAATAGCCCATTTCTGCCCACCGAAATGTCTTTTATAAATGAGAAATTGTTTTTTTACGTGGCTGATGAGGCCGATCTGGAAGAACTGCTGCTTCGGCTTTGGCAGTATGAAATGACGGATTTTATTTTCTTACCTCTTGCAGCCGAGACCATGTCCGTTCCCACACATTTCACGGAGTTTAGGGTGCATCAGCTAGACCGAAGCCGATATGAGCTGGTGTCGCCCTGATCAGGAAAAATCCATGAGCGATCAGCCCTTTCTTTCGATTGTTATCCCGATGTTTAACGAAGCAGATGTCATTGCCGGCCTGCTAACGCAGTTACTGGGCATGTTCGCCAGCCAATTACCAGACATCAGGCATGAAATTTTGGTAATTGATGATGGCTCGTCGGATGGATCGGCGGAAAGGGTGGCCGGAATGGGTAATACGGCCGTGCATCTGCACCAGCATCCCTACAACATTGGCAATGGCGCGGCCGTTAAAACAGGCATCCGCCATGCCCAAGGGCAATACATTTTGCTGATGGACGCCGACGGACAGCATAAACCAGAAGATATTCCCCGTTTGCTGGAACACATAGACCGGTACGACATGGTCGTGGGGGCAAGGACGAAAGATTCGGACACGGCCGTGCATCGCGACTTCGCCAACAGCATCTACAACACCTTCGCCAGCTACGTATGCGGGCGAAAAATCGAAGACCTCACCTCAGGTTTCCGCGTCATTCGCGCCGACATCGCCAAAAACCTGGTTTACATGCTGCCCAATACGTTTTCATATCCCACGACCATCACCCTGGCCGTCGTGCGCAGCGGTTTCAGCCTGAAATATGTGCCTATCGTGGCACGCAAACGGGTAGGCAAAAGCAAAATCAAGCTGCTGCGCGATGGCTCTCGCTTTTTTATGATTCTGTTTAAGATCACCACCTTGTTCTCGCCCCTCAAAATCTTCGTTCCAGCCAGCATTTTTACGTTCCTGGTGGGATTTTTGTATGGCGCGTTCAAAGTTATTGTCTTGCACTCACGTTATGGCCCCACCTCAGCTATGCTCATGACCATCGCCTGGGTGATTTTTTTGATGGGTTTGGTCTCCGAACAAGTCACCTATTTACGTTATGACAAAATGCAATGACGTGATCATGCACAAGCCTTCAAAATATCCGATCGCTCTGGTGCTATTTGCTGGAGCAGGCGCGTTCATTCTATGGCTTTGGATTTCGACATATGGGCCTGGCATTAGTCCAGATTCCGTCGTCTATCTGGAAACGGCCGTCAGCGTGGCCTCTGGAGAAGGGTTTTTCGCCAATGGGGAGCCAGTTACCCATTATCCACCGGTTTACCCTTTGTTGTTGGCTCTGAGCAGCCTGATTGGGCCA
>JAKQCM010000110.1 GCA_029559155.1 Chloroflexota bacterium
GGTCGACCAGCTCTCTGGGCAGTTAACCGCCTACGGCTGGCCCGTGCTGCCCTATCACGCCGGGCTGGACGACGCCACGCGGCGCGCCAATCAAAAACGGTTCGTCCTGGAAGAAGGCATGGTGATGGTAGCCACCATTGCCTTTGGCATGGGCATCAACAAATCAAACGTGCGCTTTATTTTGCACTACGATGTGCCGCAAAACCTGGAAAGCTATTACCAACAAATTGGCCGCGCCGGGCGCGACGGCCTGCGCGCCGACTGCCTGCTGCTGTTCAGCTACGCCGACGTGCAGACCGCCAACTTTTTCATCCAGCAGCAGGATCCGTCGCAGCAGGCGGGGGCGCGGGCGCGGCTGGAGGCGATGATTGGTTTTGTGGAAACGATGGTGTGCCGGCGACGGCCGTTGCTCGCCTACTTCGGCGAATCCTACGATAAGGACGAGTGCGACCACTGCGACAACTGCCAGACCGACCAGGGCGACCTGGCCGATCTGACCATCCCGGCGCAAAAATTCCTCTCGTGCGTCAAGCGTACCGGCGAGTTCTTCGGCATGAGCCACGTTATCGACGTGCTGCGCGGGTCGCAGTCGCAAAAAGTCCTGGATCGCGGCCACGACCGCCTCTCTACGTATAACATCGGCAGCGAATATTCCAAGAAAGAGTGGCAGTTTTTGGCGCGGCAGTTCATCCAGCAGGGGCTGCTGACGCAGGACATGGAACACGGCAGCCTGAAGCTGACGCCGCAGGCGTATGCCGTGTTCAAGGGCGAGACGGTGCAGGGGCTGCTGCCTGCCCAATCGCCAGCCGCGCGCCCCATCACCGCCCAGGATTACGATCTGGACCTGTTTGCTCTGCTGCGCGACCGGCGCACGGCGCTGGCGACGGCGGCCAACGTGCCGCCCTATGTTATCTTTTCTGACCGGTCGCTGGTGGAAATGGCCACGTATTTTCCGCAGTTGGTGGCGGCGTTTGGCGGCATGTACGGCGTGGGCGGGGCCAAGTTGGAGAAGTACGCCGACGAGTTTTTGCCGATCATCCAGGCTTACTGCGCGGAAAAGGGGCTTGCCGAACGGGGGAAAACGGCCGTGCCCACCCCCACACCTTCTCGCCCCTCAGCCGGCGGCCGCAGCCGCAGCGACGAAGTGGTGGATTTGTTTAACGCCGGGCATTCCGTGCCGGAACTGGCGGCGCAGTTTGGCGTGCAAGAGCGCACGATTTTGGGGCATTTGTGGACGGGGGTGCAGGGGAAACGGCCGTTACGCACCGACCATCTGCTAGAACTCAGCCAGCTTTCCCCCGCCGACCAGCAGCGCGCTCTGGACGCCTTCGCCGAATTGGGCGTCGATTACCTGCGCCCGGTTTACGAAGCCCTGGGCGAATCCATCAGCTACGACGACCTGCATCTGCTGCGGCTGGTGGCCGCGGCGCAAGCGGCAGCCTGAACCCCAGGGCGATGGTTTGTGAAGAAGAATTTTCCTCCGACCTGACAGGCGTCAGGTCTAACCGGATT
This sequence comes from Chloroflexota bacterium, assembly GCA_029559155.1. GTDB lineage: Bacteria > Chloroflexota > Anaerolineae > Promineifilales > Promineifilaceae > Leptovillus. The sequence goes on from JAKQCM010000110.1 coordinate 1,513, forward strand.
GGGTAAACAGCGGTAAATGTCGTGCCGGCAGTTTGGTCGGTTACAAATTGAACTTTCCCCTTCAAAAAGCCTTCGCTCAACAGCCTCATGGAATAAGTGCCTAAGCCACGCTGCGTGCCTTTGGTGGAAAACGAACGCAGGAAAACTTGCCGTTGAATATGTGGCGGCATGTATGCGGGATTATGAACCCAAAAAACGGCCGTGTCCCCTTCTTTTCGGCAGCCAACCGTGACTGTTTGGTCTTCGGCGCAGGCTTCTATCGCGTTTTTGATCATGTTGCCCAGCACACGCCCTACCACAGCCTCGTCTGTCAAAAAGAGGAGGTTTTCCGCCGCAGGATCGATGACGATCTGGCAGTGGCGGTTGGCGGCCTGCGTTTCATAGAAACCGGTTAATTCTTCCAGCAGCGGGAGGGTGAGCATGTCGGCGAGATTGAGTTCGAGACGGCCGTTCTCCGCGGCCAACAACTGCTGCTGCGTATCAATTTCATCGATCAATTTACGGGACGCCTGATTCAACATCCGGCTGGCCGGAACTTCCTCCGCCTGGTATTGCAACAATTCCACCGCGCCATGAATAATTGTCGCCGTATTGCGCAGATCATGAAAAAAGATGCGCTCCAACACTTGCCGGCGCTTCTCATCCGCGATGTCAATCATCGAAAAAATGGTCAGCTGATCACCGTTAACCTGCAAAGGCGTGGCTGTCACGCGTAAATCTAAGGCGCCAAACTGTTCGTCTTCGCCACGGGCAATACGGCACTCTCGCGTATTGCCGATATCTTTTTGGGCTATCAGAATGGCGTGAATCGCGCCGCAAGACCGGCAGGCGTCCGTTGTGCCACAGCCGCCCACATCTTCAAATGCGTGTCGGCAGCCAATCGCTTCGCCGATACGCATCCCCAGCGCTTCCTCCTTGGTCGCCAGACCGGAAAAGGCCAACATGGTCTGATTGAGAAAAACGATCTGCCGTTCCGCATTGAGAATAATCACGCCATTGGGAACAGAGTCTAGAATCTGACACAACAAATCGAAATTTGAGAAGTATTGATTTTGCCCCAACAGACTTATGGGGTCAGCTCTTTCGGCGCTGGCAAAGCGAGTAGGGATTTTGCTTATCATCATGTTTCCTTATTCGGCAGCACCGGGTATTTAGAGCCAAATGAGGGCTGTTTGGGGCTGCTTCCATTCAGACACGCACTGAAATGATCGGCCGAAGCGGCGGCGAATCGGTGCGGATGCTTTGTTTCCTTTAACCGGGTTGATCTTTTTTATGCTGCTGTGGTGGGGAGAACGGCCGTTACGAATTCGCAGCATCGTGACAAAAGTATCATGGCAAATCATGTACCATGCAGACCCGAAGGGTTTACTCTTGAAAAATCAGACCTTTGGGAACTTCAAACCCTTCGGTCTTTTTCTGATTCAGACAATACAACACTATGGGGTTTTTGAAAATAGTCCAAAGATAACAGGTAAATTAGAGCGTGATGGTGAAGGTAGCGCCATAGCCAGGGGTGGAAACGGCCGAAATCACGCCGCCATGGGCATTCACCAGCGATTTGACAATCGCCAAACCCAGACCCGACTCGCCTTCACCTTCGCGGCGAGACTTGTCGCCGCGATAGAAGCGATCAAAGATGTGCGGCAGCTCATCGGGCGAAATGCCGGTTCCGGTGTCGGCGACGATGAGCTGCAAGCTGCCGGGGGTGTGGGGGGTGGGCACGGCCGTCAGGGTGATACGGCCGTTCTGCGGCGTATAGCGCAGGGCATTGCTAACCAGGTTGCCCAATACCTGCCGCATACGCGCCGGGTCAACCTGGATGAGCGGGAGATCAGGCGGGGCGTCGGTGACCAGATTGACATTTTGCTGCATGGCCTTGTGGGTATAAGCAGCCTGTACCTGGGCCAACAACTCGCGCGGGTGAATGGGTTCTTTGTACAAAGCCAAATTACCGGCGTCGGCAAGCGAGAGGGTGCGCAAATCTTCTACCAGCCGTTTAAGGGTTTCCACTTCCTGGTGCATCATTTGCAGCCGGGGAGCCGTCGGCGGAAGCGTGCCGTCTTCCATGGCTTCCAGATAGCCGGAAAGCACGGTGAGCGGCGTGCGCAGGTCGTGGGCAATGTCGGCGGTCATCTGGCGGCGTTGTTGGTTCGCGCGGACGAGTTCGGCGCTCATCTGGTTAAAGGTGTTGGCCAGATCGCCCAGTTCGTCCTGGGTGCGCACGGGGACTTGTTGTTCCAGGCTGCCGGCGGCCATGGCGCGGCTGGCGGCGGCCAATTCTTGCAACGGCCGTGTGAGCGTTTGCGCCAAAATCAATGCCAGAACAATGGCTACGGCCGTGGCGACCAGCGCGCCAATCAACAACGCGCGGTTGGTTTGCAGCACATAGGCCTGCTCCACAGGGTCGCGGGGCGGCGGCTGATTAACCGGCAGCACCACACCAACCGGCGCCCCATCTACCGTCAGGGGAATACCCGCTGCCAGATCGGGCGCCGCAACGATCATGCCTCGCCAGTATGGACCGTTTTCGATGATGATACGGCCGTTCTCATCCGCCAGAGCAAATGGCGCATCGGAACGGCTGAGGCCGCCCTCGTGATCATGGCCGCGCCGCGCCAGGCCGTTAAACGTCCCATTTGCCTCGTAATAAGCCAGCGCGTCATTGACAAAACTCACCTGCCCCTGTTCCCGCAGCAGGGCGTTAAAGGCCCGCTCGTTAGACTGGCGCACAATGATGGCGGCAATCAACGAACCGGCCAGGCTGATGGCCAGGAAGGTGAAGATGAGCTTGAGGCGAAGTGAATGCATAGGGTTGGTGATGGGTGAAGCGTGAAGCGTGACCATCACGCATCACGCTTCAATCCGTACAAAAGCGGTAGCCGACGCCGAACACGGTTTCTACATAGCGCGGGTTGGCGGGATCCGGTTCGATTTTGGTGCGCAAATTGCGCACGTGGACGTTGATTGTCTTTTCCGCGCCTTCCAGGGCAATGCCCTGCAAGTTTTCCAGCAGTTCCAGCCGCGAAAATGCCCGCCCCGGCGAGGTCATCAACACGGCCAGCAGGTCGAATTCTGAGGGCGTGAGCTGCACATCGACCCCGGCGACGGTGACGCGACGGCCGTTTTTATCCAGCGCCACATCCGCCACTTGCAGCAGATCGGCTGGCGTATCGCTGCGGGCCGTGCGCCGCAGCACAGCCCGCACGCGCGCTGTCAGTTCGCGCATCCCAAACGGCTTGGTTACATAATCGTCTGCGCCTAATTCCAAACCCAGCACCTTATCCGTTTCTTCCAATTTGGCCGTCAGCAAAATGATGGGCGCGTCGGCCTCCTGGCGAAATGTGCGCATGAAGGTGTAGCCGTCCATCTCCGGCATCATAATGTCCAACAGAATGAGGTCTGGGTTTTCCTGGCGGGCGGTGAAGAGGGCGACACGGCCGTTTTCGGCCGTCACCACCCGATAGCCCTGCTCGGTTAGATATTCGCGCAGCAGCGTGCGCACATTGGCTTTGTCATCGACTACAAGAATTGTTTGCATAGCGCCCTCATTATAGCCTAACAATGATAAAGATTTGGTTTAGATGGGATTCACGGCCGATAAATTTTCTGGCACTTTGGGCGTTCAGGCGGCAGCGCCGTGATGCCGCCCGGCAGCCTTCCGTCACGCATCGCGCATCACATCTCAGGCGCACTCCCAGAAGTTCAACTTTCCTCTTGCCTGCCACCCCTGTTCATGGCATCATTCCCGCCTTGGAGGCTACCATGACATTTAACTTTGACGCAGAAATAGATCGGACCGGAACCCATAGCATCAAGTGGGAATTTCTTTTTGAAGGCCACAAACTGGTATTTGGCGATCATGCACAGGCCAAACACGGCCGTGATCGGCTGCTGCCCATGTGGGTGGCCGATATGGACTTTCGCTGCCCCCCGGCAGTGATTGACGCCCTGACCGAGCGCGTGGCACACGGCATTTTCGGCTACGCAATGCCATCGGACTCTTATTACACGGCCGTCATCGATTGGATGGCCCGGCGTTACGGCGTTGTTGTCCAGCGCGAATGGTTGGTGCTGACGCCCGGCGTGGTTCCTGCCCTAAACATGCTGGTGGAAACGCTCATCACCCCCGGCGATAAAGTGCTGGTGCAGCGGCCTGTGTATTATCCCTTCTTCGCCGCCATCGAAAACAACGGCGGCGACATTGTGTCGAATACGTTGGCGCTGGAAAACGGCCGTTACACCATCGACTTCGACGACCTGGCGGCCAAAACCGCCGATCCGGCCGTTAAAATGGCAATTCTGTGCAGCCCCCACAACCCCATCGGCCGCGTCTGGACCCGTGAAGAACTGACCCGCTTTGGCGAAATCTGCCTGGCCAACGATGTCCTCGTCATCGCCGATGAAATCCACTGCGACCTCATCTACGACGGCGTCGCCTTCACCTCTTTCGCCGCCATCAACGAAACCTTCGCCCAAAAAAGCATCATCTGCACCGCTCCCAGCAAAACCTTCAATATGGCCGGTCTCAAAACGTCCAACATCATCATTCAGGACAAAGAAATACGCGCCAAATTTAACAAAACCTTGAATCGTCACGGGTTGATGGGCGGCAACGCCCTGGGCATCGTCGCCACCGAAGCCGCCTATACGCACGGCGAAGCGTGGCTGGCCGAGGCGATGGCCTACATTGAAGCCAATTATCACTTTATGGCAGCTTATTTAGCCGAACACCTGCCCCAACTGGAGGTCATTCGGCCAGAGGGAACTTATCTGGTCTGGGTAGACTGCCGCAAACTGGGCTTAGAAGCCGCTGCCCGCCGGCAGCTTTTGTTGGGCGAAGCCAAGGTTTTTCTGGACAACGGGGAAATGTTTGGACCAGAAGGCGAAGGCTTCGAACGGTTTAATCTGGCCTGCCCTCGTTCTATTTTGGCTGAAGCGCTGGAACGGATTGTCACGGCCGTTTCCCACCTCTAGCACCGTAGCCCGTCATCCGGCGTCCGTTTACGGATTACGGATGACGGGCCGCCAACGCCACCGCCTCCGCCAGCGGCAGCGCCCAACCCTCTGCCCAGGCCTGGGCAAACGCCTCTTCACCCAACAACGCCCGCGCATGACCTTTTTTCGCTTCCGCTTCCGCCTGATAACTGGCCGCCGGGGTAATGCCCAACTCTTGCCGCAGCCGTTCGCTGGCGGCAAACAGGCAGGCCGCATCGGCCACATCACCCAAGTACAAACGAGCAATGCCAATCGCCCCCAACGAGATCGTCAGCTCCGGTCGGTCGCCTAATTGGTAGCGCAGGTGAATACTTTCACGAAAATAGGTCATACCCGCCTCAGCATCGCCCCGTTCGACATTCACTTCTCCCAGGCCGTGCAGCGTATAACTGAGCGAACTCAAATTGTTGGTCTGGCGGCACAACTGCGTGCCTTCCTGATACAGTCGTTCGGCGGTCGCCAGATCGCCCAGGCGGCGCATCACAATCGCCAGATTGTTTAGGGTAGAGATGACCGGGCGCATCTCGCCCATCCGGCGATCAATCGACAGGGTTTGTTCCAGCAGGTCGCGGGCACGGCCGTAATCCCCCTGTGTCCCTGCCAAAATCGCCAGATTCTCTAACGAACGGCACATGCCCGCCTCGTCGCCCAGCCTTTCTTGAATGACCAAAGCCTGCTCATGGGCAATCTGCGCGGCGGCCATATCGCCCTGCAGCCGCACAAACTTGCCGATGCGGTTCAAAATGCGGGCATGAAGCTCGTCTGTTTCCTGACTGAGCGAAAGCGCCAATTCCAGCCAGCGCCGTCCCTCGCTCAGGTAGCCGCGAATGTACCAGAACTGCTG
>JAKQCM010000129.1 GCA_029559155.1 Chloroflexota bacterium
TCATACCAACGGCCGTCTGCAAACATAGGCCAGTAATCGCTCCCTTCCAGGCCTTGCAAAATCCCCTGTAAAATCCCATCATAAAACGGGCTGCCGAAATTTTGCGTCAGGACGCCAATGGTCATTGACTGGCCGCTGGCGAGGCTTTGAGCAAAAATGTTTGGTCGGTACTGAAGCTCTTCAATCGCTTGTTGGATCGCTTCACGTTTGGCTTCAGAGACTTCGGCGGAGCCGCGCAGAACCCGTGAAACTGTGCTAGGCGAAACGTTAGCCATTTTGGCGATATGTGTAATGGTTACTTTTTTGTTCTCGGTCGTCATTTTTGCTTTTCTCCTGGCTAACAGCACCATTTGTTACTATTATTGTAACTTGAAATCATTTTCATAAGCTACAAATTTGTAAAATTGGGCTATTGCAACAGTTTGGCTACATGCCGCAGGGTTTCATTGGTAAAATTAACCCAAACGAGACCCAAAACGGCCGTTCTGGTACGAATATTATTGACAAAATGAGTCTTGGATGATAGAATCCTGAAAACGCTTTCACAATATCGGTCCATGAAAGCGCTTTTCTCTGAAAGCGCTTTCTAATGATTTTTGGCTAGATACTGCTATGAACGGCAAAGTGACTCTTAAAGAAATCAGTCAAATGGCCCAGGTGTCGCCTTCAACGGTTTCACGGGTCATCAATGATTATCCTAATGTCAGTCAGGCTGTTCGTGAACGCGTTCTTTCGGCTGTCCGTGAAACGGGGTACCAGCCTAATCCCGCCGCCCGCTCGCTCGCACTGGGTAAATCGCAGGTCTTTGGCCTGATCATCCCCAAATCGGCTGCCTCTGTTTGTGCCGATCCTTTCTTTTCGTATGTGATCCAAGGGGTAGCCGCCGCCTGTAAAGCCTACGATTATGTGCTGTCTCTGGTCCTTTTTCATACCATTCAAGATGAATCTCGCAGTGTGGGGCGTATCTTAAGCCAGCAAATGCTCGATGGTGTGATTATGACCGCCACCCAGCGCGACAACCAATCGGTTTACCAGTTGTTGGATTCGGGAATCCCGTTTGTATTGATCGGTCAGCATGATAGCGATCAGGTTAGTTTTGTGGATTCGGATAATCAGGCGGGTGCTTACACGGCCGTTACTCACCTCATCCGCATTGGCTACCAACGCATCGCCGCCATCACCGGCCCGCTCAACAATCTGGCCGCCGTCCAGCGTAAACAAGGGTATTTGCAAGCTCTGGCCGACCGAGATCGTCAGGTAGATGAAGGATTGATCGCGGAGGGGGATTTTACCGAAGTGAGCGGGTATACAGCCATGCGCAAATTGCTCCCCCAGCGACCAGACGCCGTGTTTATTTCTTCGGACTTGATGGCCCAGGGAGCGCTGCGCGCCATCAATCAAGAGGGGCTGTCTGTGCCAGACGACGTGGCTTTGGTGGGATATGATGATTTACCGCCGGCCGCGCAAACAAACCCACCCCTGACTACCATACGCCAACCGATAAAACGCGCCGGTCAAACGGCCGTTGAAACGTTAATCGACCTTTTAGCCCATGGAGATGAGCCACCGCGCCGCATTATCCTACCCACCGAATTGGTAATTCGGCAATCTTGTAGCGCCGCACGGCCGTTAATAAGGGAGGTGATGCACTAGCCCAGGAGAAGAATAATCGAAACGCCGCTAACCGTATGAAACCGCTTGCAAAGCGGAGTTTACTTAAATGTTTTAATAAGAGAGTAAGGAGAATATAAATGAACAAGTCACGTTTTGCCTGGCTTTTAAGCTTGTTGGTCATCTTGGCCCTGGCTTTAGCCGCTTGTGGTGGCAGCGCGGAACCTGCTGCTGATACAGCCACAACCTCTGAAACGGCCGCTGAAGAAGCAGCCCCAGTAGAAGAAGCAGCCCCGGCAGAAGAAGCAGCTGCCCCCACCGAAGCCCCAGCTCCTACGGAAGCTCCGGCCGCTGACGCCGCCGCCCCATCCGATGGCCCCATCGAAATCCGTTGGTTCATTGGTTTAGGCGCCGGTGGTAACCCCGAAGAAATCGAGAAAGAAAATGCCTTCGCCGAAAAATTTAACGCGGCCTACGGCGATCAGTACAAACTGGTCCTCGACATTGTCCAGAACGAAACCGCCTACGACGTCCTGAAAACCCAAATCGCTTCCGGCGACGTGCCCGACATCGTTGGTCCCGTTGGCGTACGCGGTATGTACAGCTTTGAAGGCGCCTGGCTCGATATGACCCCTTACATCGAATCCACCAACATGGACCTCAGCGACTTCAACCCGGCGTTGGTCGAATTCTACCAATTTGAAGGCCAGGGCCAGGTTGGCTTGCCCTTTGCTGTCTATCCATCAGCCCTCTGGTACAACAAAGACCTGTTCGACGAAGCCGGACTGGAATACCCGCCGCACGAATGGGGCGCTCCTTATGCCGATGGCAGCGAGTGGAACTTCGACAAACTGCGCGAATTGGCCATGATTCTGACCGTCGATGCCAATGGCAACGACGCCACCATGGATGGCTTTGACCCCGACAACACCGTTCAATTTGGTTATCATCCCATGTGGACAGACATCCGTGGGCAATGGACCTTCTTTGGCGCGGGCAGCTTTGCCGACGCCGATGGCAATGCTGTCATGCCGGAAGTTTGGCGTGAAGCAGCCCAGTGGGCCTACAATGCCATGTGGACCGACCATTTCTGGCCCAATGACAATTATGTCAACAGCGATTTGCTGGCTCAGGGCAACACCTTTGGCTCTGGCAACGTAGCCATGAATCCGAACCACACCTGGTACACCTGCTGCTTCGAAGGCGTAAACTGGGACATAGCCGCTATTCCTTCTTATAACGGCAACATCACTGCCAAACTGCATGCCGATACCTTCGGCATCATGAAAGGCACCAAGAATCCGGAAGCGGCGTTTGCGGTTTACACCCTGTTAACCGGCGAATTCGCTCCTGACCTCGTCGAAGTTTACGGCGCTTTCCCCGGCCGCACCAGCCTACAAGAAGCTGCCCTGGCAAAAATGAGCGAGAACTTCCCGAATGCCGATCTTCAGGTTTTTGTGGATGCTCTGAACTATCCTGACAATCCCAATCACGAATCGGGTATGCCCAACTTCCTCAAAGCCAGCGATGTTTATGGCACTTTTGGGGCGATGTACCAAAGCACACCGGATCTCGACCTGAATGCGGAGATCGACAAACTGATTGCCGAACTGCAAACAGTCTTTGATGAAGTGAAATAACCTCCATATTGTGATAGAGGCAGGAGCGGCAAATTGCTCCTGCCTCTTATTTTTGGTCGTTCTGATAAGGAACAACTTGGGGGCGTATGGGTTTGTAACAGCACGTTTTAAGTATTCAGGATCTGACCTTTTCCCCTTGAGTTTTGCACGTTAGAGAGGAGAAAACTTATGGCAACACCAGACCTGGCTCAGTCTGTTTCAGTGGCAGACTCAAAGTCTAAACGGATGTCCAATAGGGAACGTGAGCAAATGAAGTGGGGTCTGTTCTTCATTTCACCCTGGCTCATTGGATTTCTTGTATTCACCTTAATTCCCGTCGTTGCTACCCTTATCTTAGCCTTCACCGATTACAACCCTGTCCAACCGGACATGGTTCAATTGATTGGTTTGAAGAATTTCTCGACGATGCTTACCGATGCCAAGGTGTGGACATCGTTGGGCGTCACTGTGAAGTACGCTGTGTTGGCTATCCCCATCACCTTTGGCTTTGGGATGCTGCTGGCTACACTGGTGAATTCTAAAAACTTGAAGGTGAGCGAGGGGTTTCGTACCTTGTTTTATATGCCGGCGATGATTCCGATCGTAGCCGGTGGTGTTATTTGGGCCGGCGTAGCCAATACCCAAACAGGTTGGATTAACCTGGGATTGGGGGCTGTAGGCCTTCCTACCCCGGACTGGCTAAATTCGACCACCTGGATTTACCCCTTGTTGGTACTGATTGGTTTGTGGGGTACCGGCAATCTGATGTTGACGTTGATGGCCGGTATGCAGGGCGTGCCCAGTGAAATTTATGAAGCGGCCGTCATTGATGGCGCAAATGGTTGGCAGCGTTTCGTCAATATCACCGTTCCCATGATCTCGCCAGTCATCTTCTATAACCTCACCCTGATGCTCATTGGCGCGTTCAAGTATTTTGATCTGGCTTATGTGCTGAAAAATGGAACGGGCGGCCCTCAGGATGCCACTCTTTTCTACGCGTTGAACTTCTATAAAAACTCCTTTGAATACAATTTAATGGGGTATGGGTCCGCGTTGGCGTGGGTGTTGTTCCTGATAGTGTTGGCGCTCACGGCGATTCTGTTTTCTACCTCTGGTCGGTGGGTCTACTACGCCGGTGGTGATGGGGGTTCATAATCATGGCAAATTTAGCTGTACCTAAACGTTCTTACCATCAGCGAGACCTCTTAAATAAGGTGCTCGTTACCAGCAGCGCTTTCTTCATTCTAATTATCTTTCTGGCTCCGCTGGGTTATATGTTCACCACGGCGATCAAAAGCGACGCCCAGATGAGCGATCCGCAGGCGCCGGTTATCTGGCCGCACTCCAAGGCGACGTTCGAGTACAACGGTGAGTCGTTGGAACTGTTCAATGTGCCGATCAACGGCGAGACGCAGGAATTGGCCATGGTCAAGAAAACACGCACCTCAAGCGAATTTCTTGATCCCAATAACCCGGACGCCGGCACGATTATGTGGGAAGGCAACTGGCGCACTCTGGATCCCGTGTATGTGCGTGATCCGCAGTGGCAAAATTTCAAGAAGGCCTGGGATGATTTGAATTTCCCGCGCTTGTTCTTGAACACGCTGGTCATTGCCGGGTTTGGCACGTTGGGGGCGGTTGGCTCTTCTGTTTTTGTGGCGTATGGTTTTGCCCGTTTTAACTTCAGGGGCAAGAACATCCTCTTCATGATTCTGATCGCCACGATCATTTTGCCTGTCCAGGCGACGCTGATCCCCACCTTCATTTTTTTCTCGCGGATAGGCTGGACGAATACGCTGTTGCCGCTGATTGTGCCGCATTATTTTGCTAACGCGTATAACGTGTTTTTGATGCGGCAGTACTTTATGCAAATCCCGCGGGCGATGGATGAGGCGGCAATGATTGATGGGGCGGGGCGTTTGCGGACGTTCTGGTCGGTGATTTTGCCGCAGTCGATTCCGGCGCTCACGGCCGTTTCTCTCTTCCACTTCTTCTTTGCCTGGAACGACTTCTTCTCCCCACTGGTCTACCTGGCTTCCAAGCCAGAATTGTGGCCGCTTTCCGTTGGCTTGCAGCGTTTCAATGCGCTGTACGGCCGTCAACCCAATCTCATCCAGGCGGGAGCGCTCATCACACTGGTCTTGCCGGTGCTTATCTTCTTCTTTGCCCAACGCATCTTCATGCAAGGCATCGTCTTTACCGGTGTGGACAAATAGCCGTTCATGGCGCTTAGTAACAATTCAAGTTTCTTTGAGAAGACCCTGAGGGTTTAAGGCCCAGATAATCTAGCTTCTCAAGAGCAAACCCTTACGGTCTGAATTTACAGGCACTTTTATCAAAATAAAATGGGATTGCCCGCTACCCTGAAACGATAGGTGGGCAATCCCATTCGCATCATGACCATGGACTGTGGACGCAGTCTTATGTTCATAACTGAGGGAAGTATAGAATGAAACCGCGAAAAAGCATAACGCTACTCCTCGTGGTGTTCGTGAGTTTATTGCTCACGTACGCCTTTTTTACCAATCTGGTAGCCGCCAAAACACTGGCCGAACCAGAGGCTGCGCCCCAGGCGCCGACGGCAGTTTTCCCCGTCATCGCCGATTTTGAAGGCGGTGTGCCTGCAGGTTGGTTTGCATACAATGGTGGTGGGGCTGATTTTCCGATAACGGCCGTTCCCACCATCAACGATATTGACAGCCTCGCTTTACCCGGTCAGGTCGGCGCTAACGACATTTTGTCGGTCACAGCCAATGCCCCAATAGGCTGGGCCGGTTTTGGCGCGGCTCTCAGCCCGGCGCAGGATTGGAGCAACTACGACGCCGTGAGCTTCTGGTTCTACGGCGAGAATTCCGGCACAACGCATGAATTCGAAATCCAAACCGTGCCCGGCGACGACCGCCGCGCTACCTTCATCGACAGCTTTGTCGGCTGGCGGCAAATTATTCTGCCCTTCAACACGTTTGGCGTTGGCGGCGCGTACAATGTTTCTCAGGTAGACAACTGGGTGTTTGTTCTCGATGGCACGGTCGGCGCCCTCAAAATGGATAATTTACAACTTCTGAATCTGCAACCTTTTGCCGATTTTGAAGGCGGTGTGCCTGCAGGTTGGTTTGCCTACAATGGTGGGGGAGCTGATTTCCCAATAACGGCCGTTCCTACCATCAGCGAAACAGATAGCCTCGCCTTACCCGGTCAAATCGGCAACAACAACGTTTTGTCAGTCACAGCCAATGCCTCAATAGGCTGGGCCGGTTTTGGCGCGGCTTTCAGCCCGGCGCAGGACTGGAGCGGCATGCAAGGCGTCAGCTTCTGGTTCTACGGCGAAAATTCCGGCACAACCCACGAATTTGAAATCCAAACTGTCATCAACGACGATCGCCGCGCCACATTTGTCGATGATTTTGTCGGTTGGCGGCACATTGTTCTGCCCTTTACCACCTTTGGCACAACCCCTTACGACGTATCGCAGGTGGATAATTGGGTCTTTGTGCTGGATGGCACGGTCGGGTCCTTAAAAATGGACAACATCGGCGTCTATGGCGACGCGGGCAGCATTACCCTGAAAACGCAGTTCGCCAAAGGCGCCTATGCTGTGGTTGAAGGCCAGCCGGTTACCCTGACCGTCTCCCTGAACGTCACCAGCACCAACACGATCATGGTTGACTACGCCACAGTGGATGGCACGGCCAACAGCAGCCATTACGTGCCCGTCAGCGGCACGTTGACCTTCCCGGCCGGCAACCTGACACAGACGTTGACGGTGAATACCATCGACAACACCATTCTGGATGGCTCCCGAGATTTTTCGGTGCAGCTTTCCAATCCGATCAGCGCCGAGCTGGGGGCATTGGCCACGGCCGTTGTCACCATTCAGGACAACGAAACCCCCAACCCCAACCTGATGGTCGTCATCGACGACTTTGAGAGCGGCCTGCCCGCCGGCCAGGATGGCAATGGCCTGGATATTGGCTTTGTCACCTGGGGCGATACCTGGAACGGCACGACGGTGGCTATCACCACCACCAGCACCGGCGCGGCGGCCATCGACCCCGTGCCCGGTAAAGGCGCTACCAACCAGGTGATGAACCTGACGGCCAACGTGGTTGGCTGGGGCGGCTTTACACACGCATTTGCCAATACGGCCGTTGACACCTGGGTCAGCATGGACTGGAGCAGCTACGTCGGCGTCGGCTTCTGGTACCACGGCACCGGCAGCGGTACGGTGGTCTTCATGGACATCGCCGAAAACCGCAACCCCGGCTCCACCACCGACGACGCTGAGCGTTGGAGCTACGAATGGACCGATACCACCGCCGGTTGGCAGTTCATCCAGATCTTGTTCAGCGATCTCAACCGCAAAGACATCGGTAACGGCGCGCCCAACGATGGCTGGAGTGGGACCGAAGTGCATGGCTGGTCGCTGGGCACCACCGGCACCGGCGGCAGCGCCGAAACCCGTTACGTCGACGACTTTGGCCTGCTAGAGCGCGTCACGGTCATCGACGATTTTGAGAGCGGCCTACCTTCCGGCGTCGATGCGAACGCGCTGCCGGTAGGCTTTGCCACCTGGGGCGACACCTGGAACGGCACGACAGTCGCCATCACCACCACCAGCACCAGCGCAGCGGCCATCGACCCGGTTCCCGGCGCCAATCCGGCCAATCAGGTACTCGATTTGACCTCGAACGTCGTTGGCTGGGGCGGCTTTACCCACGCCTTTGAAAATGGCGCGCTGGACACCTGGGTCAGCCAGGATTGGAGCAGTTACAACGGCGTTAGCTTCTGGTATTACGGCACGGGCAGCGGCACGATCGTTTTCCTGGACATTGTGGAAAACCGCAACCCTGGCTCCACCACCGATGACGGCGAGCGCTGGAGCCACGAGTGGGCCGATAACGTGGCCGGCTGGCAGTTTATGCAAATTCCCTTCGGCGATTTTAACCGGAAGGACATTGGCAACGGCGCGCCGAATGACGGCTGGACGGGCGCGGAAGTGTACGGTTGGGCGCTGGGCACGACAGGCACCGGCGGCACGGAAACACGTTACATCGACGACCTGAGCATTTACGGCAACAATGGCAACGCACGGCCGTTAGAACTCGCCTTTGCCGCCCAGCAGTTTGAGGCGTTGGAAGGGCAAACGGCCGTACTCACCGTCAGCCTCACCACCAGCACCACCGAACCGGTCAGCATCAACTACCGCACCGCCGAAGGTTACGCTATCCCCGACCGCGACTACGTCCCGGTCAGCGGCACGCTCACCATCCCCGCCGGCGAAACCAATGGTCTCATCAATATCCAGACGCTGCCCAACAGCAAATTCAGCGGCGACAAAACCTTGATGGTTTTACTGTCCGACCCGGTGAATGTGACCCTGGGCTTCAACCGCCGCGCGGTCCTCACCATCATCGACGACGAAATGGCCGACCCGGCTCTCATCCACGACTTTGAAGGGTTTCACTCTTTCCTGGACGCTGTTGGCGACCTCACCATGTCCATTACCGAATTGGCGGCTGCCGATAGCAACGCTCGACCTGGACAGGACGCCTTCGAGCAGGTTCTGACGGTGGATTACGACACCACCAGCGGCCCGGCGCAGTTCACGCAAACCTTTGTGCAAGGGCAGGATTGGAGCGCCTACGACAGCCTCAGCTTCTGGTATTACGGCAGCAACAGCGGCAAAACCATCACCGTCAACTTGCTGGACAACCAGATTACCACCACGGCCGATCTGGCCCCCGGCGACTGGACGATGGTCTGGAACGACGAGTTCAACGGCGCGGCCGGTACACCGCCCAACCCCAACAACTGGAAGCATGAGATTGGCGACGGCACCCTGAACGGCATCTCCGGCTGGGGCAACAGTGAATATCAATTCTATTCCAACAGCTCCGACAATGCGGCGCTGGACGGCGTTGGCAACCTGGCCCTGACCATGCAAAAGGTTAATACCGCCACGACGGATCTGGTCTGCTGGTATGGGCCGTGCGAATATACGTCTGCCCGGCTGATTGCGGCGGATCGGATGGAATATGAATACGGCCGTATGGAAGCCCGCATTCAGGTGCCCACCGGCGGCAGCGGCCTCTGGCCGGCCTTCTGGATGCTTGGCACAAACATCGGCGATGTGGGCTGGCCGCAGAGCGGCGAAATCGACACCATGGAATACGTCAGCCGCATCCCCAACGAAGTCTTTGGCACCATTCATGGCCCCGGCTACTCTGGCGGCGCTTCCTTTGGCAGCACCCATGACTTCGGCGTGCCGGTCTCGCTGACCTACCACACCTTTGCCGTGGAATGGGGCCCGGATGAAATCCACTGGTTCGTAGATGACATCAACTATCACAACGCCACCCCGGCCGACGTTGCGCCAAACCAATGGGTTTTCAATCATCCCTTCTACATGATTTTGAACCTGGCCATTGGCGGCAACTTCGGCGGCAGCATCGACCCCAACATCGTCTTCCCGCAGAAAATGCTGGTCGATTATGTGCGCGTCTATCAGGCGGAAAATACCTCTGAACGGTTCGAAGCCTCCTTCACCGATAACTTCACCGGCTGGAAAAAGGTTTCGCTGCCTTTCAGCAGCTTTACCCGCAGCGCAAACCAACCGGTAGGCGCGCCCAACGATGGGTTAACGCTGACGCAAGTCTGGGGCTATGGGTTGCAGCTTCCGGACAACACAACAGGCTCGTTCCACATGGATTGGGTCTATCTGGATACGCTGTATACCTATTTCTACCCGATAGTGGTTAAGAACTAGAAAACCTCGTTGAGACCCTAAGGGTTTCTAGAAACCCTTAGGGTCTCCTTTTACAGGAGGCACAAATGGAAACCGGAATCGTGGCAGTTATCTTTCCTACTATGGAAGGAGCTGAATCGTTGCTTAAGACTCTGAGCGGGCTGGCAAAAGACGGCCGTGTCGAAATTGATGACGCCGTTATTGTCGTAAAAGACCCTGACGGTAAGCTGAAAGTAAAAGAAACAGCCGATCTGACCACCGGCAAAGGCGTGGCCAAAGGTGGAACGCTCGGATTTGTTGTGGGACTGCTGCTGGGTGGCCCGATTGGCGGCGCATTGTTAGGCGCAGCCGCCGGCGCACTCTTAGCCCGGAAGATAGACCTGGGCATCCCCAAAGATAAAATCGAAATGGTAACGGCCGACATGACGGCCGGAAGCTCGGCCTTGTTTGCTCAGGGCCGTTCCAACCAGGAAGGCATTTTCCGTTCTGCGCTGGCTCAGTCTGGCGGCAAGTTATATGACCTGCAAATGACCGAACAGGCGGTGATTGAAGTGCAAAACCTGTCTGCGACGCGTGACTACAACTAAGCGCAGATCACAAACAGAAACATGGATTGACCCTCTGATTTTCCGTACTCATTAACCGCGGAGAAGCGGGGCGCGCAGAGAATTCTAGCGGAAAACTCGGCGCACCTTGCATTCTCCGCGATTAAATCCAGGCGGACGTGGCGTTAAGAAGTAGCGAAAAATTGGCTCAATCCAGTATCGACCCCATCATTCTGATTATCTGTTAAGACCGGGAAAAGGGAGACTCATTCAGATGGTTGCTGCTACACGTCGTTTTATTGGTTTGATTGTGTTGCTTTTGGGGCTGTTGAGCATGGCAGCTTGCAGCGCCCTGGTTGTGCCCACTCCCACGGCCGTTCCGCCCACGCCATCCCCCATCCCTTCCCCAACCCCCATCGGCTACCGTGAAGGATGGATTCTCACCTGGCAAGATGAATTCGACGGCCCGGAAATCGACGCCGCCAACTGGACCCACGAAATCGGCGGCAACGGCTGGGGCAACGCTGAAGACCAATTTTATACCGCCGAACCGGAAAACTCGTTCATCGAGAACGGGAACCTGGTTATCCAGGCTCTGGAGCAGCGCAAACAAGGCAAACCCTATACCTCGGCGCGGCTGATCACGAAAGATAAGTTTAGCCAGACATACGGCCGTTTCGAGGCCCGCCTGCAAATCCCCAAAGGCCAGGGCATCTGGCCGGCCTTCTGGATGTTGGGCGAAGACATCAGCACGGCCGGTTGGCCAGAATCCGGCGAAATCGACATCATGGAAAACATCGGCAAAGAGCCAACGATGATCCACGGCACCGTGCATGGACCTGGTTACTCCGGGGCCAGAGGCGTTGGCGCAAGCTACAGTTTGCCCGACGGCCGTCCCTTCGCCGATGATTTCCACGTATTTGCCATCGAATGGGAGCCGGAAGAGATTCGCTGGTACGTGGACGATGTACTCTTCAACACTGTCACACCCAGCGACGTGGCCGGCGATTGGGTATATGACCACCCATTTTTTATCTTACTCAACCTGGCTGTAGGCGGCCAATGGCCGGGTTATCCCGATGCTACCACCCAATTCCCACAACGCCTGGTAGTAGATTATGTACGGGTGTACGAACGGCCGTAACTTCCCCACCGCATTCTCCCGATACCCCACCCTTACTTTGGAGACTTTAGCATGATTCACCGCCACCACGACATCAACCTAGGCCAAACCCCCATTTGGGTTAACGATTCCCACCCCTCCGGCGAATTTGTCCAGCTCATGGACGAAACCTACTACCGCATTCGCCACTACGACCAGATGTCGCCCTTCTTCATGAGTCTGGTCAGCAGCGCCGACCACTGGCTGTTCATCGCCAGCACCGGCGGCCTGACCGCCGGAAGAACCAACTCCGATTCCGCTCTGTTCCCATACGAAACCGACGACAAAATCACAGCCAACAGCGATTATACCGGCAGCAAAACCATCATCCTGGCAACACGAAACGGGCAAACCAGCCTCTGGGAACCTTTTTCCAGGCATTACGCCGGCGTTTACCGCTGCGAGCGCAGCCTGTACAAAAATGCCTTTGGCAACAAGCTGATTTTTGAAGAAATTAACCACGATTTACAGTTAACCTTGCGCACCGCCTGGCGCACAGGCGATCGTTTTGGTTTTGTGCGCAGCAGTTGGCTGCGCAACGATGGCGCAGCCTGCCAGATTTCGCTGCTCGACGGCGTGCAAAATGTGCTGCCTTACGGCGTCACCACGGCCATGCAAACCACCCTCAGCAACCTGCTCCACGCGTACAAACGCAGCGAGCTGGACCCTGAAACCGGGTTAGGCATTTTTGCCCTCAGCGCCACCCTTTCCGACCGCGCTGAACCGAGCGAATCGTTGAAGGCCACGGCCGTCTGGCAGACAGGGTTACAAAGCAGCTGTTATCTGCTCTCATCCCAGCAGGTGGATGGGTTCCGGCAGGGCTTACCCCTGACGCCGGAATACGACGTGCGCGGCAAAGCCGGGGCATACCTGGTCCAGTCCGATTTTAACCTTGCACCCGGCCAGACCCGGCCCTGGCACATTGTGGCCGATGTCAACCAGGACAGCGCTGCCGTGAACCGCCTGGTAGATTTGCTGGGTCAGGAAACGGCCGTCATCATGCGCCAACTAGAAGACGACATCGACCAGGGCACAACCGAATTGGTCAACTATGTCGCCGCCGCCGACGGCCTGCAAACATCCGCCGACCTGGCCATTACGACTCACCATTTCGCCAATGTCCTCTTCAACATCATGCGCGGCGGCGTGCCCGCCAACGGCTGCGTTGTCGAACGCGCCGACCTTCTAGACTTTGTGAGCGTGCGTAACCGCGCCGCGGCGACCGCTTTTGCCGATTGGTTTGCCACTTTACCGGCGCGCATGGCCATCCATGAATTAACGACCAGGGCGGCTGCCGACGGTTCGCCTGACCTTGTCCGGTTATGTTATGAATACCTGCCCCTCACCTTCAGTCGGCGGCACGGCGATCCCAGCCGGCCCTGGAACCGGTTTTCCATCAATCTGAAACAGCCCGATGGCTCGCCGCGCCTGGATTACCAGGGCAACTGGCGCGATATTTTCCAGAATTGGGAGCCGCTGGCCCTGGCATTCCCCGACACAATCGAAGGGATGATCGTCAAATTTCTCAACGCCACCACCGCCGACGGGTACAACCCGTACCGCATCACCCGCGATGGCATTGAGTGGGAAGTCCCCGAACCCGATAACCCCTGGTCTAACATCGGTTACTGGAGTGATCACCAGATTATTTATCTGCAAAAGCTGCTGGAAATTGCCGAAGAGGTCCACCCCGGCGCGTTGGCGCGGTTGGGGCAGCGTCCCACCTTCACTTATGCCAGCGTGCCCTACCGGCTGCGCCCCTATCGGGAAATGTTGGCCGATTGGTCCAATACCATCGAGTTTGATTGGGCCAGTGAAGAGGAAATAGAAACGGCCGTTGCCCAACTAGGCACCGACGGCCGTTTGCTGCGCCAGCCAACCGGCGACATTATTCACGTCAGCATGGACGAAAAGCTGCTTGTTTTGCTGCTGGCCAAGCTCACCAACCTGGTCCCCGACGGCGGCATCTGGATGAACACCCAGCGCCCGGAATGGAACGACGCCAACAATGCCCTCGTGGGCAAAGGGCTGTCTGTGGTGACGGCCGCGTATCTGCGCCGTTTCATTGCCTTCTGGCAAGCGCAGTTGGCCAGGGATGAGAGGAATGAGTTTGTGGTGAATACGGCCGTTGCCAGCCTGTTCACGGCCGTGCAAACCATCTTTACCAATTACCAGGCTACGCTGGCTGCCGGTTTCGATGCCCTTTCGCGCCGCGCCATCATGGATGCGCTGGGCGAAGCAGCCACGGCTTATCGCGCCGCCATTTACCAGAATGGGCTGCCCGCTGCCCAGACCCCAATAAGCCGTGAAGCCATGGCCGATTTTCTGGCCCTGGCCCAGGCGTATGTCGAGGAAACACTGCACGCCAACCGCCGCCCGGATGGCCTGTATCACGCCTACAACATTTTGCGCTTAGACGATGGCGGCACGGCCGTTGATCACCTTTATCCTATGCTCGAAGGTCAGGTTGCCATTCTATCGTCCGGCCTGCTTTCCTCCGAGGAGGCGCTGACCCTGCTGCGCAGCCTGCGCCACAGCGAGTTATACCGCGCTGACCAACACACCTACATCCTTTACCCCAATCGCGCCCTGCCCGGCTTCCGCCAGAAAAACAATGTGCGGCCCGAACAGGTGACCAAATCGCCGCTGGTGGCTGCGCTGGCCTCGGCCGGCGACGGCCGTTTGCTCATTCGTGACGATGCAGGCGTGTACCACTTCAACGGCGCGTTCCGCAACGCCGCCGACGCGGCGCAGGTGTTGGATGCTCTGGCGCAGGAACCGGCCTATGCCGAACTGGCTCGGAGCGACCGCGCCTTCATCCTGGATTTATTTGAAGAGACGTTCGATCACCGCGCTTTTACCGGCCGTTCCGGCACGTTCTTTGCTTTTGAAGGTTTGGGCAGCATTTATTGGCACATGGTGGCTAAACTGCTGCTGGCGGTGCAAGAGTGTTATCTGAAGGCGGCCGCAGACGGGAAGGACACGGCCGTTGCCCACGCTCTCGCCGCTGCCTACTACGACATTCGCCAGGGCCTGGGCTTCAATAAATCTCCGGCCGTCTACGGCGCATTCCCCACCGACCCGTATTCCCACACCCCGGCCGGCAGCGGCGCGCGCCAACCCGGCATGACCGGCCAGGTCAAAGAAGAAATCCTCACGCGTTGGGGCGAACTGGGGGTTTCTGTGATGGATGGGCGGCTTTGTTTTGCGCCTACGCTGCTCCGTGACAGTGAATTTTCCACCGCGCTCACCAGTTTTGCTTGCGTGGGATTGGACGGCTCGCGCCACAGCCTGCCGCTGCCCGCCGGTTCGTTGGCTTTTACGTTTTGCCAGACGCCCATTGTGTACACCCGCGCCACCAGGGCGGAAATCGAAATAGAGTACCATGACGGCCGTTGCCAAACTTTCCCTGGAACCCAATTAGATACCGCCTCCAGCCGCCACATCATCGATCGCGATGGCCAGGTCAGTCTGGTTCGTGTGGCTGTAGACCAACAAAAATTAGCACTCTGAGGAACTCATGAAGAAGATAGAAGATGTATTGGGGCAACTTACCCTGGCTGAAAAAGCCGCTTTGGTGGCCGGGGCAGATATGTGGTGCACGCTGCCCGTAGATCGGCTGGACATTCCGGCCCTGCAAGTAAGCGATGGACCCAACGGCGTACGTGGCCGCGACGACAATTTAGGCGAAACCTCCGTCTGTTTCCCGGTGGGCGTGGCTTTAGGCGCGACCTGGAACCCGGCGTTGGTGCGGCAGGTTGGCGCGGGATTGGCGGTCGAGGCCCGGCGCAAAGGGGCGCAGGT
>JAKQCM010000134.1 GCA_029559155.1 Chloroflexota bacterium
TATTTGCTGGAAGTGCTGGCGCTGCAAGCGCTCTTGTACGCTGCCCAAAACAAACAAGAGAAATCCCAGACGGCTTTGGTCGAAGCGCTTCTTCTGGCGCAGCCTGGCGGGGTGGTCCGCGTCTTTGTCGATTTGGGAGACGAGATGGCTTATCTCTTATCCCATTTAGCTGCAGCGGACGACCTGTTGGCGTACTGTGCGCACTTATTGGCGGCATTTACGACGGCGGGCACGGGCGCTGTCACTGCCAACTGGCAATACGCCGATTTCGAACCGATCCCGACTGAACCATTTACCAATCGGGAGTTGGATATCTTAGATCTATTGGCCAAACGGTACTCGGACAAAGAGATTGCCGAGCGATTATTCATCTCGGTTAACACGGTTCGCTACCACAACAAGAACATCTACAGCAAGCTCAAAGTAAACGGCCGTCGTGAAGCCGTCATCCGTGTCCAAAACCTCGACCCAGGGCAATAGAATAGAAGGAAAAGCGGTTTAAGCGTAAATATTCTGGTCTGGGCATCATTATTTTTGCGGGTATGCTGCTGGCGGCTTGCCAAACGGCCGTTTCCTAGCCCCCATCTCCCCCACTTTAACGGCCACGGCGCCGCCGCTGGCGGGAGCCACGTGTAGTATGGGCAAATGCCGGTACTGTCTGATGGCTGATGGCACGGCCGTCTGCCCCAACCTATCGTTTTTATACCTCCCAGACTATCGTTTCCGATAGTGTCAAGCAGCCCTTCTCTCTTTATGCTTCTCCATAAAGTATCAAGAGAGAGGCATCCATGATTCCCAACATCCGATTGTTGTTTTACGGTGATTCGATTTTTCTGGCAGGGCTGAAAGCGGAATTGGAAACGGCCGTCACCCCCCTCCATCTCCTCACCCTGCCTACGGATGACCCCGACCCCCTTCAGGCCATCCACGACTACCATCCCCAGGCGCTCCTCTTCGACTTGTGCGCCCCCGATCAGCCCGACTTCGCCATCTCCCTGCTGCGCCAGCAGCCCGACCTGCTCCTCATTGGCCTCGACCCCAGCCGCGATGACTTGCTGGTTCTCTCCGGCCAATTGCCCCAGATCGCCCATATCAAAGAGCTTATTAGCCTCATTCGTCGCCAGGAGATAACCGCGTGAACAATTCATCAACCTTACCGATTCCCCATCATGCCCACCCTACCACTCGAATCTGGTGGTCAATTATCGCCATTGTGTTGGCTCTCCTTCTCAGCCTGTGGCCCGTTCCCCCTGCCGAAGCCGCCACTCTCACCGTCACCAACGCCAACGACAGCGGCGCGGGTTCTCTGCGCCAGGCCATTGCTGATGCGGCCGCCGGCGATACCATCACCTTCGCCGACGAATACACCATCACCCTGGCCAGCACCCTGACGATTAACAAGAACCTGACCATTGATGGGGGGGCATACGCCATCACTTTGGACGGCAATAATGCAATGCGTGTCCTCAACGTCTCCGGCGGCACGGTGACGCTGAACCGGCTCATCATTACGCACGGCCGTGCCGGCAACGGCGGCGGCATTTATCTCAGCGGCGGCACACTAACCGTCAATAACAGCGCTTTCTTAAGCAACGCAGCATATTCTGGGCCTGGCGGCGCGATTAATACATACGGGCCATTTTCTGGAACAGGCCCTACCCTTAACGTGAATAGCAGCACCTTCAACGGGAACTCAGCCTCTGCCGCAGGCGGCGCCATCTCTGCACAAAGCGCAACAACGCTCAGGAACAATACCATTGTGGGAAATTCATCCGGTTCCGGCGGCGGCGCTGTTGACCTTGCCTGGTCATTTGATACCTCCTGGTTTTTTAACATCAGGGACAGTATCGTTGCCAATAACACGCCTCTTAACTGCTCGAACGGAAGCGGTGATTCGTACCGGCTTTTCGGCACAAGAAACCTGAGTAATGATGCAACCAACTGCGGTTCATCTTTTACAACTTCAACGGCCATTTTGCTGGGGTCTTTGGGCGCGTATGGCGATTCCAGCCCGGTTTTTCCCCTGCTGCCCGGTTCTGTGGCAATTGACTACGCCAACAGTTGTCTGCCTACAGACCAGCGCGGTATCTCCCGTCCTGTCGGGTTGAGATGCGACATCGGCGCATTTGAGTCGCAGGGCTTTACGTTCACCATCACCGGCGGCAACAACCAGGCTGTGCAAATCAACAGCGCCCTGGCCCCCCTGCAACTTTCGGTGACGGCAAACAACACCAGCGAGCCGGTTAACGGCGGGCGCGTCACGTTTACCGCGCCATCCTCCGGCGCCAGCGCCACGCCAACCACCAATACAATGACCATTGCGGGCGGCGCGGTTTCGCAGAACCTGACGGCCAACGGTATCGTTGGCTCGTACACAGTTACGGCCAGCGCCGCCGGCGCGAGCAGCCAGGGATTCAGCCTTATGAACGTTCAAGCGCCGGCCGTCACAACTGTTTTTGATGGCACGT
Organism: Chloroflexota bacterium; assembly: GCA_029559155.1. Lineage (GTDB taxonomy): Bacteria > Chloroflexota > Anaerolineae > Promineifilales > Promineifilaceae > Leptovillus. Next base: position 2,469 of record JAKQCM010000134.1, read on the forward strand.
TTATGACCAGCACCACCGCACCTTTGGCAGGTTACGCCACACCTAACGGCACAGAGACAATCGGCTGGTTCCGCTACGACACCATCAACCCTGTCTTTTGCACCGACTGGCTTGGTCCCAGCATCCGCGTTCCCGCCAGCGGCGGCGTGGCGCTTGGCGCTGGCTATTCCTCGGTGTATTACTCGCAAACCATCACCGGGCTTACGCCAGGGACAACTTATTACTACTGCGCGGCGGCGGAGAATGCGGGGGGCACGGCTTATGGTTCTATTGCATCGTTTACCACTCCGGCGGCCGCGCCTGCTGTTACCACGTTGGCGGCCACGGCCGTTACTACCGACAGCGCAACCCTGAACGGCACGGTCAATGCCAATGGGAGCAGTACGACGGTCACGTTTGAATATGGTCTGACGACCTCTTATGGGGCAACGGTCACGGCCGTTCCAAGTCCGGTCGTTGGCACAGGCAGTACGGCCGTTCGTTACACCCTCAGCAGCTTATCCCCCAACAGCACCTATCACTACCGCGCCGTGGGCGCAAATGCCATCGGGACCACAAACGGCGCAGACCAAACCTTCACCACTTCCTGCGCCAACGCCATCACCGTCACCAACGCCAACGACAGCGGCGCGGGTTCCCTGCGCCAGGCCATCACGGGCGT
>JAKQCM010000513.1 GCA_029559155.1 Chloroflexota bacterium
GGCGGCTATCTCCTGCAGGTTGCCATGACGCACAAGTATGTGTTCGACCTTCGCGAAGACGATATTTACTGGTGCACGGCGGACATCGGCTGGGTGACCGGCCACAGTTACATCGTGTACGGCCCATTGGCCAACGGCGCCACCTCGCTCATGTTTGAAGGGGTACCCACCTATCCGGATGCCGGCAGGTTCTGGCACATTGTGGACAAGTTCAAGTGCAACCAGTTCTACACCGCCCCCACCGCGATCCGTGCGTTGATCCAGAAGGGTGACGACTGGGTGAACAAGTACAGCCTGAGTTCCCTGCGCATCCTGGGTTCGGTGGGCGAGCCCATCAATCCGGAAGCGTGGATGTGGTACTACACGGTGGTTGGCAAGAGCCGCTGCCCGATCATGGACACATGGTGGCAGACGGAAACGGGCGGCTTCATGATTACAGGCCTGCCCATGATGACCTTGAAACCCGGCAGCGCGAACCGACCGTTTTTCGGCGTGGACCCGGTCATCCTGCGCGATGACCGTTCGGAAGTGGATGTCAACGAAGGCGGCAAACTGTGCATATGCAAACCCTGGCCCGGCATGATGCGCACCATGTGGGGCGACCACGACCGCTTCATCGACACCTATTTCACCATGTATAACGATCTCTATTTCTCGGGCGACGGCTGCCGCAAAGACGCCGACGGCGACTACTGGCTCATGGGCCGCATTGACGACGTGGTGAACGTGTCCGGCCACCGCATCGGCACGGCGGAAGTGGAAAGCGCGCTGGTCAGTCATCCGAAGGTGGCCGAAGCCGCCGTGGCGCCCATGCCCCATGAAATCAAGGGCCAGGCCCTGTACGCCTACGTGACCCTGGTTGGCGGCGTGGAAGAGAGCGAAGCGCTGCGCAAGGAACTGGTCATGCACGTGCGCAGCGAAATCGGCCCCATTGCCGCGCCCGACGTGGTGCAGTTCGCGCCGGCGCTGCCCAAGACGCGTTCCGGTAAAATCATGCGCCGCATCCTGCGAAAGATTGCGGAAGATGCCGTGGACCAGATTGGCGATACGACGACCCTGGCCGACCCGCACGTGGTGGAGGCGCTGGTGGCCGAACACAACCGCCTGCTGAAAAAATAAGCGCCCCGCGGCGGCAACCTATTGCGTAATTGTATCTTCGGGAGCCGGTATCCGTGGGATGCCGGCTCCCTTGTCTAGTAATCTTCAAAAGTCATTCTTTACCCCATCGGAGAAATACCTATCATGGCTGAAAACAAAATAATGAATCGTTGGATTATTGTCGCGGGAGCAATCCTTATCCAACTCTCACTTGGCGCTATTTACGCTTGGAGCGTTTTCACGGGTCTACTGACAAATCAGGCGGGGCCTTATAAATTTACCGCCACACAAACACAGTTAATCTTTTCGGCCGGCCTCGCGTTTTTTGCGGTTGTCATGGTCATTGCTGGCCGGATGCAGGCCAAAGTTGGTCCGAGGCCTATTGCTTTGGCAGGCGGTGTTGTACTAGGACTGGGTTATATCTTGGGCGGCTTATTTGGCACGAACTTTATTATGCAACTGCTTTGTATCGGTGTCATTGGCGGAACAGGTATCGGATTGGCTTACGTAGTTCCCATCGCAGTATGTGTTAAATGGTTTCCCGATAAAAAAGGCATGATAACCGGGTTTGCCGTGGCCGGTTTCGGTTTTGGCGCCACCCTCTGGGTAAAGTTGGGAGACAGCTGGTTTGGCGGATTGTTGAACAATCTGGATGGCATGTTGGGATTGCCGGGCGTTCAGGCGGTATTTTTTGTGTACGGCATGACCTTTCTGGTGTTGGTAGTGCTGGGCAGTCTGGTCATGGTAAATCCCCCGGCAAACTATGTGCCTGCAGGCTGGACACCGCCGGTAGCCGCGGCAGGCGGTTCCACGGGACAGGTAGATTTTACTGAACGCCAAATGCTGAAAACCCCCCAGTTTTATATGCTCTGGCTAACCTTCATGGCCTCGGCGATGGCAGGCCTGATGGTTATAGGCATCATAAAGCTTTTCGGTATTGACGCTCTTCAGGCAAGCGGTACGGCAGCAACAGCCAATGAAGCCGGTATTATTGCGGGCACGGCAATGGCTCTTTTCGCCATTCTCAACGGATTGGGACGAATAAT
>JAKQCM010000514.1 GCA_029559155.1 Chloroflexota bacterium
TTCTGCAATCCCTGTACGCCCGCGCCCTTGGTGATCATGACGCACTTGATCTCCAGGTAGAGCATGGATTTACCTTCGGCATAGGCCATCTGGACTTCGGAGCCGGTGCCGGAGGTGAAGCGCATCTTCAGACCGCGAGACGCGTAAGCGGAGGCCAGGAAGCCTTTCGACCAGGGCGTATCATCGCCATCGATGAAGACTTTCTCCGTGCCGTAGACAGACACGGTTTCGGCGTAGGCTGTCAGGCCGCGCAGACCTAACTGCAGCTCAATGGACTCTTCCAGAGCGTCCTGGCTGAGCGCGCCGGGGCGGCCAATTTGCCCGCCGACCAGCAGGGCCAGGGCGTTCATCGGGCCGTAGTTGAAGACGGCGACCGTGGTTTCGATTTCGTCGAAGCCATAGTAGGTGGCTTCGGCGGCATCGGCGGCCATGAGGACGGGGTTGTCTTGCATGTTGGTGACGTGCGCCTGGTTGCCGGGGGTACGGCGGGCGCGCATCTTCTGGATGCCCATCATCATCTCGACGACGTTGAGTTCGTCCATGACGGCCGCGATCTTGGCCGGGGTAAGACCAGAGAAAATCTTAGCGACTTCGGCGCGGGGGACGTTGATGTCTACGATTTTGCGGGCGATCTCCACGCAGGGAATCGCCATCATTTGTTCGGCAACGGCCGTGTTGATGGCGTAATTGGCGATAAACAGCTCGTTAAAATCGAACTCCTCACGCTTCTTGCCGTCCATCTCCACAATCACGCCGTTGGCGACTTTGACACTGGGTTGTGGATCGTTGGGGCTGCCCATGGCGATCAGACCAACTTCCGGCCATTCCGTTACGAAGCCGTCTTTGTTGACCTCACGCGCATCCAAAACCTCAAATCTCTTTTGTCGTTTTGCCATCGTGTGTAACCTCCTAACGAGGGGTTTGCCCCGCTTAGATATAAGGAACGCCTAATCCGGCCGGCGGTTCGCCCAACGTGCCGAGCAATTTCACGCCAACTTCGCGGGCCGTCATAATGGCCTGGCGCACGGCGCCGGCGTCACCGCTGAAGAAGCCGATGACTTCGTTGCTAAACGAGGTGCCTTTCGCCGGGGTGGCGTAGCCAATCACGTCCACGTCGGCCGACTTCACGGCCGCATCCACCATCATCACGCCGATACCGGCCGGCGCGCCAACGCACAGGCCAAAGGCGCGGCCAATCGGGGCGCCGAAGGCTTTCTCGCAGGCGTAGCTGGCGCGGGCGGTATATTGCAGCTCGATGTGTCCGGCGTCGTTGGCGTACACGTCGCCAAAGGTGCGGCCGAGGTCTTTGAGAGCCACTTCGATGGCGCGGCGGGCGTCGGAAACTTCTTCGGCGCCGAAGATGATGAGGGAGCCGTGACCGGCGCCGCCCTTGGTGTCGCGAGCCAGTTCGATAGCCACGACTTCGGTATTGGTAGCCTTGACGGCTTCATCGGCAGCCATGATCTGCGGGCCGGCTCCGGTGCGGGCGCTGAGAATACCGATGGAACGATATTTGGCATCCAGACCCATTTTTTCATGAACAACAGGGTCCAGGTTGGCGATTACAATACCAATCGTGTCGCCAAAGGCGGTGCCGACAAATTCGGTCATGCCGGGATTGGCGAAGGAGGCAACGGCCTGGGCCGGGGCGGCATTGCCATTGTCCCCAACCTTGTCCATTACCTGCGCGACAATCATGTCTAAAAGTTTGTCATCCATTGAATTTCACTCCTTTGAGAGAATTAGGACACGGATTAACACGGATGAACCCGGATGAGACTCGGTGAAATCTGTGTAATCGGTGGACAGTTTCTTGGGTCTGTGGGGGCGGAGGTGGCGTTTACGCCGCCTACGCCCGTCACGTTGACCCCGGATTGAGTGAAGGACAGCCGGGGCTATTCCTTCGTGGGCAGCAAGGCTTCGGTGTCCGCATGGGGGCGCGGGATGACGTGGATGGAAACCACTTCGCCAACTCGTTTGGCGGCAGCGGCCCCGGCATCTGTGGCGGCTTTCACCGCCCCTACGTCACCGCGTACCATGACAGTTACCAGACCAGAGCCGATTTTTTCCATGCCCACCAGCGTTACATTCGCTGCTTTAACCATGGCGTCGGCGGCTTCGATCATTGCAACCAGGCCGCGGGTTTCTACTAAACCCAGTGCTTCACCTTGAGGTTTTGCCATTTCATTCTCCTTTTACACATTGTTTTGGTTCAAGAGGTAATCTCTTAATTCAGAGACACCCAAACCAGTTAACGCGGATACATAAAATATTTCACCCGTCACACCGGCCGTCCGCAGGAGGGTTGTAGCCTGCTTGATGTTGGCTTGTGGGCTGTCTAGCTTGGTGAGGACGCCAATGGTGTGTTGGGGGAACATCAAAAAATAGTTGGGGGGGAAATAGGAATCTTCGCGGGTGGCGTCTTGAACCGCCACGATGATTTGAGCGTCGAAGGATGTGGACACCAGTACACGCCGCAGGTGACCCATTTCAATGTATTCGCCGGGCGTGTCTATGCCCCAACTGGAATAATCAATCATTTGTGTTTTGCGGATGCCGCTGGGGGTTTTGCTTTCCAGGGCTTTGATCAGCGTGGTTTTACCGGCCCCCACACCGCCAACGAGCATGAAACGCCAGGGTTTGGCTTCGGAAACTGTGGTCATGTCGCTGAACGTTACCTTGTGCATCATGCTTCATGTTTCAGATTGGTCCAATCTTTGAGATTGGACCAATCTCGCCTCGTCATTCTAGGTGCGGGTGATGGGGGCGGGATAGAAGCCGAGAATCTCGGCCAGACCGCTGTTGGCGGCTTCGAGAGCTGCCTGTACGCTGGCTAAACGGCCGTTTACCACCAACGTCCCGCTAAACCGATCCAAAAATCCAATCTCCACGTCCGCCGCCTTCAGGGCCAGGTCGCCGGCAATGATGGCGCTCTCGCCCGGCGTCACCGTCATGATGCCGATGGCCTCCGCCTCGCTGAGACCGACGCGCTGGCAGAGGGGTTTATCCGGATTGGCGATAATGTGGGCAATGGTTACCTGCCGGCCGGGCACGTACTCCTGAATGATGCGGGTGGAGATGGCTTCACGGCCGTACTGCCGGGTGTCGGCGTCCTGAAGGTCTGCATAGGGGTTTGACATAGTGGTTCCAGCATAACAGCGAGGCATCGTCGTCTCAATTCACTAATCAATGCTGGATATGCACAAATCAACGGACTTTTAGTTGGATGGTTTGGTGAGGGGAACGGCCGTTTTGCGTTATGTTTGGTGTTTTATCAGCTTCCCGGAAGCTCGGAGCTTCCGGGAAGCTGATAGTCAGACAAACGCCGTTAAAAAGTGTATACCTGGCGTCGTTTTCATCATTGTGCAGCCAGAGGCGACATTCTAAGATGAAGCATAAACCTGCAAAAGGCGCTGCGCCGCCTGGAGAGTATATGAAAGCTGTTGTTTACGAGGGGCCGGGCAACATCCGTCTGGTAGATAGGCCTTTGCCTTCGTTGTTAGAACCGACCGACGCCATCATCCGCGTGACTAAAACCACCATCTGCGGCACGGACCTGGCTATTTTGAAGGGCGGCGTGCCCACCGTGGCCGCTGGCCGCATCATCGGCCACGAGGGGGTGGGTGTGGTGAAGGCAGTGGGCAAAGGTGTGCGCCATTTTAAGGCGGGTGACCGGGTGATCATCTCCTGCATCACTTCTTGCGGGAGCTGTGAGAACTGCCGCCGGGGCATCCCCTCTAACTGTGTGGATGGCGGCTGGATTTTGGGCAACACCATCGACGGCTGCCAGGCGGAATTTGTGCGCGTGCCCTTCGCCGACAACGGTCTCTATCACATCCCGGACGCCATCCACGATGAAGTGGCTCTGATGCTGTCCGACATCGTGCCTACCGGCCTGGAAGTGGGCGTGATGGCCGGTAACGTACAGTTTGGCGATACGGTGGCGATTGTCGGCGCGGGGCCGGTGGGGCTGGCGGCGCTGCTGGCGGTGCAGTTTTTCTCACCGGCAATGGTGATTGTGGTAGACCTGGACGACTTTCGCCTGGCACTATCGGAGCAATTGGGCGCGACGCACACCATCAACAACAGCGACGGGCAGGCGGTGGCGAAGATATTGGCATTGACAAACGGCCGTGGCGTTGACGCCGCCATCGAAGCCGTAGGCCATCCCCTCACGTGCAAGCTGGTGCAAGAAATCATCGGCGTGGGCGGGACCATCGCCAACATTGGCGTGTACAGCCAGAGCGCGGAACTGAACAAGCAGGCGTTATGGACAAAAAACATCACCATTCGCATGGGCGTGGTGAATACGACGACAATCCCGCTGCTGCTGCAAACAATCCTCGGCGGCAAGCTGGACCCCGGCCAGCTCATTACCCATCGCCTGCCGTTTGGCGAGGCGCTGCACGCCTATGACCTGTTTACCCACGCGGGTAAGGAGCAGGCGGTGAAAATTGTGTTGGATATGGTGGCTCAAGAAGAGGTCGATCTGGTGGAATTGATTGTCCGCCGGATTATGGCCGGGGGTTAAAACCCCCGGCAAGAGGACGACGCTCCGTAAACGGGGCTGAAAAAAGAAAGAGCCGGGTTTACCCGGCGTCGTTTTACTGCCCGGACTTAATGAAGGTTATAAATTTATTTCGGTAATAAACCAACTGTCATTCCGAGCGGAGTCTTCGGAGCGAGGAATCCCTACCACCCTGGTCATTTCAGGTGAAAGGGATGCTTCGGAGGACCTCAGCATGACAAGTGTGGATTGCCGATTTATTTTCTTAAAGTTCATAACGTCCGGGTCTATGGCATAAACCAGGTGACACATGATTTTGACGATTAACTGCGGCAGCTCCACCATTAAATACCAGCTTTTTTCGACAGACGTGGAAACAGTTGTCGCCAAAGGCATTGTCAGCCGGATTGGGGAGGATGGGTCTTATTTTGAGCAGGAAACGGCGCGGGGCAAGGTAAAAGAGCTGGCCGCCGTGCCTTCCCACCATGAGGCGTTTGAGATTTGCATCCACAATTTGCTGCATCCCGATTATGGCGCGATTGTCGACATTCACGAGATTGAAGCGGTGGGCCACCGGGCGGTGCATGGCGCCGATCTGTTCATTGCCTCGACGCTGATTGATGACGAGGTGATTGCCAAGCTGGAAGAGTGCGTGCCGTTGGCTCCGCTGCACAATCCGCCGAACCTGATTGGCATCCGCGAAGGGATGGCACTGCTGCCGGATGTGCCGCACGTGGCCGTGTTCGATACGGCGTTTAACCAGACCATGCCGCCGAAAGCGTACATTTACGCCCTGCCTTATTCCTTTTATGAAGAGCACAAGATTCGCAAGTACGGTTTTCATGGCACGTCGGTGCGGTTTGTGTGCCAGCAGGCGGCGGAAGTGCTGCAACGGCCGTTACCCAGCCTCAAAATGGTCGTGCTCCACCTAGGCAATGGCGTGACGATGACGGCCGTGGCCGGCGGCCAGGCCGTAGACACCACCATCGGCTTCGCCACCTTTTCCGGGGTGATGATGGGCACCCGCTCCGGCGACATTGA
>JAKQCM010000205.1 GCA_029559155.1 Chloroflexota bacterium
GGCCTGCCCACCGAAGGCCTCAAAAAGACCAGCAGCGGCTACTACTCCACCGCCGCCAACGTCCTGGAAGAGCTGGCTCCGGTCGATGAATGGGGCATCATCAAAGCCCTGCTGGAATACCGCGAACTGGGCAAACTAAAAAGCACCTACGTCGACGCCCTGCCTGAGATGGTGAACCCCGATGACGGCCGTATCCACACCTCCTTCAGCCAGACCGGCGCCATCACCGGCCGCCTGGCCAGCAGCAACCCCAACCTACAAAACATCCCCATCCGCAGCGACGTTGGCCAGCAAATCCGGCGCGGTTTCGTCGCCCGCCCCGGCTGGCAGTTCCTGGCCTGCGACTACTCCCAGGTGGAACTGCGCATCCTGGCCCACGTCTGCCAGGACGCCGCCCTGCTGGAAGCCTTCCGCTCCGACCAGGACATCCACCGCACCACCGCCGCCGCCGTCTACAACATCCCCGTCGAACAGGTCACTTACAACCAGCGCCGCTTCGCCAAGGCCGTCAACTTTGGCCTGATTTACGGCATGGGCGCTTTCCGCCTGGCCCGCGACTCCGAACTGACGCTGGCCGAGGCCGAAAACTACATCAAAGAGTACTTCAACCGCTTCCCCGGCATCCGCGACTACCTGGAAGAGACCAAGCTCAAAGCCCGCCAGCAGGGCTACGTGGAAACACTGCTGGGCCGCCGCCGCTATTTCCCGGTCTTCAAGTCCACGCCCGGCGGCAGCAACCGCCAGGCCTGGCTGCGCGCCGAACGCGAAGCCGTCAACCACCCCATCCAGGGCACCGCCGCCGACATCGTCAAAATCGCCATGCTGCGCCTGCACAAAGCGCTCCTGGCCGGCTACCGCGCCCGTATGCTGCTCCAGGTCCACGACGAACTGCTGCTGGAAGTGCCGGATGATGAAATGACGGCCGTTAAACCCCTGGTCATCGACACCATGTCCGACGCCTTCCAACTCGACGTCCCCCTCAAAGTCGAAGCCGCCACCGGCCACAACTGGCTGGAACTCAAAGATTGACGATTGACGATTGACGATTTGCGATTGACGATTGACGATTGTTAATCGCAAATCGCAAATCCCAAATCGCAAATCCCAAATCCCAAATCCCAAATGGTTTTTCGTGCCACTTTTGGCCGCCTTGCGTGTTATTACTGGTGGAGACGACCCTAAGCAGGGTCTACCTAGACACCTTGGGAAAGGAGTTTGTCATGACAGACCACCTGTTCACCGATAACAACACAAACAACCCGCCAGCCGCCGCCGGTTCGCTGCCGCGACGCGGCAACCGCGTAACCCGCGCCCTGACCCTGGCCATTCTGGCTCTGTTTGGCTGGCGCGTCACCGGCAGCCTGCCCGACGTGCCCAAAGCCATCCTCATTGGCGCGCCCCACACCACCAACTGGGACTTCCTCCTCACCGTCGCCGCGATTTACGCCCTGGGCATTCGTCTCAGCTGGATGGGCAAACACACCTTCGTCGATGGCTTTGGCAAGCCATTATGGCATTGGCTGGGCGGCATTCCCATCGACCGCCGCGCCACGCACGGCGTGGTTGGCAGCATGATCGAGGCCTTCAACCAACACGACCAGCTCCTGCTGGGCATCACCCCCGAAGGCACACGCAGCGAAACCAAACAGTGGCACAGCGGCTTTTATCACATCGCCATGGGCGCCAACGTCCCCATCCTGCCGGTAGCTTTTGATTACGGCCGTAAAGAAGTCCGTTTCTACCCCATCTTCCGGCCCACCGGCGACAAAGAAACCGACATCACCCACCTCCAAAGCTTATACCAAGATGTGAAAGGCAAGTTCCCCCACTCCTGGTAGACAGAAAGAGCTATTGGACATTCCGGGGAGTTGTGAAAAAATTACAGGGAGCCAAAGACACCAGGAGGGCGAGTCCGGTCATTGGCATTTTTTAAGTAAGAAGGACATCAAATGACCGATAAAAATGACATCATTTACCTGCCGCCCGAAGGCGAAACCCAGGTGCCGCAATTGGGCGATGCCGTGCCCCGACGCGGCGGTCCGCTAGCCCGAAACTTCGCCCGCCTGGGCATGCGCCTGTTTGGCTGGCGCATCGAAGGCGCCATCCCCAACAGCAGCAAGCTGCTCATCATCGGCGCCCCCCACACCTCCAATTGGGATTGGATTTTGGTCATGTTTACCGCCTATTCCCTCGGCGTGCGCATTTCCTGGATGGCCAAACACACGTTGTTTAAGAAGCCCTTCGGCGGCATCATGCGCTGGCTCGGCGGCGTCGCCGTTGACCGGCGCGCCAAAAATGGCGCCGTCGGCCAGGCTGTCGACAGCTTCAAGCAGAAAGATAAACTGGTGCTGTGCATCACCCCGGAAGGCACACGCGGCAAAGTACGCGAATGGAAACAAGGCTTCTACCGCATCGCCGAAGGGGCCAACGTGCCTGTGGTAGTCGCGGCGTTCGATTACGGCCGTAAATCCGTCCGCTTTGGTCCCACCTTCAAACCCACCGGCAACCTGGAAGAAGATTTGCCCATCATCAAATCCTTTTACGATGGCGTCACCGCCCGGCATCCGGAACACTCTTTCGCCGCGAACGCGCAGCATTAACCTACCCCTTGCCCCGATGACTTCGACGCTGGTTCACCTCAACCGGCTGCCTCTGGCCGCCTTCCCCGAACTGTTTCACGGCCTGACGCCGCCGGAAATAGAGGAGATGCACGGCCGTTTCCAGGCTCAATTTGTCGGTCCCGGCTGGCTGCGGCGCATCGCCCCGCCCGGTCTGGCCCCCTTGGGCCTGGGCCATTGGTGGGGTAAACGGTTCGACGGCCGTGGTCAGGGCATGAACATCGTCCGTCGGCGCGGCGAACTGGTGGAAATCATCCCCGTCCAACTGCTCAAGGCCGTCTCGCTGGTAGACGGCCGTCCCGGCCTCAACATCACCTACCCGCCCGGAACCCGCTTCCCCTGGCCCATCATCATCGACGAAGTACGCTGGCTGGACGAAACCACCCTGCTCGGCCTCACCCTGGTCACCAAAGCCGGCCTGCACCGGCTGGCCTTACCCTTTTTGTTGAAGAGAGACTAGAGACTGGAAGCTGGAGATTGGAGATTGGGGATTGGAGATTGGAGATTCTAATCTCCAATCTCCAATCTCCACTCCCCACTCCCCCCAACCCTATGAACATCTACGACCAAATCACCAAACCCACCCTCCTGCTAGACGAGCCCATCGCCCGGCGCAACATCGCCCGCATGGCCGCCAAGGCGCGGCAAAGCGGCGTGCGCTTTCGGCCCCACTTTAAGACCCACCAATCGGCGGAAATCGGCCAGTGGTTCCGCGAAGAAGGAGTGACGGCCGTCACCGTTTCCTCCGTCGATATGGCCGCCTACTTTGCCCACCACGGCTGGGACGACATTCTCATCGCCTTCCCCGCCAACCTGCGCCAACTAAACGAACTCGATCAATTGGCCGCCCAGGTGCGCCTCCACCTGCTGCTGGAATCGGTGGAAGCCGCCGAACGCCTCAGCGCCGGACTGCGCCACGACGTGGCCGTCTGGCTCAAAATCGACGTCGGTTATCATCGGACCGGGTTGGATTGGCAAAACATGGCGGATATTACGGCCGTGGCCCAAACCGTCCACGCCCTGCCCCGCCTGAACCTGGCCGGCCTGCTCACCCACGCCGGCTACGGCTACAAAACAGGCGGCGCGGCTGAAGCCAACGCCGTTTATGAACAGATGGTGGCGCGTATGAATGCTGTGCGCGACGGGCTGCGCGTTGTGGGGCTGGAAACGGCCGTGTCCATTGGCGACACCCCCACCGGCAGTCTGGTCGACCGGTTCGACGGCGTAGATGAAATCCGGCCCGGCAACTTTGTCTTTTACGATACCATGCAGGTGGGCATCGGCGCCTGCCAGCCAGAGGATGTAGCCGTCGCCTGCGTCTGCCCCATCGTCGCCAAACACGCCAACCGCCGCCAGATTGTGGTCTACGGCGGCGCGATCCACCTCTCCAAAGAGCGGCTGGCAGACGCAGACGGGCAGGT
>JAKQCM010000217.1 GCA_029559155.1 Chloroflexota bacterium
GCTTAAGCGCGTACTCCTCTGTGGATTGGGAACGCGAAACTGGCGGCGCGTCGGCGAGGCGCTGGTCGATCAGGACGACTTCACCATATATCTGGTCGCGCATCTGGTCGGCAATGGATAAGGCTAACCAATCTTGCGCAGCCCAACGGGCCAGCGCGGCAACCAGGGCAAGGAGTTGGGCGCGACGTTGGTTCAGCGCCAGGGCTTCGGCAGCGTCGGGCGGTGGCAGGCGCAGCCCCAGGTCGATTTCGCAGCTTTTCAAGCGGTCGCCATAGGTTTGGCGCAGCGGATTGAGGTAATCGGCGGGGATATCCCAATCGGCCATTTCGGCCAGAATGAAGGTGAGGTTGGCGAAGTGGATGAGGGAACGGCCGTTTGCGGTGAAGCCACAATCCGGGCAGGAAACGGCCGTGCTAAATTCGGCTGATTGACATTTTGGGCAATTCATAGACTACCTCCTGAAGACAGATTGTAGCTTCCAATACATGTGCAAGACTGGCATTTTTGTGCGATTTTATGCGGCCGTCTTGGCTCTCAACACATAAAATATTCTTCATTCGGATATACGCTCACCCTGCGATTAAACTTGAGTATGGGCAGATAAGACAATCAGGTGCAGATTTATCTATCATACAATATTTAACCCACTGCCTGATACCCGCCGATTGCATGATTTGATGCACCTGAGTGCTTTTCAAAAAATAAAAACACCCCAATCGGGGTGTTTCTGACAACTTAAGGATTTGTTCGTTAATCATCGTCCAGGCGAAGGACCGAGAGGAAAGCTTCCTGCGGTACCTCCACGTTGCCGATCATTTTCATGCGCTTCTTGCCCTTCTTCTGCTTTTCCAGCAACTTTTTCTTGCGCGTAATGTCGCCGCCATAACATTTCGCCAGCACGTCTTTGCGCAACGCTTTCACATTGGCCCGGCTGACTACGCGATTACCCACGGCCGCTTGAATAGGCACTTCAAACATCTGGCGAGGAATTTCCTTTTTAAGCTGCGTTACCAGCCGCTGCCCGCGATGATACGCATCGTCTTCATGCACGATCATCGCCAGGGCATCGACGGCTTGCTTATTGACCAAAACATCGAGCTTGACCAATTTCGACGACCGATAACCGGCAAAATCATAATCCATGGAGGCGTACCCCCGCGTGGCGCTCTTCAAGCGATCATAAAAGTTGACGATCATTTCGGCCAGCGGCAAATCGAACTTTAAGATGACGCGGCCTGGGGCGGGGTATTCCTGGCCCACAAATTCGCCGCGCCGTTTGATTGCCAGGTCCATAATGACGCCGTAGTACTCATCCGGGGTGAAAATTTGCACGTGCATCCAAGGCTCGCGAATTTCCTCGATTGTGCCCGGGTCAGGCAAATCAGCCGGGCTTTCGATGATGATTGTTTCGCCTGTTTGGGCCATCACAACTTCATACCGCACGCTGGGTGCAGTAGCCACCAGGTCGAGATCATATTCCCGCTCCAACCTTTCCTGAATAATTTCCATGTGGAACATGCCCAGGAACCCGCAGCGAAAACCGAAATTGAGGGCATCGGAGGTTTCCGGATCGAAAACCAGGGACGCATCATTCAACTGCAGGCGTTCCAGCGCTTCTTTGAGCAGGGCATAATCTTCGCCCTCGGTGGGGTAAAAACCGGCAAAGACCATCGGCTTGACGGCTTCGTAGCCGGGCAGGGGTTTTTCGGCCGATTTGTCCTTGAGGGTGATGGTGTCGCCGACGCGACATTCGCGCACCGTTTTGAGACCGGTGGCCACGTAACCAACTTCACCGGCCGTTAGTTCTTTGACCGGTTTCATGGCCGGGCTAAAGATGCCAATTTCGATGGGTTCCGTGGTGACGGCGTTGGACATCATTTTGATCCACTGGCGATCTTTAAGCGTGCCCTGGAAGACGCGCACGTAGGCGATGACGCCTTTGTAAGAATCGTAGTGCGAATCGAAAACGAGCGCCTGAAGGGGCGCTTCGGTTTCGCCGGATGGCGGCGGCACGCGACGGACAATGGATTCGAGAACGGCTTCGATGTTGGTGCCCATTTTGGCGCTGATGGGGATGACTTCTTCGGCGGGAATGCCGGTGATGTTTTCGACTTCTTCGGCCACTTCGTCGGGTAAAGCGGCGGGTAGGTCGATTTTGTTGACGACGGGGATAATTTCCAGGTCGGCTTCGATGGCCAGATAGAGGTTGGCAAGGGTTTGGGCTTCGATGCCCTGAGTGGCATCGACGACCAACACGGCGCCTTCACAAGACAACAAGGCCCGGCTGACTTCGTAGCCGAAGTCTACATGACCGGGTGTGTCGATGAGGTTCATTTCATAGGTCTGACCGTCCTGGGCGGTGTAGTTCATGCGCACGGCGGAGGCTTTAATGGTGACGCCTTTTTCGCGCTCCAGGTCCATGTCGTCGAGAACCTGTTCTTGCATTTCGCGGTCGGAAAGGGTTCCGGTGGCCTGCAACATGCGGTCGGCAAGGGTAGACTTGCCATGGTCGATATGAGCGATGATACAAAAGTTGCGAATGTTACTCTGATTCATGGGGCCAAGTATAACAAATTGGTGGTGTAAATGGTAAAACGGGAGCAAGGGAAGGAACGGCCGTTCCTTCCCTTGCTCCCGTCCATTGATTGTTCTGCGGTGTTCTCAGGCGAAGACCATCTTGTCGGTCAACCCCTGGATGAACTCTTCGAGGTTTTGGCTGGCGCTGCGGAGGAGTGACGGCCGTTCCGTTACCACCTGTGACACATCCTCAGCCAGATCGCTGCCGCCATCTGTCACCACGACCATCCCACTACCAGCATTGATGGTGCGGAGCATCGTCTTGACCCGGGCATCATGGCGAAGAACATCCCCGTTGTGTCCACCAGATGGCAATATCAGCCAGCAATCTTGCTCCAAATCAATTGGCTTATCGGCCAAGGAAAAATCTGCTTTCAGAGCAACACCTTGTCGACTAAAGACCAGGCCATCAAACAAGCTGACGCTTTTTATGGGCAATCCAGCCTGTCGAAATTGATGCAGAAAGTAGATTACCTCAAGTTCATCAAACCCATCCCCGATTAAGATATACGCCGGCACCCTCTTTCTCTTCTTATTACGATACGGTAACGACATAATTTTCCTCGTGTTGCTCACTTCTCACTGGAGGAATCCCCATTGAGCTTAATTATTTTTACAAATACAAGTTGGTGGTGTTATCCGACCCCACAAGAACCGGCGCTGCTCCCGACACAAAATCCATTGAGGCTCATCCCGCCGGCCAAGGCCGTATGACCGGTATAAGCAATAGCTGCAAAAGCGGCTACCAAAACGACCAGAACCAACACCATCAAAAACAATTTTGTATTTTTAGACATCATTTTCTCCTTTTTACCTTCCACATTCTAAAAAATTTGATCTCGCTTCTTCGCCTTTGCCTGTGTGCAAAGCTATGAACACCTTAACCGATTTTTGCCATTTTGATCTGCAAACTAGCTGCAAACTACCTATAAAAAGACTACAAAAAGCTGCAAACGCCGCCTTTTCTTGCGTTAAATACGGCACTTGTTCTATGATCTAGCCAGCAAACGCGACGCTTGGGGCAAAATGAGGGTGGAATTGGCACATAATCTAGCAGGGAAGGAAAAGTTTCATGGTTGGAAGGTTGATCACAGCTGACGATGTTATCGAAGCGCTTCGGGTTTGGCATGGCAACGACACCCAAAATTGGCCGTTGGCGCACCTGCGAATTGGGTTAGAGGCCACGCGAAACGAGGACGCTTTTAGCAGTTTGGCGGAGGGGGGGCCGGCCGCGCAAAATCGGGCAGTATTGAGTTGGGGGTTGGCCGCTCTTCGCATGGTTGCGCCAGAGGCGGAGGATCTGCTGCGCGAACGGTTTGAGCATCGCCGGGACGTTTTGGCCGTGGCAAATCGTCTGAACGTATCGGAGTCGAGCATCTATTACCGCCAGCGGCAAGCGATCAACCAGTTAACGGATATTTTAAACACGCTCGAAGAAAGCAGCGGCATTAGCTGGCGCCAACGCATGATGAATCGTCTGGATTTTCCATCCTATTCCCGACTGGTAGGGGTTCAGGATGCCCGAGAGACGCTTATCGAAGCTTTGTCGCCAAACAGTGGGCATTTTATTATTTCGATTGATGGTCTGGGCGGGATGGGCAAAACAGCGTTAGCCGATCAATTGGCGCGAGACATGATCGAATCGATGGAATTTGACGATATTGCCTGGACAACAGCCAAACAGACCCACCTGTCGTCGTTAGGACGATTGAAGGTGGAGAGTGGACGGCCGTCACTCACCTTCCCTCTCCTCCTGGACAAGCTTGCCGAACAGTTCGAAATCCCGCTCAACTCCTTCAGTTCCCAACTCCAACGGCAAAAATTAACCAAACAACACCTGCAAGAACGTACCTGCCTTGTCATTGTAGACAATTTGGAAACCGTAGCCGATTATCGCAGTCTCCTACCCTCGCTGCGCAAAGTGCAAAACCCCAGCAAATTCCTGCTAACCTCCCGTTTTCGGCTGTTAGACGAGCCAGACGTCTTCTCGTTCTCGCAAAAAGAGCTGCCGGCCGAAGCCGCCTATGAACTCATCCGCTTGGAAGCCAAACGTACCGGGTTCACGTCCCTTGCCGAAACGGCAGAAAGCGAATTACAACCTATCTACGAAGCTGTTGGCGGCAATCCGCTGGCGCTGAAATTAATCGTCGGCCAACTTAAATTCCGGTCTTTACCTCGTGTGCTAAACCGGTTTGATCTGGGCGGCGGCAACCAAAATCGCGATGAATTATTTGAATATATCTATCGGGAAATCTGGGAAACGCTGCATAACGACAGCAAAATGACCCTGTTGGCGCTGACCCAGGCAGGAGCCAGCGGCTTTACATTCGAACACCTGGTTGCTGTTTCTGGCCTGGCCGAAGAGGCAGTAGATGCTTCTCTGGAAAAACTCGTTCTTCTGTCGCTAGTAGATATTGGCGGCAATCTTCTCGAGCGCCGCTATCGACTGCACCGTCTGACAGAGGTGTTTTTGCTGAAGATGTTTGATGACGCATGACCGCGCCTATTCCCAATCAGCCAACGTGGACCGAAATTTTACGGCAGCAAAAGCTGGCCAACGTCCAGCGCTGGCTGAAACTTCTGGAGGAAGAAAGCGATCTGAGTGCCTTCATACAGGCCGATTATGATAATTTATTACGCGCATTGGAAACGTCATTGGAGAAAAATGACTCCTTTGACCTGGCTTACAAGCTGATACTTGCCTTAAATTCGGTAGTATTGGGATATGCCGATTGGGACCGATGGCTTCAATATCTCCAAAAAGCTTTAGATACAAGCGCGCTTTTGCAGCGCGAACAGGAACAAGCGCAGTTGTCGGTCATGCTGGCCAGTGTTTATCTGTATAAGGGGGATCTCAACAGCGCCAGGGTGCATTTTCAGAATGGGGCAGCAACATTCGCGGCGATTGGCGACGAGCAGAATTACGGGAAATCGTTGGGAAAATTGTCCAACGTGTATACGCTGCAAGGCGACCTGGTGCTGAGTGAAAGTTTATGCCGGGAAGCGCTGGCTATTGCCCAGGCGAGTCACGATGATGAAGCTGTGGGACTGGCGTATCTGGATTTGTCTAATGGGTATCTGAAGTCGCAAAAGTGGTTGGAAGGTTTGCAAGTTGCGGTGGAAGCCTACGACATTTTTATGCGAATACATAAGAAGAAGTCGGCGACATTGGCGCTGATCAATATCGTTAGTTTTCAGGCGCAATTGGGAAATTGGGTGGAAGCCGAAGCAATATCTTCAGGGTTGGTGTCAGATTTGGAGGCTTCGGGCGACATTCGGTCGATGAGCTTACTGCAGAACAATTTAGGTGTGGCGGCGTTTAACCAGGGCAATTTTGCCCGGGCGGAACATGTGTGGCAGGATGCCTTAGGTCTAAATTCTCAGGTGCAAAATCCATCGGAAACGGCGAATTTGTTTAATAATTTAGGGATGGTGTATACAAAGCTGGGGGAATGGGACGCAGCGGAAGCAATGCTGATGGCAGCCGTGAAGGCGTACCAGGAAATGGGGGATTTGTTTTTTGGAGCCAACGCTTTAGATAACCTGGCGGAGTTGTATGAAGTGAGAGGGGAAACGGCCGTTTCCCAGCTAATTTTGCAGCAAGCCACCGCCCAATTGCAATCACTCGAAGAAACTCCAATCCAACAAAAATTACTCCTCAGCCTCACTTCCCGCCAAAAAACTGAACATAACCCTTAAATATTCCCCTCTCACGCCACAATTTGCAGGTCTTTAAAGGTGATTTGTAGCTGTTTTGCAGTTGTTTTGTAGTTGTTTAACAGTCAGTATCTGCACTTCTATGTTATCCTCATAAAAAGAAATGCAACATACGCTTCAAATCCCTACGTCGTCAAAGGCATGTCGTTTATGACCTCACCCAACGCTACCAACGGTTCTTTTTTCTCCGAACCCGTCACGACAGGCACAAGCGGCTTTAAACCATTGCCAGTGTGCCAAAGTCAGAGCCAGAAAATGGAGGAATTGGGCTACCTGGCCAGCAGCATTGCCCACGATTTTAACAACCTGCTAACCAGCATTATGGGTCATGCGTCATTAGCCCTTATAAAACTTCCCCCAGGCGATGAAGCGCGAGTGCACGTGGAACAGGCTGTTAAAACGGCCGAATACGCCGCCCTTCTCACCGCCCAACTTCTTTCGTATTCCCACCAACATTTTCCGGAAAAAGAACTGGTAAATCTTAACCGGATTGTGGCCGATACCATCACGCTGCTAGGGTCTGTCTTACTGCATAATGTCAGCGTGACCCTCAAGCTAACGCCTGATTTAGCGCCCATCGAGGCCAATCCTGCGCAAATTCAGCAAGTTATTATGAATCTTACGCTGAATGCAGCCGAGGCAATTTATGAACCCGATGGTGAAATTGTGATTGAAACAGGTCAGATTACTTTTTCACGCAATAATCTACCTTTAGTAGTTGATGACAATCTTTTGGCCGGCGACTATACTTTCTTTCAGGTTACCGATACGGGCAAGGGAATGGATGAACCAACGATGGCCCGTATTTTCGAACCTTTTTTTTCCACTAAATCCCAAGGTCGCGGATTGGGGTTATCGGCAATTTTAGATATTGTCCGGCAGCACGCCGGAGCCATTGAACTCAAAACAGAAGTTGGGCACGGAACTTGTTTTACTATCTATTTGCCTTCATCCACTTCCCCGATAATCTATCAACCCATCCACTAACCGGCGTTCACAGCCTATTGCAGACATCTAATTTTACTACTCATTGGGAGGCAAAGGTTGTTTTGTCGTGTCAAACGGCAGCAAACAATTCTCAAGAAAAACATGTCGACAACAGTTATGGTTGTGGAAAATGAAGTATTTGTATTGGAAGCTCTGGAAGACATCCTCGGCTCGATCGGAGTGGTTTCGATTGGGGCTATGTCTGGCCAAGATGGGCTGAAAATTTTTCGTAAGCACCATCAATCGATCGATCTGGTTATTTTGGATATGAACTTGCCGGGGATGGATGGCGCGGAAGTGTTACGCTTGCTGCGACAGGTCAAGCCGCAGGTGAAGGTGATTATTTCTTCGGGGTACGATGAACGGGATATAGAACGACAGTTAGGCGACCAGCCACTGCCAACGATATTAAGGAAGCCATTTACCGCCCAAATGCTGCTGGATCGGGTAAAAAATGAATTAGAGGGATAATTGCGACCTAATTTTGGGGTAATGGAGGGGTTAATGCCTGGGTAACGGCCGTTTCGCCCACACCATCTTCCCCTACCCGTCGCAGCCAAACCAAAAACTCTACGTTGCCATCCGAGCCGGTTACCGGCGAACGCATCAGCCCTTGAGGGACAAAACCATTGCCCCGACACCAATCTAAGACATCTTGCAATACCTGGCGGTGAACGGCCGTTTCCCGCACAATACCACCCTTGCCCACCTGTTCCGGTCCGGCTTCAAACTGCGGTTTGATCAACGCCACGACCTCTCCGTCGGCGGTGAGCCACTGCTGCACAGCCGGCAAAATCAAGCGCAGGGAAATAAAAGAAACGTCGATACACACAAATGAGACCGGTTCCGGCAAAGAGTCCACGTACCGCGCGTTGGTGCGTTCCATCACCACCACGCGCTCATCCTGGCGCAGTTTCCAATCTAGCTGGCCATAACCAACGTCTAAAGCGTACACGCGCGCCGCGCCCTGCTGCAAAAGTACGTCGGTGAAGCCGCCGGTACACGCCCCGACATCGGCGCAGACACGGCCGTCTACCACCAGCCCAAATTCGGCCAACGCCCCGGCCAATTTAAAACCCCCACGCCCCACGTAGGGCATAGGGGTTTTTAAGTTTATTTCGGCGGTGATGGAAACGGCAGTACCCGCCTTATCCACCCGCTCGCCATCCACAAACACTTCGCCGGCTAAAATTAAGGCCTGCCCTTTAGCCCGTGTCGGCACGAGGCCGCGCTGCACCAGGAGCCTGTCTAGCCGTTCCTTGCTTTTGGCCATACCCATGTGCCTATGGAACCGGCGTATCGGTCGGCGCCGGCGTGACGGTGGGCGTAGAGGTTGGGGTAGGCGTGGATGAAGGTGTAGGCGTGCTAGACGGCGTGGGCGTCATGGTTGGGGTCGGCGTGCTGGTTCCGGACAGGCCATTAAACCCGACGAAAATCAGCGCGTTGCCCACGCCCTCGAAATAATCGACCTGAATGACGCGCCGGCCGGACAACGTCACTTCACGCCGGAAGGTTTGCGTGCCGTCGTTGGCCCGCCATTCATCGATTAAAATGTTGCCATTTTCGAAAACGCGCACTCCGTCATCGGATCGAGCCAAAAATTCGTAGGCCTGGTTATTAAAATCAAATTCGCGCAGCCAGCGCACCGAGAAATTGTCGGCCGGCAGCCCGTTGGGCGACCCACTGCCCCAGTTGAAGCCAATGCTGGTATCCTGGCGCACAAATGCCGGCGGACCTTGCAGGGTGGCGTTGGCGTAATAGGCGCCCACCCAGGCCGATTCATTGGCCAACTGCCAGGAAAAGCCCACGTAAGCATCCCCGCTGGCTTCGAAATATTCTACGCGCAGACGATGCGACCCGCCGCCTACGGCGCGCACCGCATAAAACACGCGGTTGGCCGCAGGGTTCCATTGATCAATGATCAGCGTGTCGTCCAGATAAACGCGGATGCCGTCATCGCTGTAGGCGTAAAACAGGTAGGTGGCGCCGGCTAAATCTATGGAGCGCTGCCAGCGGATGGAGAAATTATCGTTGGGGATGCGCGAATCGGGCGAGCCTGAACCCCAGTTGAAGTTGATGTCTGTGTCGTTGCGAATGAAGGCGGGCGTGCCGGAGAGCGTGGTGTTGGCGAAGTATTCGCCGCGCCAGTTGTTGGGCAGCGGGGTGGCCGAGGCGGCGAAGGAGGTAGCCGTGGCGGCGATTTGGGTGGCGGTGGCGGCTACTTTTGTTTGGGATATAACGGCCGTGGACGTGGCGGCAACGGCCGTTTGTGTCGAACGCGGCACAGCCCGAGTAACGGTTGGGAATGCGCCACTGCCTGACCCACCGACTGGGTTGTTGATTAGACCGCCTTCGGCTGCCTGCCGGGTGCGAACTTCCGGCGGCTGGGCGGTGTTTACGAACGTAGGCGTGATATAAGGCGTAAACGTGGCCCGCGGCGTCCAGGTTGGCGTCGCGTTAGACGTTGGCAAGGGAGTCAGGCTGGGGGTCAGGCTGGGCACAATGGCAACGGCGGCTTCGGTGGGCACAGCCACGGCCGCTTCATTACAAGCGACCATTGTAACCAGGGACACGAGCAACAAAAGATAGGATCGCCAGCCTGGCTTTCCGGCAATCGGCTTTCTTGTTTTAAGCGACGGCATTGTGCGCATGGCCTATCACTCCTCACGAAGACATAAAACAGGCTTACTTTATGTTTACGCGCTCTAGTTTACCATAAAATGCGGCAACGTTACACACTACTTTGCAAGCGATTTAACCAGTCTTCCAGCGCGTCGCCGAGCGCCTGCCGCAGATGAATCTCTGGCTGCCAGCCGGTGGCTTGCTGGATTTTGGCGTAGCTGCCGTAGAGGCAGGGCGTGTCGGACGGCCGCATCCGGGCCGGGTCGTAGGCAATGTCCACCGAAACGCCGGCGGCGTCTATGAGCACGTTCAGCAAATAGTGGATGGAAACGGGTTGGCCGGAGCAGATGATATACCCTTCGCCCGGTTCGCCACGCTCGGCCAGGGCGATGTAGGCGCGGGCAATGTCGCGCACATCGGTGAAATCGCGCTGGGCGTCCAGATTGCCGACGGAGAGCTGGGCCGGTTTCTGGCCCAGCTTGATGGCCGCCAGCTGGCTGGCGAAGTCGGGCACGACAAAGCCGAGGGCTTGCCGTGGGCCGATGTGGTTAAACGGCCGTGCCTCCACCACAGGCAGACCATAACGCTGCCAGTAGACGGCCGTTAGCATGGCGGCGGCCCACTTGCTAACGCCATAGGGATGGCGCGGCTGGGGGATGGAGGCTTCTGTCAGGGGTAAATCGCTCTGGCTTACATAGCCATAAATCTCGGCGCTGGTCACAATCACCACCCTGGGGCGGCCAACGGCGACGGCGGCATCAAGCAAATTGGCTGTGCCGCCGGTGTTGATGGCGATGGTTAACGCCGGGTTGTGCCAGGAGCGGGCCGGGTATGCCTGCCCGGCCAGGTGGTAGATGACGTCGGGCTGGACTGAGGCAACGGCCGTTTGCAAGGAGTGCGGATCGAGCAAATCGCCTTCGATGCCCGACATCGCCGGATGGTCCGGCAGTTCCTGGTGACTGGTAGCCGGATGCAGCAGGGCAGTCACGCGATGACCCTGGGCGAGCAGTTGGTCAACTAAGTGGGAACCGGCAAAGCCAGTTGCGCCGGTCACAAATATCTGCATACAAACCCCCGTCGGAAATGATAATTTTGAAGATTATACCTGTGACCGGGCCTGGAGTGTAATCGCCCTGTGTTCTGAGTAAAACAACATTGGCGCAGGCGCTGGTATGTGGCGTCTGAGGTGGAAATAAAAATGGGGCAATCGTCGGATTGCCCCATTTTTTGCCGGTCAGGCGTACTTATACAGACCCCAAGGGTTTATGAGATTATTTGGGCGCCAAACCCTTGGGGTCTTTCTTGGCAGGTTAAATGTACAAATCCCGTTTGGCGTAGGTGAAATAGCCGCCCGCGAGGCTGACGACGATGATAACGGCCGTTAACACCACATAGACCATATCAATTTTTGCCTCGTGCAGTAACACGGCCGGGTCAAAATACCTGAAGGGCGTCACGTACCGCAGAAAATCCAGGTTCTGATCCAAAGTGGAGATGATAGATAGGAAGTAGGTTCCCAACAGAATGGAAACGGCCAGCGAACCGGCCCGCTTGTAGTGGCTCATGGCGCAGCCCAGGAAAACGCCAACCGCCAGGAAAATGAGCTGCAACATAAACAAGGCCAACATGGACAGCGAGACAAAGCTGTAGAATTGGCTGTCTGTCTGGTAGGCGGTGGCGTTGGCCAAAACAGCGCCCCAGGTGACCAGCAGCAAGGCGATGCTATTGATGACCATGGCCAACACCTTAAAGGTGATGAGTTTTTCCCTGGTCACCGGCAAGGTGAGCGCAAATTCTACTGTTTTATCTCGCTCTTCTTTTGTGATGATATCGGCGCCCCACATGGCCGCCGAAATCGACAAGATGAGGGCAAAGTAGACAAACATGACGCCGTAAAAGCCGGTTACCGTGGTCAGGTTGAAGGCATTCAAGTTAAAAGCTGCCAAGGCTGCCGGGGGTAGGTCATTTAATATCGCCAACAGTTCCGGATTTCCTTCGTAGGCAGAGAATTTTGAAAACCCGATGATAACGAAGAGGATGGAAATGCCGCTCCAGATGAGCAAAGATTTGAAATTTGCCCTTAGTTCTCGTAATAAGATGTTCATCTTTTCTCCTTAGACGGCCGTGTGGATATTTCGTTTCGCGTACAGCACATAACTGCCGACGATAGAGGCAACAACAATGACCACACTCAGCCCAACCAACGGCACATTATAGGCGGCGTTGGCGATGATGTAGTTGGGGTCGAAGTGCTTAAACGGCGTGATCACATCCAGGGTGTCTTTTCCCAGCATACCGCCAAATGCGCTCAGAACATACATCCCAAAGGCCAGGGCCATCGAAACAGACGTCACGCTTCTGACCCGTTTCATGAGCAATGAGATGAGCACGCCAACGCTGAGGAAAAACAGCTGGAACACAACAATGCTCAGCAGCAGCAGCACCAATGTCTTTGTGTCATAGGGCCGACCGCCGCGAAACATGTTGATAAACACAAAGCTGCTGATCCAGATGACGACATTGGTAATGGTTAGACCGGTGAAGGCGGCCAGCAATTTACTGGTCAGGATATGCGCTCGTCCTACAGGTTTGGCCAGCAGGAAATCGGCCGTCATGTCTCGTTCTTCGACAGAGACAAGCGCAAACCCATAGTTCGCCGCCTGTATGGCCAGGCATATCTGGCAAAAGAGAAAGGCAAGGCTGTAAAAACCCAACACAGTCGACATGTCTATTCCGGTCATGCCAAAGGCTGTCAGCAGCTCTGGCGGCATTTGCGCCAGGGCCTCATTCAACAGGGCCGCATCTTTGGCAAACGATGAAAAGATGCCCATGAAGATAAAGAGCAGCAAGGCAATGGAGACGGACCAGCTAATGACAGAGCGCACATTCATTTTGAATTCGTGTTTGTAGATGTTCATCTCATCACCTATTCGTAATAATGCATGAAAATTTCTTCCAGGGTAGGCTCTTCGATGGTCACATCGACCACTTCTTGCTGGCTGATCAGCCGCATGATGAGATTGATATCGCCTCTAAAGAAGAAATTGACTGCCCCATTTTCTTGTTCCAGGTTACTGACGCCGGCGACCTCGAACTGTTTTTCATCCAGGCCATTTCCGGCGACCGTGATCTTTTTATAATTGTCCTTTTGCAGGGTTTTGATGTCCTGGATGTTGATGATGCTGCCTTCTTTGATAATGGCGACCCGGCTGCACATCTTTTGCACTTCGCCCAATATATGGGACGAGAAGAAGATGGTGGCGCCTCGTTCGTTTTCTTCGCGGATAAGGTTAAAGAATTTGCGCTGCATCAGGGGGTCCAGGCCGCTGGTTGGCTCGTCTAGCACAATCAACCTGGGTTGGTGCAGCAGCCCTTGCACAATGCCTACCTTCTTTTTGTTGCCATACGAGAGGTCGTCGATTCTTCTGGTCATGTCCAGTTCCATAATGTCGGCCAATTCGTGCAGGCGTTTGGTGCAATCTTTTTTGTAGAAACTGGCGGAATATTTGAGCAAATCGAGTACTTTCATGCCTTCGTAATAAAAAACTTCGGATGGCAAATAGCCGATTTCCT
Organism: Chloroflexota bacterium; assembly: GCA_029559155.1. Taxonomy (GTDB): domain Bacteria; phylum Chloroflexota; class Anaerolineae; order Promineifilales; family Promineifilaceae; genus Leptovillus. The sequence continues at coordinate 13,477 of JAKQCM010000217.1, forward strand.
GCCGGATTTCCGGGCCAAATTGAATGCAGTCCTGGCCAAAGATTTTGGCGGTTCCGCTGCTGGGGTAGATTAAAGATAGAAACAACCGGATTGTGGTTGATTTGCCGGCGCCGTTGGGGCCAATGAAGCCAAATATCTCACCTTCTTCGACGCTAAAGGAGACATCGACAATGCCTCTGGCTTTGGCTCTGCCGTAATACTTAGACAGATTGTTGACTTCAATTATGCTCATGACTCCATTCCTTTTTGATTGTTAGTTTCAAGAACAAGTAGATGACGCTTGCTTGTTCAGCCGATAATGTTGGCCGGCGACTCTGTTGATGTGGGTTCCGTTGATTTTTGTCTGCCTATGCCGTTTTTGAGGAAATCTATAAATTGATCCACTGTTACCATCATTTTTTCATCGTAGGTTTGGTCAATCTGGTCGATGTAGTATTCGATGACCAGTGTGTTGAGGGAGGCGATGATGTAGGCTAACAGTTTGACGTTTATTTCGGGTCTCAGGCTGCCATTTTCGATGGCTTTGCCTAAAAGTGCTTCAAAAAAATCATAGACCGTGGGCAGGTTTTGGTCCATCATTTCCTGGTAAATGGGTGAGTTTTTGTTTTCCAGGATGCGTTTGCTAATTTCTGCATATTCCGGATGGGCTACCACAAATTGAATACCGGAAATGTACATTTCCCTGATGAGAATAAAAATGTCGTGGTTGTCGGGGTTTTGCAAGAGAGGGGACATGTAGTTGAGTTTTTCTTCGCCGACCAACTGCACGATGTAGAGAAATAAATCCTTTTTGTCTTCGAAATATTGATAAAAACTTCCTTTGGCAATGCCAGATTGGGCGACGATGCGGTTGATGCTGGCTTTGTCGAACCGATGTTTGGCAAATTCAGCTACGGCAACTTTGCAGATGAGCGCTCGTTTGTCTTCGGGCAGGTTGAAGAATGTATCTTTGGGCATATTACCTTTTGTTTCATATGACCTTGTGGTCATGTGACCACAAGGTCATATGATATAGATGGTGTGAAATTTAGTCAATACTTTGGGGTGAACTGGCGAGTTGATGGGGGATAGGTGATGCGTGAGGCGTGGTTCGTGATGCGTGAGGCGTGGTGCGTGGTGCGTGATGGGGGATGAAAGGGCGTGGTAAGAAGGGTGTAAGAAGGATGATCGAAGGATGAGCGAAGGATGAGCGAAGGATGACTGAAAGATGGAGGGGGAAACGGCCGTTTCCCGCCGTCATCAAACCTGATTTGCAGTCGTTTTGTAGCTGATTTGCAGCTATTTCCATTGACTCTCCGGGTACGCATGATATGCTCGCCAAATTTATATGGGGAGGTATTTCGTGGCGAAGGCAGCTCTGGTTGTGCGCGATATGGAAAGGGGAAACGGCCGTGCCGCTTGCGGGTTGGGGAATGGCAGGCGGGGTGTGGCACGGTCACAGAGCAGCCCTTCGGGACTGAGATACGGCCACAGCAGCAACGGCCAGCGGGTGAAAACGGTGCAGCCCGACGGCCGTATCCTCTACACCCCCTTCCCCACCTACGAAGAAGAAGTATGGCCGGTCGCCGCGACCACGCCGGTTGTCACCCTGACGGCCAATGGGCAAACGGCCGTGACCATTCCCCCCAATACCGCCTTCACCTTACAGTGGCAGGCAAGCAACGCCTTCGCTTGCGAAGCCGGCGGCAGTTGGTCCGGCAGCAAGCCGCTGAACGGCAGCCAGAACTTCAAAGGCTTTAACAGTGGCAGCCGCACCTACAGTCT
>JAKQCM010000241.1 GCA_029559155.1 Chloroflexota bacterium
GGCGACATGCCGCCCGCAGCCATGTCAGTAGAGCAGTGCCGTTCCATAGTTCGCGGCCTGGTTGGGTTGGCTGCCTCAGGCTTCACCATTGTCACCGTCAATGGCGCCGGTTTCGACTTCGCTGTGCTGGCCGAGGAGTCGGGCATGGTCGCCGAGTGCGCCGACCTGATGCTCAATCATCACTGCGATATGATGATGATGAGCGTGTGCAAATTGGGTTGGCGCGTGGGCCTGGAGTCCCTGGCCCATGGCGCAGGCGTTCAGGGCAAGTTACACAATGTCAGCCTGAAAGACGGCCGTATCATCGACAACATGAACGGCGCGATGGCTCCGCAGCTGTGGGCCGAAGGCGAACACGAGGCAGTTCTGTCCTACCTAAAAGACGATGTGCGGGCGACGCTGGAAACGGCCGAACGCGCCGTAGAGCTGGGCAGCCTGGGCTGGTACTCCAGCAAGGGTCGGTGGTGGCAGGTTCCGTTGGTTGACGGCCGTTTACCTACCGTCGCCGAGTGCCTCTTATGGCCTCGCCCAGATACCAGTTGGATGAGCGACCCGCCTGACCCTGATGAGGCCGTAGCCTGGGCACGTTGACAGTAGAACGGCCGTTCGGCAATATATAGACAAACTTGATTGTATATGATAAACTTCCTTTATGTTTACGAACGGCCGTTCTACTGCTTTTGTCACGACCCGCGACAACCAGCGCGCTGCTTTGTGGCTGCGCCTATTTGGTGTGGACGCTTTGCCGGTAAAGCATCTGCAACCCCGGTGGCAGGTTAATGCTTACGGTCGTGACGTGTTGGCCTATGACCTGGACGCGCCGCGCCTGAACGAATGGCAGGTTGCGCGCTTCGCCGGTTATATCGCCAAGCGCACCGGAACCCCTTTCGCCGATGCGAAGCGTTTGGTAGACGGCTGGCCGCTGGAAGCGGGTGGCTGTGAAGCGGTGTCAGAAGACGCCCTGTCTCGCCGAAGAGATGGGCAACGGAGTCTGACACCGCTTCCCATTCATTTACTGCCGCAAGTGACGTTTTAGCCCCATATTCTCCCTCGCTTTTTTGCAGTTCCTCCAGCAAAACACCCCAATTTTGTCCAAACTATTGACACCCGGAGTAGGCGGGTAGAGTACGTGGCGTAGTTCACTTCACTGGAGGACGAAACCATGAAATCACAATTCACTTTCACCAAAACCGAGTTGCAGCCAGGCGATTTGGCCCGCTTCGATGTCTCTGTTGATGTCCAGGTTATTGGGCAGGTCTACAAGATTCGCAAAGACCACCGGGAGTTGTGGCAGTATGCCGGCAGCCCGTACCCATCGCACTTGTTTCACAGTCGCAGCGAAGCCGTTCGCAAGATGCACGACCGGCTTACTCGCAGTCGGCCACTATTTTCCTAAGCAATCCCCGGATTCCCTCTTGACACCAGGAGTAGGCGCGTAGAGTACGTGGCGTAGTTAAGTTAATCGAACCCGGAGGCACATATGAACCAACTTATTATCACCCTCGAAGAAACGGCAGACGCCATTGCCCTGAACCCCCAGCATTATCTCAGTCGCCGCCGAATGCTCAGTGTGGCCCGCATCCTGAAAGCAGATGGGCTGAAAGGACAGGCGGAGCAGGTGAATAAGGCGTCAAACGGCCGTACCGAAGACATGATCGACCTGCTGCGCGAAATCGCCAGCCGCATCTAACCAACTACCTACCAGCACCGGCCGGGCATTGCCCGGCCTTTTTTGTTGGTTTGACCAGGTAGGTGGCTCCTTTAGAGTCGAGAGCATCATTGAGTACCTAAAGGAGGTTAGAACCCGATGGCCTGGAAAATTTCTTACAATTACTGCCGCGTTTGCG
>JAKQCM010000251.1 GCA_029559155.1 Chloroflexota bacterium
TTGCCAGGACGCCCAGATTCCGCCGCAAGTTGATGCTTACTGTGTCGGCGCGACCGTATCGTTTGTCATGCGCCAACCCCTCGTGCCAATACTGTTCCGCCGCTCGCCAATCCCCTTGTTCATAAACCACGTTGCCTAGAGTCAGGAATAGGGCTGCGCTGCGTTCAGGAGCGTTGATTTGTTGTACATATGTTGCCGCTTCCAGTAAATAGGTTTTAGCCTGGTCATAATCGCCATAATACCCCCCGGCCACACTGCCCAGGTCAATCAAGAATTTAGATATCAGGTTCGCATCTTCAAGGGCATAAGCCAAGGCCAAACCTTGTTTGTGGCAGGCTTCCGATTCTTGTGGCTTGCCCGAAACCCATGCAGTAACGCCGAAAAAACTAAGGAGCCGCGCCTGAGACAGCCGATTACCTGTGGTTTGGGCCGTGGTTAAGGCGTTTTCCAGGTAGGGCACGGCCGTTGCCACGTCGCCCCGAATCCGCCAGGTCGGAAAAACCCCCAACACGCCATTGACAAAAGAATCGGTCATGTTCATATCCCAGGCGCTATCCAAAGCAAAGGTCAAATTGCTTAATTCAACTCCCACCTGGGCGTAATCCGCTGCATGATTCACAGCAAACTCTACAAACCAATGGATCATCCTCTGGCTAAATTGGGTGTCGGGCTGTTTTTCCCGGGCAAAATCGCGCAGTAGCGGGTGCAATGAATAGCGCTCTGGCCGCCCGCGTTGAACCAGAGACAACTGGATGAGTTCACTGAGGAAACGGAGGGCGTCTTTTTCAGCCACGTCAGCCACGTGGGCGGCCGCTTGCACCGAAAAATCATCGCCGCCAAAAGCGCCCAGGCTGACAAAAAATTGTTGCACCTGGGGCGCAAGCATCTGGTGACTCAGGTCAAAAGAAAGGCGAACGCTGCGGTCTTCGCGGATAAGCGAATCCAACCGCTTTTCCGCTGCTCGCAGTTGGACAAGGTAGTCAGAAACCGACACTTGAGCGGCCAAACGGCCGGCAGCAATGGCTACTGCCAGGGGAAACTGGCCCAAAATTGCGGCGATTTCCTGTAGTTCGGGCCGCCAACGATTCGTGGACGGCTTGCCCAAAAAGTGTTGGAAGACGGCCAGGGCTTCCGCTCCATCCGATGAAAACGTTTCAATTGCGCAGCGCTGCATGTTATCACTGACGGCCAGATCATGCCGGGTGGTGACGATAACGGCCGTTTTTCCTGTGGATGCAGGGAGCAGCGGCCGTACCTGGGCGCTGGTTTGGGCGTTATCCAGCACAATCAACGCCCGCTTATTGGTCAAAATGGCGCGGACCGCTCCGGCGCGCGTTTCTACATCATGGTGCACACTCACATCCTGCCCATAAGCGGCGGCAAACGAGGCTAAAATCGTCATCGTGTCAGTCGTGTCCAGCCGCGCCCAGAGGACGCCATCGGGGAAGGCTGGGCGTAATTGATAGGCAAGATGCACCGCCAGAGCAGTCTTGCCTACACCCCCCATCCCGTGCAGGCTGTAAAGGGTGATGGAACGGCCGTCTTGCAGCGCCGCCCGTAACTCGGCCAGAACCTCTTCGCGTCCCACAAAATAAGACAAATCGGAGATGACCTGAAAAGGTGCGTCGTCAGCCGCCGGCCAGGCTGCTAGAAGTTGTTGATCGGAAACGGCCGTTGCTTCACTGCGCAGCCTGGCGACAGAAGCGTGTCCGGCCGATTGCAGCAATTCAGTGGCTTCCATTTCAGTCAGGCGCAAAGCCGCGGCAACCTGCGCCAATCGTCGCCAATCGTGCGGTTGGCGAACACGGCCGCTAAGCCAATTCATAACCGTACGGCGGGGTACGCCGGATAACGCCGCCACCTGTCCCGCCGAGTAGTGGAGCCGCTGCGTAAAACGGCCAAGCACATCCATCAGTTCATCATTCATTGCTGTAACAACCTATGCAAAATGGCGCGGTTTGGTACCAGATTTCCCCCCACACATTTTCTATGATGGTGACAATTATTAACCACGACTCTTGGGCATCTCATGAGGTGCAGGGGGTCATTCTTCTGCACGGCGCGCCATTCTCAACGAGTCGCCTGCCTGTAAAGGAGAGTCGTGATGGTTCAGAAAGTTTGTGTCAAAGTTCATATTTTGTTGGCGACGGCCGTTCTCGGTCTTCTGCTTCTCGGCCCGATTACACCTGTTACCTATGCTGCTGATTGCCCAACAACGACGGCAACCGGGTGCAGCGGTTAAAGCGCTTCGCCTCGCGGAGGCTTTATCCTTCAGGAAGTTCGTCGCGCCATTCGTCGCGCAAGCGGGTGTAGCTGGTTTGTAGATTTTGGGCAAAAGCGCTGTCGGGATAAGCGGCTGCCCGTCGTAGCACTTCATCCAGGCAGACAAGCGCCTCATCCTGACGCCCCTGCCGTGCGTAGAGCTTTGCCAGGTTGCCCCAGGCGTTGGCCTGGTAAAGCTCAGCGTCGGCCAGGGCAAATTGTTGAATACTGCGACGCAGGCTGGCTTCGGCGGCGGCAAACCGCCCCTGGTCGCGCCAGACGCAGCCCAAGTGGTTGGCCGCTAACGCCTTCTGAAAAGACAACCCCGACCGCTGTCGCAGCAAGTCTTCCGCCGCTTGAAAGGCGCTCTCGGCTGCTTCCAGGCGGCCCAGACTGTGCAACGCACCCCCTTTGTTAAGCTGAACATCGATAAACAGGTGGGTATGGGTGGCGCTGTCTAGCATCGCCAGGAGTTCATCATAGATTGCCAGAGCCTGATCATACTGCTCCTGCTGCTGGTAAGTGATAGCCAACCCGTTGAGGGTTAAGGCTCTATCCTGCGGCAAGTGGACATAGTTGAGAGAGTCTTGCAAGTAAGCCTCGGCCTGAACGTATTGGCCTTGTTCAGAGGCCATAAAACCCAGGGTGCGCAGGGTAATAGCGGTGAGACGGGGCAGGTTGTCGGGGAGGTGGCGCAGGGCCAAACGGCCGTATGTCTCAGCCGTCCGATAATCTCTTTTCAGGTGGTAGACCTGGCACAGGTTCAAGTGGATTTCCGCCAACAAGGGCTTGTCGGCCGGAGCATAGACCAGTTGCTCGGCCTCTTGCAGAGTGGCGACGGCCGTATCCAGTTGGTATTGCAGGCGCTGAAACTGGGCCAACTGCTTAAGTAGACGAAAACGCAGCCTGTTGGGCGCGGCAGGCACGCGCTGCACGGCCAACGCCACCCAGGGCTGCCACTGGGGAACATGGCCGACTTGCTCCACCCAAAAGAAGCATTGCAGCATGAGTTCGGCCGTTTGTGCCTGAGTTTCCGGCAAAACCAGGCCCAGTTCCACCACGCGCAGCAGGTTGGGGAAGTCGGGGTTGAGCTGGCGGATGGCGTCATCATCGAGAACGGCCGTTTGCGCCAGCCAATGCGCCAGATACGACTGTAAACCTTGGACAAAGCGTGGACTAATCATCATGGTTCCGCAAATAGTTGTTGGCCGTTCGGAATCGGCCGTGCGTTTACCATTTGCCCTCTTCCCCCGGCCAGCGAATGATTTCTGTGTACAAAAAAGATTCTGTCAGGCGGTGGATGGTGTAACGGCGTTCCCAGGCTGTGCCGCGCACTTCCAGCAGGGAGCGGTTGACCAGTTCGCCGATGGCGATCCATAAGGCGCTTTCGTCCAGGCCGCTCATGGCCTGTAACTGCTCTGGCGTCGCGCCCATGCCGGTCGCCAGAGGCATCATCTCCAGCAAGGTCTGCCCCGGCGGGCTGAGGCTGCGCCATACCTGCCAGTAGATACGTCGGTAAAGCTGCTCGATTTCGCGGGTCTTGGCTTCTTTCAGGTCGGTTAAGAGGCGCGGCAGGGGGTAAACGGCCGTTAATCCCACTACCAGTTTCACGGCCAGGGGATTCCCGCCGGTGATTTCATAAATCTTGGCCAGGTCATCGTCTGGCGCGGCAGCCAGGCCAGGCAGCCCCGCAATGGTTGCCTGGTGGCGAATGAGCGCAAAGGTGTCGGCGCTGGATAATTCGGCCAGGGTCAGGCTTGAGGCGGCGGCCGGCGGCCGCACCCGGCTGGTAAGCAAAAATTTGCCGGGATTGGCTAAATCGTGCAGCACGCCGACCATGAAAGCCACGTCGGCTTCTCTTTCCAGGTTATCAATGACAACCAGGTAGGGGGCTGATTTTAAGGTCTGGCGCAGTTGGCTGTTGCGCTGCTGGGCGGCTGCCTGGGGAGAAAGGTCCGGGCAGAGTTTTTGGGCTAATTGGGCCAGCAAATTGTCCAGCGTCTCAGCGGGCGGCCGGTTTTGCGCCGGCGTCACTTGCAGCCAGACAACCTGTTCATAGGCAAATTGGGCGATGATTTGCCGGGTGGCGTGGTCGGCCAGGGCAGTTTTGCCGATGCCGCCCAGCCCGACGATGGCGATCACCCAGGGAGCGTTACCTGGTTGCAACTGGGCCAGAAGCTGTTCTTCGGGCTGGTCGAGGCCGAAAAGCTGGCTGTAATCGGCGGGCATGAGTTGGGCCTGGAGTTGGTGGATGCGTTGGGCGCGTACGGCCGTTTCCTGTTCCCACAAAATCTGCGTCAGACGGTGGATGGCGTCGCGCTGGCGGCGTTTGACCTGGTCTTCGCTGAGGTTGAGCTTGCTGGCGACCATGAGTACAGTTTCGGCATCCATAAAACGCAGGTTGAGAATTTTGGCGCCGGTTGGGTCTTGCCTTTGCAGCAGTTGGATGCCGTTGAGCAGAACCTGGTTGGTTGCCAGACGACTGGTGGGGCTGCGGCCATTCCCGTTGGATAACTCGTGTTGGACAATGAGCAGTTGGGTGAGCAAATCGTCGGCTGTTCCGGCCAGATTACTCCAGGCGCGCAAGGCTTTAGGAACGGCCGTTCGTAAGTCATCTAAGTGCATGAGTTTTTACCTGTTATGAGCGGCTTGCTGTTTTGAATACTTCGGTGTGTGTTTGAAGGGAGAAACGGCATCCAGGCACTGGGCCAACTGCCATCACGCGCTAATCTTACCCGAACTGACGCTATTTGCCCGCTTTTCGCACGAAATTGCCCCATTTTCGCACGGTGACGCCAAATTCACGCGCGCTTTCCATTACACTGCCTGTCAGGTTTGTTCGAGTCGCCAAAATGCCGCTGGGCGAGCATGACAGTGAAGACATTGGTTCATTGCCATGCTCACCCGTGCCCACCATTTCGGACAACCATTTGCCTGACCCGTTTTGGATTCCATGGAGACGTTTTGATACCGCCTGCACCGCAAGTCATTATTTTAATTGCGCCGCATTTTGACGAAGAGTCGGTGGTTGGCTGTTTGTCTGACCTCCGCCAGCAAGGCATTTCTGTGTCGTTGATGGGAGTAACATCGGGGTTGATTGTTAGCGAGCGCGGCCTGACGCTGCGCCCAGACACCTCTTTGCTGGTTGGTGATAGGCTTGTTTCGGCGCAGAGACAAACGCTGATTATTTCTGGCGGGGTTGCTTGTGCCACGGCCGTATTGTCTGACCCGCGCAGCCATCAGCTCGTGCAGAAAATCTTGCAAACGGGCGGCTTTGTGGCTGTTTTGTCGTGGATAGATGTTTTGATGGTGGACTTGATACGGGCGGAGTGGCTGTCGCGGTTTGTGTGGCAGGA
>JAKQCM010000270.1 GCA_029559155.1 Chloroflexota bacterium
TGTAGAGTGTAGAGTGTAGAGTGTAGAGTGTAGAGTGTAGAGTGTAGAGTGTAGAGTGTAGAGTGTATAGTGTAGAGTGTAGAGTGTAGAGTGTAGAGAGTAGCGTGTAGCGTGAAGGCCAGTCTCCAGTTCCCAATCTCCAATCTCCAATCTCCAATCTCCAATCTCCAGTCTCCAATCTCCAGTCTCCAATCTCCAATCTCCCCTTCCTTAATCCGCAGAGTCTGCGATGATTCGCGGGAAATACAGGTGGAATTGTGGCCGAATGAGGGTGATGATGGGCGGGCCGGTCACGGCCGTTACCCCATCTCCCCGCGCGCCATAGGTTGTGTTTTGGACGGCCGAATTTGCCGAGTCCAGCGGGACTTCGACCACCAGTTCCACCTGCCAAACCTCACCAATCGCCAGGCTGCTTCGATTCCAGGTGAAGACGTCGCCGTTTTGGGTGAAGGGCAGCGTGGCCGTGATAAATGTCGTGCCGACCGGCAGCGTATCGGTCAGGATGAGGTTGCTGACGGCCGTTGGCGGGCCGGGTAATGGCGAGGGCGGCAGCGTGCTGCTCTGAGTAAGACTGAGGCTGTAGGTCAGGGTTTCGCCCGGTTCGATGATGGCTTCAGACACGAGCTTTTGCAGGTGTAATTGGGCGGTTGGTTGTTCGATGGTGACGCTGATGATGGGGCCGGTAACGGCCGTGGCCCCATCCGCCGCCACGCCATAATACGCATTTTCCACAGAAGTTTCGGTGCTGTCCGATGGAACTTGCACCACCAACTCCGCCTGCCACACATCTCCTTCAGCCAGACTGGCCCGATTCCAGGTGATGGCGGCGCCGGTTTGGGTGAACGGCAGGGTGGCGGTGACAAAAGTTGTGCCGACCGGCAAAGTGTCGGTGAGGACGAGGCTGGTCAGTGGGCTGACGCCGTTGGTTTGGCTGATGGACAGGGTGTAGGTAAGCAGGTCGCCGGGGGAAACGGCCGTATCCGACGCCTCTTTGATCAGGTGAAGCTGGGGCGCCAGAGCGGATTCCACGGCCGCCAGGGCATCAATGCGCCCCCACCCGTAGGTGTTGTTGGGGATTTGGCTGCCGGCTACGCCGCCGCAGGTTTGGGTGGTGGTGCGGGGAACGGCCGTGCTGGTAATGATCGCCTCAATCGCATCCACCTGTCCGGCCAAATCCGGCCGCGCCGACAACAACAAAGCCACCAGACCGGCCACATGCGGCCCGGCCATGCTGGTTCCGCTCAGATAGGTGTAGGTTCCGCCGGGAATGCTGGATCGCACACTCACCCCTGGCGCCGAAATGTCCGGCTTGGGCCGGCCGCTGCCATCCACGGTGACCGGCCCGCGGCTGCTGGAACTGGCGATAGTGTCGTTGCTGTCGGTTGAGCCAACCGTGAAGGAAGCGTCGTAAATTGCCGCCGGAGTTTGGACAGAGCTGCAAGCCGACCCTTCATTCCCGGCTGAATGCACCGTGACAATGCCGGCGGCGCGCACGTTGTTTACTACCGTCAGCAGCACGTTGGGGTCGGTGCAGCCTTCATCTACAGGGCAGCCCCAGGAATTGTTGATCACGTCGGGCGCTTTGCTGGGGTCGGGGTATTGGTTGTTGAGATTGGTGGGGGCGATGAACCATTGGTAACACTCGGCATAGGTGGTCGGTGTGCCCACGCCGGAATTCATGTTGCGGCAGCCAATCCACTTGGCGCCGGGAGCCATGCCAATCTGGTTGGCGCCGCCATCGTCGCCGACCATTGTGCCCATGGTGTGCGTGCCATGATAATGGTCGTCACAGGGGAAGGGCGAGTCTGCGCCGCAGCTGCTGCCGGTGGTGTGGATGGCGTCGTGCCAGTTGTAGTTGTGGTTGGCTACAGAGCCGCTCCAGCCGCGATAATGGTTTTTAAGGGCGGGATGGGTCCAATCGTAGCCGGTGTCCTGGCCGCCGATGACGATGGTTTGGCCGGTGTAGCCGGTCGCCCAGACGGATGGCGCGCCAACTTTGTTGATGTTCCACTCGATGCCGTCGATGGTTTTCAGGTCTTCCAGTGTCAGGGGCATGGGGTCCGGACCGCGCACGGCGGGGTTGGCGTAGAGATGCGCGACATCTGGGCGGCGGGCCAGATTTTCGATCAGGGCGGCGTCGCCGCGCACCCAAACCATATTGGCGACCCAGAAGGATTGGTAGCTTACCCCGGCGGCGTCCAGGGTTTTGAGGAGGTCGGGCTGCGTTTGTTGGGCAACGGCCGTGAGCTGTTCGTACACCCACTGCCCTTTGGCCGCTTTTGTGGGCAGAGCCTCCGCCGCCGTCAGGTCTGCCTGTGTGGTCAGGTAAACCAGGAATTCAGTTTGAGAGTGTGTGCTGGCGGTTTCTAAAACCCAGGGATCGACTTTGTTTTCCCAGGCGGCTGCATGCGTGGGCTGCGAGGCGCGCGTGGGCTGCGAGCCAGAAACCACAATAAGCAAAACAATGAATGACCAGAATAGAACGGCCGTTATCTGCCAAACCGGTTGTTTCTGCTGCATGAACCTATTCCCCTCTTTGTCTGTGGTGGTAAATTGTTCTGAGAATTCATGCGCTGGAATGGGCAAAAATCTGAAAATCCCGACTTCCCGCCGATCTTTAGCTCGGCGAGATTGGACCAATCTCCAAAGATTGGTCCAATCTGTGACGTTTAATTTTTAAACATTACGAAGGGTCTGCAGGGTTATAAATCGCCATTGTCCAGTGCTGTATAGGGGGCATTGTAACGAGCCGGAGCGGGATGTGCAATAAAAAGGAGGGTAAGACCTGCCAGGCTGCTCCCTGGCAGGTTGGCGTGAGAATGTGGTCCGAAAAGGGCGTTAATCGTTATCGTGGTCAGATTCGCCGGATTCGCCCGATTCGCTGCGGAAACTGCTGCCGGTCGTCGCGGCCAACCCGCGAATCAGGGCTTGTTTTTCGGCGTCGGTCAGGCGGGCTTCCGGGTGGGTAATCAGGAACATTGGCATAGGCATGCTCCCTTCCTGAATCGCTTCGCCGATTTCGTCGGTTTCTTGCCGACGGCCGTTTACGCCCCATTCCGAGAAATTAAGAATCTGGCGGCCTTCTTCGGTATCGTGCTGGGTAAGCCAGGACACAGGGGCAATGTTGCTGTACCAGGGCCAGACGGTTTCATTGCTGTGGCAGGCGAAACAGGCGCGTTCCGCCAGAGCGCGGGTTTCCGGGCTGTCCCAGTTGGGTTCCTGAATAACAGGCGGGTTGTCGTGATTACGGCCGTACGGTACAAGCTGTATGAGCAAGAATCCGCCAACAAGGACGCCTAAAACGATGAGAGCGATGCGTTTCATAAATGATTTTCTCCTGTGGCGATGTTGGCTCGAGGCAGGAACCAACATCAAATGGTTTTGACGGCGCAAAAGCGCCGCAACAGTTCATGCGCCAGCACTCCTGGCAACCTGCGAATCATAGCCGGGTTGGGAAAGTGGAGATTTAAATATAGCCTAAATTGCCTTAAATTCACCTTAAATTCCACCCAAAAGAAGGCGGAGATTGGTTGCCAATCTCCGCCTTCCCTTGATTCAGGTTTGAACCTGGTTATCTCTTACGATTGTCCGGTTCCCCGCCCCTGACCTTGACCCTGGCCTTGGCCCTGTCCTCCCTGGCCCTGGCCGCGATTTTGGCCCTGACCACCCTGGCCGTTGCCGGGAGCGTTTTGCAGCAGGGCGGCCAATTCTTCCGCTGAGAGAAGCTGCCCTTCATAAGCCGCTCCGGTCTGCCGTGTATACTGCGAGGCAAACGAACTGAGGTGGTTGGCGGAGCCGCTCAACAAGTTTTCATACACCTGGAGGATGCTGGCCTGGGCTGTTTCCGCCAGGTGTGTTTCCAGGTCGAGAATGTCGGTTTCTTCGATGAGGCCGCCAACCAAAATGGCATCTATGGCCGACTGGCTGCCCTGGGCGATGAGCTGATTGTACAACGCTTGCAAGGCCGGGTTGGCAAACTCGCCTAGGCCCAAACCGCTGGCCGGATCGGCCAAATTGTACTGGTTAAGCAGCGCCAGGACGGACTCGGTGTGCATTTGCTCGCTGGCGGCGATGTTGCTAAAGACGGGCAATCCCCACATTTCATACAGGGTGATGTAGACATCGTGGGCCAGTTTTTCTTCTTCGCGCATGTACAGCAAGCCGTCGATTTCTACGGCCGTCAGGTTGGTAACGGCCGTCAGTGTCAGTGTGCTGTTTTCGGCCAGATTACCGACCGGGGCTGCGTCGGGGGCAACGGCCGTTTCTGCCGCCTGCGTGTCGGTGGTGAGTGGTTCATTGACGGCTTCTAATTCCACCACCACGGCCGCTTCGTCGGGCTGCGCTGCGGGCGCGACGGCCGTGTCGCCGGTGGTAATGCCGCTTTCCGCCGGCAGCGGAACGGTTGAAGATGTATCGGTAGCGCACGCGCTGAGTAAAGCTAAAAGGGCGATGGCCACAACGGCCGTGACCCAGGTAATTTGTTTCGTCATGAAAACCTCCAATTTGTTTCCAGTAATGCCCTGATATTAAAACCCGGATGTGTAGAAGCGATGAAGAAATCATGGGGTTGCGATGAAGCCGCTCGGCCGCAAAAACGAAGTTTAGACAAAGAACGGCCGTCTGCTTACAATGTTAGGCAGATAAGCTGGTTGTTTACGCTCGATTTTGCCTGGTCAAAATCTGAGCAGAGGTAAAAACGGAATGTCTGATTTTCTCACCGGCATCTGGCTGCGCCTTAGCGAAATGTTTGATCCGGCAGCTGTTGGAACTTGGTTGGCGGATGCCCTGGCCAATCTGATTGTTGGCTTGATTGTCTTTGGTATCTATCTGTTTTTGTGGGCTGTGGTGCGCTGGCTGGTCCGGCCCGCTTTAACTCGTGCCAATATCGATGAAACGGCCAGCGTCTTCATTCTGACGCTGTTAAAATACGGCCTTTTGGCCATCGGCGCCATCAATGCCCTGAATGCCGCTGGATTCAATACCACGGCATTTCTGGCTTCGTTGGGGATTGCCGGGTTGACGATTGGTTTTGCCGCCCGCGACGCTTTTTCCAACCTTATTTCTGGCTTTCTGATTTTTCTTGACCGGCCGTTTGTCATTGGCGATCTGGTGGAAATTGAAGACAATTACGGCCGTGTCGAGCAAATCACCCTCCGCTCAACCCGCATCATCACCAGCGACGGCAAGATGCTGGCCGTCCCGAATTCAGACATTATCAATAAAATCGTGGCCTCCTATACTAATTTTCCCCACTTGCGTCTCGACATCCCGGTAACCATCGGTGTAACCGAAAGTGTGGAACGCGTGCGCCATGTTCTCCTGGACATCGTGGGTGATAACCCCGACTTTATGGCAGCTCCGCCGCCGCGGGTGGTGGTCACACAGTTAAACGACTACAACGTGGCCCTGGAACTGCAAGCCTGGATAAAAGATGAGCGTTCGCATGTGCTGATGCGTTCTGCCCTGCGCGAAAAGATATTTAATTCCCTGAATGCCGCTGGGGTGGAAATGCCTTTTGAAACGCTGCAGATCACGCCGCTAAAAGTGCGTTTGTTAGACGCGGCATAAGCCCGTTGGAGATCTAGTGACGATGGCCGATAGTGCGCCTGCTTCCAAATTCGATACCAACCCACAATTGCGTTCAGAAAACCTGCGCCTGAACCTGGAGGATTTGCGCGGCCAACTTACCCTGCGCCTGGTGATTTTGGTTTTGGCGGTGGCGCAGCTTTTGGTGCTGTTTTATGAATCGCCGGTGGCTTTTCCATTGGACATGCTGTTGTTTTGGTTTGCGGTTTCTGCTTTGGGCGTGTCTGTTTTGTGGCTGCGCGTGGATCATCCGGCTGTGGCGCGGTGGGCGCTGGTGTGGGGGGCAACGGCCGTTCTCCTGCTGGCGATGTGGTTGTTCCCGATGCCCTGGATACCTTACACGGGACTGCTGCTCGTTTTTGGCAATTCATTGCTGGTGCGGAATAGTGAATTTGGCACGGCCGTTGCCGTAGGCGCATCGGCAGCTTACCTGTCCCTCAACCACCTGCGAGCCTATGACTTGGCCCCCGTTCTTTGCCTGCTTGTCTTAGCCGCGGCCATTGCCGTTTTGGCCGTGCGCACGCTCTACACCACCCTCGACTGGGTCTGGCAGATGAACGAACAAAGCAAATCTCTGCTGGCCACAACCCGCAGCCAGCAAGCCGAACTTCGTTCCATGGTCAAATCGCTGCGCATTGTCAACGACATCCGCGAGCGAACCGAATATGAATTGATGATTGCCCACAAAGAAGCCCAGCAGGCGCGCCAGCTCAAAGAACAATTTGCGGCCAACATCAGCCACGAACTGCGCACACCATTGAGCATTATTTTAGGCTTTAGCGAAGTGATGTACCTGTCGCCGGAGGTGTATGGCCCGGAAGGATTGCCGCCGCCGCTTATGCGCGATGTTTACCAGATTTATCGCAACAGCCGCCACCTGCTGGAAATGATCGATGATATTTTGGACCTTTCCCGCTTTGAAATGGTGGGTTTTACTCTGAAAAAAGAGCCGACCGATCTGGCCGCGTTGATGCGCGAAGCGGCGGCTATCGTGGGCAATTTATTTGAAAAATCGGATGCTGTGACCTTGCGGGTGGTGGTGGACCAGGCCCTGCCGGAAGTGGCCATTGACCAGACGCGGATTCGTCAGGTGCTGCTGAATTTGCTCAACAATGCTCACCGTTTCACGACGTTGGGCAGCGTGACGTTAACGGCCGTCGCCGAAGCCAACCACATCACCGTCCACGTGCGGGACACCGGGCCAGGTATCCCGGCCGAAAAACTGGGCGACATCTTCACCGAGTTTTATCAGGTCGATTATTCCCTCAGCCGCAGCCATGGCGGCGCAGGGCTGGGGTTGGCTATTTGCCAGCGCTTTGTGGAAGCCCACGACGGCCGTATCTGGGTGGAAAGCGTTGAGGGTCAGGGTTCTGTTTTTTCCTTCACGCTGCCCATCGACCCGCTGGCCGAACCGGCAGGCCACCTTTACCGCACCCGCCCGATGGAACCGCCGGTCCGCCAGATACGGCCGTGTCTGCTCCTGGTGGAACCGGACGCCCAGGTACGCAGCCTGATCGCCCGCCACCTGGACAATTTTGCCGTAATTCCTCTGGAGGATGGCGAATCGCTGGCTGCCCTGGCTGCCGTGCAGCATCCGCTGGCCGTGGTGGTAAATGTCCAGCCCGGGCAGCAGCCCGACCCGGCGCTGACGGAGGGCGTCACGGCGCCCATCATTGAGTGTTCCCTGCCCAGCCAGTCGTGGATGGCCACCACTTTGGGCGCGCGCGCCTGCCTCACCAAACCCATCGATTTTGCCCACCTGCTGGCCGAAATCGACCGTATTGGCGGCGTGCATGACGTATTGGTGATTGATGACAATCCGGGCGTCTGCCAGTTGGTCGAGCGTAGTTTGGGGGCGCAAAACGGCCGTTTCGCCGTCCGCGTCGCTTATGAAGGGCGCAGTGGGCTGCTGGCCATGCGCCAATCGCCCCCCGATCTGGTGATCCTCGATTTGATGATGCCGGAGGTGGATGGTTTTGCGGTGCTGGAAACCATGCAAAACACGTCGGAACTAACGGCCGTGCCTGTTATTTTGCTCACGGCCACTAGCTATATTGAAGAGACCCTGGCACAATATGGGCATCAGGTCAGGATTGTTCAGTCTACCCCCTGGCATCCGGCCGAAACCTTGCATTTTCTAAAAGCGGCGCTGGCAGGTTTAAAACCCACGCCGGCCACAGAATCTGTATGAGCCAAATCGAACCTTTTGCCGATCCGGCCATCCCGTCCAAAGATTTTGTAGACCAGGTAAAACAGGCGCTGGAACACCTGTATGATTTCAGTTTTTTACAACGGCTCCCTCTGGCGGCCGCGTTTGCGCCTGCCCGAATGCCAGCCAACCAGACGCTTGGCCACCATCTGCGGCGCGAATTGATTACCGCCATTGAAGCCATCAGCCCAGGCCCGCGTTCATCGTCCCAGGTTTCCGATGCGCGTCTTTACAATCTGCTCCAGCTTCGCTACATCGAAGGCGTGACGGTGCAGGACGCCGCCAACCGGCTGGGGTTATCGGCGCGTCAGGCTCACCGGTCGCTGCGCCGTGGCGAAGAAAGCGTCGCCGCGATTTTGTGGGCGCGCCGCCAGGAAATCCAGCCCGAATGGCAGGCCGATTTAGCCCCCGACGACCTGATCGAGACAGCTTTTTCGGCGCATGAATTATCCTCGGTGGCCGCCGAGATTTCGTTGTTGGAGACCCATTTGCAGCCGTTGGACTTGCGCGGGCTGCTGCGGGATGCCCTGAAGGCGGTGTCTCCCCTGGCAGAGCAGCATGGTTTGTCGTTTGCCCTGACGATGCCGGATGAAGCGGTGGTGGTGTCGGTGGACACGGCCGTTTCCCAACAAATATTTGTCAGCCTGTTCAGTCGCCTGATACGCCTGGCCGAAAAGGAGTCGCTTACCGTGCGTCTCAATCAGCGCCAGGAGCAGGTTGTGTTGACGTTGGGCTATGTGCCTGCCAACTCTGGCGGTGCGCCAATTGTGGATGAGGTCATTGAGCAGCTTATTGGCCGGTTAGGCTGGACAATACGGCAGGAAATGGGGATGAACGGCCGTCAGGCCATCGTGCTCAATCTCACCAGCCACGCCGCCGTGATTCTGGTCGTAGACGACAACGAAGGGCTGGTGGAGCTGCTCGATCGGTATCTTACCGGCCACGACTGCCGTGTCATCACCTCCACCAGCGGTCCCGAAGGGCTAAAACTGGCCCAAGAACTCATCCCCGACGCCATCATTTTAGACGTGATGATCCCCGGAGCGAGCGGCTGGGAGATTTTGCAGATTCTTCGCAGCCAGCCGCAAACCGCTACCATCCCGATTATCGTGTGCTCCGTTTTTAACGACCCCGAATTGGCTTACTCGCTCGGCGCAACCCGTTTTCACTCCAAGCCTATTCGCCGCGATACCATCCTGACCACCCTGCGCGAACTGGACATCGTGCGTTAACGGGCTGCCAGCCTGACCATCTCGTCCGTTCATTTTGCCCTTGCCGACCAACCTCCAACTCGATATTTGTGCAACTTAGCCAAACAATGGCATATATTTGTCGCACATATGTCACAAACGCCCTTGAATGAAGTCCCTTTCTTCAGTATAGTCACTCTACCAGCCCTAAACCCCCTTAGCCGTGGGCTGTGGTTTGTGGTTCATGTCTATCTAACGAGGAGAAAGCAGATATGAAGAAGACCCATTATTTACCCGTTTTGTTGTTGATTGTGTTCGCTCTGTTTTTGGCTGCTTGCGGTGGCAGCACAACGGACCAACCTGCCGCGACGACTGCGCCGGAAACGGCCGTAGAAACCGCCCCCACCGAAGCGCCAGCCGAAGCGCCAGCCGAAATGCCCGCCGAAGGCGGCAAAATGGTCGAAGTCTTTTCCTGGTGGACCGGTGGTGGCGAAGCCGCCGGTTTGGAAGCCATGATCAAAGTCTTCCAGGAAAAATATCCGGACATCGAATTTGTGAACGCGGCCGTAGCCGGCGGCGCAGGCACCAACGCCCGCGCAGTGTTGGCCACCCGCCTCCAGGCTGGCGATGCCCCGGATAGCTGGCAAGGCCATGCCGGCCAGGAACTCATCGGCACCTACGTGGCCGCAGGTCAGCTGGAACCATTAAACTTCCTCTACGAACAAAATGGATGGCTGGATGTGATGCCCGCCACCCTCATCCCCCTCATCTCCCAAGATGGCAACATCTACTCCGTGCCGGTCAACATCCACCGCGCCAATGTTCTGTGGGCCAACCCCACCGTCCTGGCCGATAACGGCCTCGAAATGCCGACAACTTTGGATGAGTGGTTTGCCGCCATGGACACCCTGCAAGCCAACGGCATGGACGCCCCCCTGGCCATGGGTGAACAATGGACCGCCATGCACCTCTTTGAAACCATCATGCTGGCCTCTTTAGGTCCTGATGGCTACAACGCCATGTGGGATGGTTCCGGTGATTGGACCAGCGCTGAATTCACGCAGGCATTGGACAATTACGCCAAAGCCCTTACCTACACCAACAGCGACGCCTCGGCTCTAAGCTGGCAAGACGCCGGCCAACTGGTCATTGATGGCGACGCCGCTTTCAACGTGATGGGCGACTGGCAAGAAGGGTTCTTCCGCGAATTGGGCAAAACCCCCAACGTCGATTACGTCTGGGCGCCTGTTCCCGGCACGGCTGGCAACTTCCAGTTCCTTTCCGACAGCTTTGTGCTGCCGGTAGGCGCACCACATCGTGAAGAAGCCATCGCCTGGTTGACGGTAGCCGGTTCTAAAGAAGGACAAGACGCCTTCAATCCGGTGAAAGGTTCCATTCCTGCGCGCAGCGATGGCGACCGCGCTTTGTACGGCGAATACCTGCAATCGGCGATGGATGATTGGGCCAGCAACACCGTGGTCGGCAGCCTGACCCACGGCGTAGTGGCCAACGACAGTTGGAAATCGGAAATCGACACGGCCCTGGGCCTGTACCTGGCTGGCGGCGATGTAGCCACGCTGCAATCCGCTCTCGCGGCGGCCGCTGGCGCTTCGAATCAGCAGGCTTTAGACTCTGCTCCCGCTGAAGGGGCGATGGCCGATGTTTCTGGCCCGGTGGAAGTATTCTCCTGGTGGACAGGCGGCGGCGAAGCGGCCGGCCTCGAAGCCATGATCAAAGTATTCGCTGAAAAATACCCCAATGTTGAATTCCAGAACGCGGCCGTGGCTGGCGGCGCAGGCACCAATGCCCGCGCAGTGTTGGCCACCCGCCTCCAGGCTGGTGACGCGCCCGATAGTTGGCAAGGTCATGCCGGGCAGGAACTCATCGGCACCTACGTGGCCGCCGGTCAGTTGGAACCATTGAACTTCCTCTACGAAGAAAACAAGTGGCTGGATGTTATGCCCGCCACCCTCATCCCCCTCATCTCGCAAGATGGCAACATCTATTCCGTGCCGGTGAACATCCACCGCGCCAATGTCCTCTGGGCCAACCCCACCGTCCTGGCCGACAACGGCATCGAAATGCCGACGACGCTAGACGAATGGTTTGCCGCCATGGACACCTTGCAAGCCAACGGCATGGATGCCCCCCTGGCGATGGGCGAACAATGGACGGCCATGCATCTCTTTGAAACGGTTCTCCTGGCGTCGCTTGGCCCAGATGGGTACAACGCTTTGTGGGATGGCAGCGGCGATTGGGGCAGCGCTGAGGTTACGCAGGCATTGGACAATTACGCCAAAGCCCTCACTTACACCAACAGCGACGCCTCGGCGCTAAGCTGGCAGGATGCCGGTCAGATCGTTTTGGATGGCGACGCCGCCTTTAACGTAATGGGCGACTGGCAGGAAGGCTTCTTCCGCGAGCTTGGCTCTGTGCCGCAGGAAGGCTATACCTGGGCGCCTGTTCCCGGCACGGCTGGCAACTTCCAATTCCTTTCCGACAGCTTTGTGCTGCCGGTGGGCGCGCCGCATCGCGACGCCGCCATTGCCTGGCTGACGGTTGCCGGCTCTCTGGAAGGGCAAGATGCCTTCAACCCGGTCAAAGGGTCCATTCCGGCGCGCAGCGATGGCGACCGCGCGCTCTACGGCGAATACCTGCAATCGGCGATGGACGATTGGGCCAGCAATACCGTGGTCGGCAGTTTGACCCACGGCGTGGTAGCCAACGACAGTTGGAAATCGGAAATCGACACGGCTTTGGGTCTGTTCTTGGGCAGCGGCGATGTGGCTGGTTTCCAGACGGCATTGGTGGACGCCTGTGCTGCTTCCGGTCCTTGCCAATAATTTAGGTTAAGTTCTTGTGGGGGCGAGTACAGGATTGTGCTTGTACTCGCCCCTTTTTTTAAAGGGATGCCTTATGGCTCTAAAGAAGCTCGACAAAGATACCATTATTGCGATGGTTTTAGTGTCGCCATCGATATTGGCGGTGCTGATCTTCGTGTACGGGTTTATTGCCTGGTCGGTGCGGGTATCGTTAAGCAATTGGGTTGGGCTGCTGCCTAATTATGAGTTTGTTGGCCTGGGAAATTATCTGGGCCTGTTAAAAGACCCGCGCTTTCACATTGATGTTCGGAATACGCTGGTATTCACGATTTTATTTGTGGGTGGGTGTTTGTTTTTAGGCGTTGGTCTGGCGATTTTGCTGGATCAAGGGTTGCGCGGCGAATCTTTTTTCCGCAGCTTGTTCCTTTTCCCCATGGCGATTTCGTTTATTGTGACCGGTGTAGTCTGGCGTTGGCTGATGAATCCGGCGATGGGATCGCGCATGAGCGGCTTGAATCTGTTGTTTGATTCGTTGGGGCTGGATTTTTTGGTGAATAAATGGCACACCACGCCGAACTGGGGCATTGCGGCCATTGCGATTCCGGCTATCTGGCAAATGTCTGGGTATACGATGGCTTTATATCTGGGCGGCTTGCGGGCCATTCCGGAATCGTTGCGGGAAGCGGCGCGTGTGGATGGCGCTTCCGAAATTTATATTTACCGCCGCATTATTTTGCCGCTGTTATGGCCGGTGACGTTAAGCGCGATGATTATTCTGGGTCACATCTCGCTGAAGGTGTTTGATCTGATTATTGCGGTGGCCGGGAAGCAGGTTGCTTTGGACGTGCCGTCTGTGTATATGTGGACGACGACGTTTGATGGGCAGTTTTACGGCCGTGGCGCGTCCATCGGTATTCTGTTGTTATTGAGTGTGGCGGTTTTGGTGATCCCTTACCTTTACCAAACACTGCGGGAGGAATCCACAACATGAGAGCACGAGTGGCTGATGCGCCGCGCCGCCCTCCAACGCGCGCCTGGTTATACATTTTGCTGCTGATAATGTCTATCTTTTATCTGCTGCCAATGTACGTGATGTTGGTGACCGGATTTAAAAGTTTTGACGAAGTTAGCCTGAAGACGATGTGGAATTTGCCGTCCGGGCTGGCTCTGGACAATTTTGTGGCGGCTTATAATCAGTTGGCGCCGCATTTGTGGAACAGTTTGCGGCTGGTGATTCCGACGGCCGCTATTTCGGCGATGCTGGGTTCGATCAATGGGTTTGTCCTGACCCGCTGGCGTTTCCCCGGCGCGGATATTGTGTTTCCGCTGCTGCTGTTCGGGATGTTTATTCCGTACCAAAGTATTTTAATTCCGCTGGTGCAGTTTATGCGCACGACGGGTTTGTATGGCAGCATTCCGGGTCTGGCGCTGACGCATATCATCTACGGCATTCCCATTACGACGCTGACGTTTCGCAGTTATTACATTACTGTGCCCAAAGAAATGGTGGAAGCGGCGCGAATTGACGGCGCGGGCTTGTTGGAAACGTATTATCACATCTTTTTGCCGGTTTCGGCGCCGGCGTTTGTGGTGGTGTTGATCTGGCAGTTTACGGCCGCGTGGAATGATTTCTTGTTTGCCGTCGTGCTGACGAGTCCGGAAAACTGGCCGATTACGGTGGCGCTAAACAATCTGGCGGGCAGCCAGATCATTGCCTGGAATGTGCAGATGGCTGCCTCGCTTGTGGCGGCGATTCCGACGTTGATTATCTATATTTTCTTGGGCCGATATTTCTTGCGCGGTCTGATGTCGGGAGCGTTGAAAGGGTAGAGAAGCAAAATAGCACGCGGATAAACGCGGATGGCGCGAATGGTTATTCGTGTTTATCCGCGTTTTTTATTTGGGGAGGTGGATGGTGAAGGCGCTGCCCTGGCCGGGAGTGGAAGCGAGGGTGAGACGGCCGTTTTGCCCCACCACTATCTCCTTCGCAATCGTCAGCCCCAGCCCCAGTCCTTGCGGAAAACGCCGGTCGCGGTTGCTGCGGTAAAATGCCTCGAAAATGCGCGCCTGCTCATCCGGCGCGATCCCCAGGCCGGTGTCCTTCACTTCAATCCAGACGTCTGTGTCTGTTTCGCCGGCCGAAACGACCACCGAACCACCGGTGGCCGTGTATTTGATGGCGTTGCTGACCAGATTGCCCACCGCCTGCGCCAGACGATCCGGGTCGGCGGTTACGGCAGGCAAATGCTGCGGAATGTCGCTGTGCCAGAGCAGGCCTTTTTCCTGGGCGGCGGCGCGCCAGGGCAGCAGCAGCGGCGGCAGCCAGACATCCAGATGGACTGGCTGGAGATTGAAGGCGATGTTGCCCAAAATTTGGCCGTGCAGCCGGGTCAGGTCGTCGAGCAATGGCTCCATGTGGCTGATGGTATTGTCCATGCCTTCCAGCAGTTCTTCACGCAGCGCCGGGTCTTCCCCGGCTCCTTCACGCAGCACATTGACGGCCGCTTTGAGCGCGCCTAACGGCCGTCCCAATTCATGCACCAGATTGGCCAGCAGCCGCTGCCGTGTCTCTTCCAATTCACGCAGGCGCGCCGCCAACACATTCACCGAACGAGCCAATTCTTTGGTTTCTTTTGTGCCCGTTTCGGGGATTGGGTCGGTGCGCTGCCCGGCGGCGATATCGGCAACGGCCGTGGTGACGCCGCCAATTGGTTTTTCCAGACGAATGGCCAGAATCCAGCCGATCAAACTGCCTGCCGCCAGGCCGCCCAGCAGCACAATCAGCACAAACCGGCTGAGCGGCGTAAAACTACCGGCCACACTTTCCAGGTTGTCCGAGACTTCCACAATGCCAATTAACTGCTGGTTGACGTTGGTTACAGGCACAAATATGGTGGCCGACTGTTCATCCAACCGGTAGGTAATGATGACTTGCCGGCGATTCGCCAGCAGGGCGTTGATGTCCGGGGTTGGGATTTCTGCCGCTGGCTGCGTTTCGGACGTGGCCAGAAAATCGCCTGAAGGGGCCAGCAGGGTAATGTCGCTTTCGAGTTGATTGTTTATTTGCGCGAGGAATGCCCGGGCCTGGTCGCTGTTGGTCCAGATTTCCGGACGGCCGTTGGCTACCGCGCTGATAATGGCCGCCTGTTGGGTCAGGCTGGTCGAAAGGTTTTGCAGCAGCACCTGGGTTTCCAAGAGGTAAATTAACGCCGCGCCGATCAGGGGCAGGATGAGCAAAAGAGGCAAAATATGGCTGAGGATAAAACGGCCGCGTAAAGACATGGCTGCCTGCTACTCTTTGCTGACCTCGTGAGGAACTAATTTATAGCCCACGCCGCGCACGGTCAGCAGGCGCTGCGGTTTTTGTGGGTCTTCTTCGATTTTTTCGCGCAGCCAGCGAATATGCACATAAACAACCTGCGGCTCGCCTAGAAATTCTGCGCCCCACACCCGATTCAATAAATCGTCCATGGCCACAACGTAACCGGCTTCCTGGGCCAGGGTGTAAAGCACGGCAAATTCTTTAGCGGGCAGGTCGAGTTGTTTGCCGGCCACATGGACGGTGTGAGCGGCGGGGTCGATGATGAGGTCGCCCACGGTGATGGGTAACGGCCGTTCCCCCGGTTCTGGTGCGGGCGCGGCCGTGCGGCGCAGCACCGCCTTCACATGAGCCAACAGCACGTCCGGGTTAAACGGTTTGGTGATGTAATCATCTGCGCCCAGCTCCAGACCCAAAATGGTGTCCAACTCGCGCCGCCGGGCAGAGACAAAAATCACCGGCACGTTTTCGATTTCGTTTTGAAAATGGCGCAGGGCTTCCATGCCATCCATTCCGGGCAGACCGATATCCAACAGGATGAGATCGGGTCGGTCGCGGCGCGCCAGGGTCAGCGCATCTTCGGCGCTAACGGCCGTGCTGGCGCGATAACCAGACTGCTCTAGCTTAAAGCTGATGCTGCGGCGCATCAGGGCGTCATCGTCTACCACAAGAATATGTTTGGCCATTGTGTCCCATCCTGAAAAGATTCCGGGCGATTTTATCAGATTCTTTCAGGTTTCGTTAACACCGGTCAGGGCTTGAATAATTCTTGGTTTGTACTCTTCATGCCTTATCACGCCATCTTTTGCCCCTGCCACCGAGAGAATTGCTGCCCATAAAACCTGTGTACACATCGGCAGTATGAAATTTTCCGGCGGCGGAAAGGCGTCAATTTCAAAAACCTTGCCAGACAAAGCGCTTAATACGCCGGATGAATTGGCTCGATGGCCTCAACCGGCACCCAGCCGTTGACTTGCCCGCCGGGCAAAGAAACTTGCGCCCAACTGCCGCGCACCTCGCCGATGGTCACTTCCGCACCGTTGTGCAGATCGAAATCGGTGTTCATGATGGCGCTGGGTTCGGCGCTGACGCTGACGGTATCGGCCACAATGACGCCGGGTTGACGGCCGTTTTCCACCACCAACCGGCTGCCCAACGCGCCCACTGCCAGCACCACCAGCAGCCCGGCTATGATCACGCCAAATTGCAGCACGTCGCGCTGACGGCCGTGCCCGCTTTGGCGATAGATAAACCACAGCAGGCCAAACCCAAACCACAACCCTAAAGCCAGCAAAGCCATCTCGTTCATGGAGGCCACACGGCTGGCAGCGACCGCGAAATTATCCAGTGGGTTGCCGGTTTCGGCCGGGAATTGGTCGATGGCCTGGGCGCGGGCCGCCGCCAGATTGGCCTGGATGTCGGCGTCGCGCGGGTCCAGCCGGGCGGCGCGTTGATAATTGACAATGGCCTGCCCCACGTTGCCCAGGCGCATGTAGGCATTGCCCAGGTTGTAATAGACGGCGCTGTCAGCCGCGCCCTGGTCGATGAGTTGTTGGTAGGCCTGGGCGGCGTCGGCGTAACGGCCGTTGGCCGCCAAAGAATTGGCGACGCTCATGTCGGCCGTCTGCGTCAGCAGTGATCGCCCTGCCAAAAGCCCCAAAATGAGCGCCAGACCCAAAAAAATAAGTATGGTGGTGAGTGTTTTTTTCATGATTGCTGCCTTTGGGAGAGCGGAGAAAAATTCGTCTCCGCTCTCCTTGTCTCCAGTCGTTCTAAAGTTCGTTGTCCAAATTGTCGATCAGCTGCGCGGCCATTGCCCAGATAGCGGCGTTGTCGGCGCTGCCGGTGGGGGCGTAACGGCCGTATTCGCAGGCATCCAGAAACGCGGCCACGCTGTCCACCAGGGCAGCGCCAAGACCTTGCGCCTGCAGCAGCGCGGCCAGTTCGGGACGCGTGAGGCCGCTGACAGCCCGACCGAGTTTGTCGGCCAGGTATACGTTGAACACCTGAGCGGCGGCGGCGTGGGCTTCCTGATGGTCGCGTTGGGCGACCTGGAGAGCCTGACGCGCGGTTTTGGCGGCCTGCTGGCGGCGCACCTTGTCGCTGTTACCGGCCAGATAAGCTTGCCGACGGCCGTATACAACCTGCCCGGTCACCAACGCCAGCGGCACGAGCCACAGCAGCCAATACACCGGTCGGTTGGT
>JAKQCM010000278.1 GCA_029559155.1 Chloroflexota bacterium
CTGGTAGGTGGCAAACAGGGCAGACAATACGGTCATGACCATGATAGAGAAAGAAATTGTTCGCTTTTGTTTCATGCGGTTAGCTCCTTTAAATTTGCTTTTCGTGGACGGCGGCGGAAGAGAACGGCCGTTGCCGCCCCCAACACCCCCACCAACAACCCCACCCACCCAACCTGACCAGCGGCCGAGAACGTGGCGAGTGTGACGGCCGTTGGCTCATCCGCACCCCCTAACGTCCAATCACTAAACCCCGTGACGCCGCTCACCGCAGCGCAGCGGTTGCCATTGATGGTCGTCCAGGTAAGCGTCGCTGGCCCAACCTGTGCCCAACTGCCGCTGCTGTAACGCCAGAAGCGCAAATCTCCCTCGCTCAAGCCGTTTAGTTCGGCGGGCAGGTAGCACAGTTGCAACGTGAGGTTGTAGTTTGCCCCGCTGCCCGGCGTGATGTGCCAGTAAGCGTCAACCGTGTTGTCCGGTTTGGTCGCCCAGGTGAAAGATTTCGTCACGCTGACAACCCCCGGATCATCTGCCCCGCCGTCATTACGAATGCCAGCCAGCGTGGGACCGAAGGTGGTAACGGCCGTTGTCACCGGGCGGATCACGGTATCGCTGTCCGCATAGCGCAGCTCATACGCGCCTATATCGCAGCCCAAGTCATCCCGCGCCAGGTCGCGCTGGTCGGTGGTCGGACAGTCCGCAGCGCCGCCTGCGTCAATAGCGGGCGAGGAAGATTGCAAACGCAGATCGCCAGTTATAGTGGGAGCGGGCGCCGTAATCGGCGTCACAAACAGCGGGTTGGCGCTGAGTACGTTCGTGCAGGTTGCGCCACCCGGACACCCGCCTTGCACCAGGCTGTAACTGATGGTGGTCGTGACAGCGGATAGCGAAAACCCGCCGCTGGTATTGCCATAGATGATGCTATTGCGGACGTCCAAGGAACCGCTGCCAAGCGAGATGCCATAGTTGCTATTGCCCGACGCGGTAACGTTGGTCAGCGTGGAGTGGCAGATTTGAGCGCGCAGCCCGTTTCCCCGGTTGCCGGCCAAGACGACGTTGGTCAGGGTCAAAGCGGAATAATCGCTGCCGAAGGCGTTGGGCCAGGAACCCAGGTCGTTGTTACCCTGAAAGAGGACGTTGGTCAGGACGGCCGTGCCATACTGAAAGTAAATGGCGCTGTTGGACCCCGCCGCCGTGTTGCTGATGAATTGCACGTCGGTCAGGGTCAGGGGATGCGTGGGATCATCTGGCGTACTGCCCCCGCCGCCCATTATTGCTCCGCCTATCCGGGCAGCCGTGCCCCCGGTTACCACAGCATCATTTTCCTGGAAAAGGACGCGAGTCAAATTTAGCGTAGTGTTAATGAGGGACATTGCGCCACCCTGGAGGCCGCTGTTGCCAATAAAACGGGTGTCTTGCATTGTGACCGTGCCCGAATTGTTATAGAAAAAGCTCGCGCCGCCGCCGGAATAGGAACGATTACCCTGAAAGACCATATTGCGCAGTGTATAACTACCGCTGGCGCTATCGTACAAACCGCTGCCGCTGCCGTTGGGAGAGGAAGTAGAACTGGCATAGCCACCAGTAACCACTAAACCGTCAAGTACCGCCGCGCCGGGGCTGGCCATCGTGAGGACGTGATAGCTGTTGTCACTGCCCGCGATATTTGTCCAATCGAGGACCACGCCGTTGGCGTCCGTTGGGTCGTCCCCGGCCAGGTCGCCGCTGAGGACGGTGGGGTACAGCGTGGGATCACGGTCATCCAGCGTGGGGCTGCCGCTGGCCGGAAAACCGCCGTAGAGCGTCAGGTTCCGGTTGATCCTGAAGGTGTGGGTACGGTCGCCTGTCGTCGAGGGCTTGTAGAGGCCCTGGGCTACCCAAATCTCGGTGCAGCCGCCATCGGCCAGCGCCGATTGCAGGCTGGTAAAGGCGTTGGCCCAGTCTGCGCCGGTGTTGCCGCCAACGGCGGCGGCATTTACGTAGCAGAGGGGGCCGGCGGCCAGGGCTGGCAACGGCCGTATGGTCAACCAGAGGAACAACGTCCCTATCATGAGGAACAGGGTGACAGTGGGCAAGTTGGCCCGGCGTGGCTGTTTGTTGAACGGATGATGATTGTGTGTTTGCATTGTATTTTCTCCTGATGTGTGAATCATTGCTTTTGTATTATGAGGTTTTTCTTTTGCGTGGGTGGAGGAGAACGGCCGTTGCCATTCCCCCCATCACCACCAACCCAACCAACCAACCAACCCAACCAACCCGGCTGGATGGAGAGAAGGAGGAAAGGGAAACGGCCGTTGGCCCCACATCCGCGCCCACCGTCCAATCCGAAAGCGCCGTAACCTGCGTGCGCGTGACCTGCGTGGTAGAGGCAATCGTGTGCGTGCCGTCATCACAGTCCCAGCCAGCGCCGCCCAACCCGCCGGGAAAGCGGCAAGCGCGCGGATTGCTCAAGTCGGCGTGCGGCAGCGTCAACGTCAGGTCAAACTCCGCCGCCGGATTCCCCCCACTGTCCACCCCGGTGATGGTCCAATAGCGGCCCGTCTGGAGGCCAACAGGAGCATCATGATGCGACACGTCGAAGCGCTGCACCGTCAAACAGTTCAGCGTGCCGGGTGTCACCACCTCAATCTGTACCGCTTCATCAAGGCCAAAGGTGTATTGGTCGGCGGTAATGCCACACAGCGTTTTATTCGCCTCCAAATCGACAACCTGCGCCTCTACCAACAGGGCGACCGCCCAATCGCCCGCCGCCGCGCCCTCGCGCCGGAAGTGAAAGGCCAGGAATTCGTCGGAGGCAATGTCCCAATCGTCGGGGTTTGCTGTCAGGGCCAGCGCCGTCCATGTATCGGGCGCAGTTGTTGGCAAATCAACTGCATCCGCAGAAACCATATGACGCAGCGTGCCATCATAGGCCAACGTTTCCAGCGTCAATGTCACCGTGCCCGTGTAAGCGCCGGTGCGCTGGAGGAGATAGAAGCGGGCGGCCTGCACCGTTTTGGCGCGGCCGGGCGCGGCAAAAAGAAAATAAGCATCCGCCTCCGGCTGCTCCGAACGAAACTGCGGCGCCATCTGCAAAAGCCGCCCCTCGCTGGCCGCATAGCTGCCTGTGCCTGCGGCCAACAGCCCCAGCCGCCAAAATTCGGTGGGGATGAGTATGGCCGTCTGGCGCGGCGGCGCGGCGTCAACCTCTGCCAGACGCCCGCCCGCGATGAGCGCCAGCAGGAAAAGTAATGAAACAATCGGTTTATGTCTCATGGCAATCTCCAGTGGCGGGCTTACTGTACCTGCACTTCAAACAGGGGCCGCACGTCCAGGTCGCCGGCCGATGCGCCATCTAGCTGGAAGTGAAAGAGCAGCACTTCACCCGGCGCCAAAGTCAGATTGGCCGGGTCGGCCGAGAGGCTGATTGGCAGCCATGCGCCCACGGCCGTTGTCTGGATGTCAAGACTGCTCGTCGAAACAGTGTGCTGCAGCACGCCCGCGTAATCACGCACTTCCAGGGTGAGTGTGGCCGTGCCGGGATACGCACCGCTGCGACCGAGCAGGTAGAGTTGGGCTGTCTGCACCGTTTTAGCCGTTGCCGGCGCGGGGAAGAAGTAGTAGATGTCGCTGACGCCACGTGAGGAGCGCAGCGCCGCCACTGAACTGACCGCCCGCCCAATGACGGCGCTGTAGGCCGCGTCGTTTTCGCTGGTGACGCCCAACTTCCAAAATTCGGTGGTGGTTGCGGCCTCTGGCGACTGCGGCGCAAATGCCAACGCGGGCGGGGGCGTAGCGGACAGCACAAACAGGGCAAAGACGGCCAACACTGCGGCAATAACGAATAAACCATAGACAATGGGTCTAAATTTGATAGGCTGCATGAGAAATCTCCTTCCAAAATGCGGAGTGCGGAATGCGGAGTGCGGAATAAACGTCTACAATCCGCGTCCAATTTTTATGGATAAAGCTTTAGTCTTGCGCCATTTCGAGGACCAGCGCTTCTAAGGCGGCCAGGCGGGCGGCCAGATCGGCGTTTTCCTGTTCGAGTTGAGTGAGGCGGTTTTCTTGCGCCTGGTTTTGCTGCGCCAGGGCCTGGATGGCGGCCAGCGTCACGCCGTTGGCATCCAGCGGGGCAATGTGGCGGTTATCGGTTCCCAGGCCAAAGGCGGCGTAGAAGTCTTGGGCCATTGGCCCCATATGCCGGACGGCCGTATCAGCCTGGTAATTCCAGGTGGTGATGGGCAGCCTGAGTACCTGCGCCAGCACATCGGCCACGTCCAACGGGGCAAAGTTTTCCTTGACGTTGACATCGGAGCTTTCGATGATGGCTCCGGCCAGTGTGAGGTTACCGCTGGGGTCTAGCACAAAGGCGTTGGGGCTGCCGTTGTTGGGGGCGATGGTCAGGCCAGTGCTGGTAAAGGTCAATGTCCAGGTGATGCCGGCGTTGTGGACTTGCAGCTCGCCGCCATTGTCCAGGGTCATGGCGGGGGTGTTGTTGACCAGTAATTCCAGGGGATGGTTGGTGAGTGAGCCTATTTGTGTCTGGGTGGCGGCGGCGGTGAGAACGGTCGTTGCTCCATCGGTGCGCTGGGCGGCGAAGGTTGCATTTGTGCCGGTTCGTTCCAATTCTACGGGGTAAGCAGGCGACCAT
>JAKQCM010000515.1 GCA_029559155.1 Chloroflexota bacterium
TCTGGTGGCTTTGCAGCAGGCCGGCGATGACCTCGTCGGCTACCAGGTCGTGCTCGCCCGCGGCGGCCCCGTTGAAGGAGAGGAAGGCGCGCAGGCCGTCGTAGGGGGTGATTTCCGGCTGGCCGTAGCCGCTTTGGAAGACGTGGGGGGAAACGGCCGTTTCCAACTTCTGGTACTGCGCAAAGGTGAGCAGGCTGCCGTGCACGTCAAAATGGATGATGTGGTAGTAGCCGTCGCCGTGGCGGTCGCGGCTGCGCTCCAGGTGGCGCACCAGGGCGGCGTAGCTGCCCGGGCGCACGATGTCGATCTGCGTCCGCAGCGCGCTGTTGTGCAGCGCGTCCACCAGCGGCCGGGAGATGGTGCGGTAGCCGACGTCCTGCCGCCCGCGCGGCCGGGCGGTGACTAGCAGCACGTTGAGCGTGGGCGAGGGCTGCGGGCGGATTTGGAAGGCGGGCGGGTTGTCGTTCTGGCGGTAAAAAGCGCATTCGGCGGCAAAGGGACGGCCGTTGGCCGGGTCCCACAGCGCTTCCCAGTGCAGGGCGTGGAAGGCGGGCGTGCCGCGAATCTCAAATTCCAGGCCGGCGAAACCCTTTTCGTAGCGCATGGCCATTTTGTACTCGGCCAGCACGTCGGGATTGTCGCGGAAGACCTGGGCGAAGAGGCGACGGCCGTAGTCGGCCACGCTGGCGGCGGCATCGGCGGCCTTCACCTGCCCGGTGAAGGGGAAGCTCAGCCAGCCCTCGAAGTACCATTGCAGCCGGTCTTCTTCCTCTTCGCTGAACGGGTCGCTGACGGTGATGGGATAGCGCGGACCGTTGTCGAACTGCACGGCAGCCGCAAAAGGGGCGGCAGCAGCCTGGTCCGTTTGGGTGATGGTGATGTGGGTCATGGCTCCTGGTTACTCCTCAATGGTGATGACGATGGTCGGACGGCCGTCGCCCTGGTCGATGGTGACCACTTTGGGCTTTTTGGGGTAGAACTTCTCTTTGAGCAGGTCGTAGAGCAGGTCGGCGAGCAGGGTGCTGGCGATGGTAACGGCCGTTTGCAGCAGCAGCACGGCCGCGTCGGCGGACAGGTAACTTTCCAGCGCAGTGCGTTCTGTGGTCAGGCGGCCGGCGGCCAGCGCCTCCGGGCTGGCGTTCCAGGCAGCAGTCAA
Source organism: Chloroflexota bacterium (assembly GCA_029559155.1). Lineage (GTDB taxonomy): Bacteria > Chloroflexota > Anaerolineae > Promineifilales > Promineifilaceae > Leptovillus. The sequence continues at coordinate 1,157 of JAKQCM010000515.1, forward strand.
TTCTTCTGGCGTCAGGTTCAGACTGGGGTCAAGGGCGATCTGGAATTCTTGGGACATAGTTCCTCCATTGTGAGCGACGGCCGTTGGCAATGGAGGAATTATAGCATGGTTGGCGTGGGACGTGGGACGTGATGCGTGCGACGTGATGCGTGATGTTCTAGGTCACGCATCACGCATCACGCATCAGCTTTTGGGTCTAGGCGGCGTCAGAATTGTCGGTTTCGGTTGCGGCGGGGGGAACGGCCGTGTCTTGCAAAATATCGCGCACCAGGAAGGCCCGGGTAATGTCGCTGGCTTCGCCCACTTGCAGCATGGCCCGCGTGTTACCCGCCAGCGCACGGGCCACTTCCAGGCGAACCAATTCCCGTTCCCAGGCCCACGCCTGCGGGAATTTGGTAATGCGCTCTTCTTTGCGCGCCAGACGGAATTCTTCGGTTTCCGCCTCTGTTTCTTCCACGCGCCGCCGCATTTCCGCCTTTTCCAGCGTCAGGCGCAAAATTTCCTTATCACGTTCCACCTGGGCCAAAACTTGCTGAAAAGAAAGGGCGTCGGCGTCTTTTTGGCGGCGAATGGCCAACGCTTGCGCCTCTTCTTGTTCCGCCTGCTGCAAGATGGCCAATTGGCGGGCCTCCTGAGAGCGCATGAAAGCGGCCGGCGGCTGGGCAAAGACAATCTTGATCTTCATGATTTCGACGCCGTAGGAGGCCATATCGGCGTTGAGCGGTTCCAAAATGTGGTTGACGGTTGCATCCTTCAAGTCCATCACCTCGTTGGAAGTGATGGTGCGGATGAAGGCGCGCAGCGTATCCTGGCAGACAGCCTGCAAAACCTGATCAAAGTCGCTGGCAGAGATGTTGAAGACGAATTGATAGGGATCATAAATGTGGAAGGTGAACAGAGTGTCGATGTTGGCGCGGACGTTGTTGCTGGTGGGCGCTTCCACCAGAGGCACGTCGAAGGGGATTTCGCGCTGGGTGATCAGGTGGGAGACGATAAACCAGGGGGGCAAAAAGTGAAGCCCGGGTTCGATGGTGCGCACGTAACGGCCGCCGCGGGTCAATAGTGCTTTGGCGCCTTCGGGGATGCGCACCATGAAGGCACGATAGATGCCCAGCAGCAGCAGAATCGGGCTGATCAGAAAGGCCAGGGTGATGAGCACGGGCTGGCGCAATAAAATCCCGGCTACGATGCCGCCGATCAAAAGGAGAACGGCCGTTATGACCAGTTCGTTGCGGATGCGCAGAAGTTGGGTGGGAATCAGAATAATGGGTAGTTTGCCGTTTTCATCGCGGGTGGTAAAGGCGATGGCGGCGTCTTCTAAAGGGACGCGAATCTGGGATAATTGTGAATAATCGATCGTTTCATTGCGTGATGCTTCTTCTGGATCCATTAGAAACTCCTGTGCCTATTGCATTTGCAAGCGTTTGATTATAAAGATGGGAAATTAGAGACTCACCTTTTCGTTTTTCTTAAAAGGTGGTTTCGCTTTGTGTGTCTGAGTTTTTGTGTTGACCAGTCGGGCGGGCGGCACGGCCGTGTCGGTAAACAGCAGATACTGGGGGCGGGTTGTCTTTAGACGACCGTGATTTACGGGTTTTGGGCAGCGGTTCGCCGGGCAGCAGGCCGGCAGGGCGGGGCGGGCTGCTCAGACGGCCGTAGCTGTACAAAAACAGGTCGCGGATAACGGCCGTGATCGGGGCGGCCAGCAGCACCCACAAAAAGCCAAAATCACTTAACACCACAATGACCATAATTAACAGCGCCGGATGAAGGCTGGGAACGATTTGTTTGCGCACGCGAGGCTCGGCCGTCATGCGCAGCAATTGCTCTACCACCAGGTAAAGCCCCAGCAAAATCACCACCTCCGTTGTGCTGAATATCGTTAGCCGCGTCAGCAAAATAACCATGACCACGATAATTGGCCCTACGGTGGGGACCAACTGCATCATGCCGGCAAAAAGGGCGGCTCCCAATTTGAAGGTGGTGGGCAAAACCCCCAGGTTATCTAATAAGACCAGGCCAATGTATACGAACAGGGTCACGAAGAGCGCTAAAACCAGCAGCCCTTCGACAAAAGCGCGAAAGGAACGATCAAAAATGCGCCAGATGGCCAGTATGTCGGGCAGCCAGGCGTCTGGCAGCAGCCGTTGCAGCGCTTTGGCCCCTGCTTTTTGGTCTTTTAGCACCAGCAGCAGCCAGGCGGGCACGGCCAGGAAGCCGAGGACGAACCCCAGGGTATTAAAAAGGTTGAGCAGGCCATTGTAGAGCAGGTCTGTAAAACGTTCATTATACGCTTCGGCGTTGAACCTGATTTGTGTGGATACTCTGGCAAGAAGTTGTTGGATGGTGTTTTGCATGGGGGTTGGCAGCGTGTCCAACTGTTGGTCTAGCCGACCGATGGCTTCGTTGACTTGTGCTTGGGAGGGCAGGGTTTGGTAGAGGAGGAAAGCTTGCCGACCCAGGACGGTGACGCTGGCGTACAGGATCAGGCCAAGAATGAGCAGCATTGTTAGCAAGGCGATGGTTACGGCGAAGGCACGGGGCATGAATTTGTCCAGCCAATTGGTGAAGGGCAGCAAGGCGTAGGCGATGGCCCCACCGATGAGAAAGGGCAGCAGCGCCGGCCAGGTAGACCAGCTTAACCAGGAAACGGCCGTTATCGCCCCCAACACCAGCAAGCCACGAGTTAAAGAGGCGGGTGTGATGGAAAGAACGGCCGTACCCAACCTTTTCCAGGCCAACCGAGCTTCTTCTTCCTCAGACGACACCTTACGCATTGCCGAATCAATTTGATCCATCTCTATCTTCCTCCAGGGCATAGTTACCAAAGAAAAGATCACGACTACTAAGGCAGGCAAGATTATATCAAGTAATGCGATCGACAAAAAGTGAACAAAACTGGTTTGTAGGGCCATCGGACATGCAGTCTTGGGTCTGTGTCATCCGGCGCTGAAGCCGCCAGTCTGCCCAACAACGCCCCGAAAAAATGGGGCCGTTTAGCTATTAGCCGGGCCTAACCATCGTCGTTGTACCTTGAGACGTTGACTGTGCTCTGGCGAGACCGGCCAAAAGCCTATGCGCAGCGGGTATGCGATGGCCCTGCCGCTTTATGGAGCCTCTATATTTTCTTCACATCTTCTTCATAGCTGTTGGCTAAACTGCTGACAGTTACGAAACAAGGGTTCATAACTGACGGGAAATGGAGAGATAGACGATTGATCTAACCACGAATCCCCCGTCCCTGGCCCTAAAAATTTAGGAAACAGTGAAACACATGACACTCACTATAAAACCTATCCGCATGTCGCGGCAAACACGCACAAATTGGCTCATCGACACGGCCGTTTTCCTCGGCGCAGTGTCCGCTATTTTTTCCGGCATCTACTTCCTGGTATTGCCCAATGGGTACGAAGGCGGCCGTAATCCCTGGTATGGCACGGTCCTCCTCTTCTCCCGCCAAACCTGGGATTCCATTCACCTCTGGGGCGGAGTTTTGATGATTCTGGCCGTGGTTGTTCACTTCGCTATCCATTGGAGCTGGGTGAAACTGATGGCCCGTCGCTTGCGGCGGGCCGTCACCTGCCGGGAAGATTGTTTTTCCCGCGGGGCCAAGATCAATGTCGCCGTCGATGCGGTGATCGCCCTGAGCTTTTTGGTAACGGCCGTGTCCGGTCTTTACTTCCTCTTTGCCCCTGGCGGCAGTTACCAGGGCGGGCGCAATCCTAACTGGGATCCCGGCTGGCTGTTCAGCCGCACCACCTGGGATGTGATCCACACCTGGGGCGCAGTCGTACTCATCATCGCCGCCATGCTGCACTTTTTTATCCATTGGCGCTGGATCGTCAACGTTACCCGGCGCTTCTTTCTATCGCTCAAACCGCAGCCCAACGTTGCGTAAGAGATTGACAAAAATTTACCACTCACAGAATGCAGATTGGACCAATCTCCAAGATTGGTCCAATCTAAAAACCACAACTTGTCTTTGCACGATAACTAACCATCAGGAGATAAAACATGATAAAACGAATTGCTTTAGGATTGCTTTTTGTCCTTTTTTCCGGCGCGCTGGTCGTCGGGGCGGCCAATCGGACCGCAGCCAAAACCGATAAAGTAGCCGAAACGGCCGTAACCAACCCCGCCGCCGCCGAACGCCTGCACGAAAACGCCCCGGCCGAAACCGGTCCGGTGAACGGGCAGGGACAAGGCGCAAACCTGGCCGCCGAAACGGCCGTCACCCAGGACCAGGGCCACGGTAACAGCCGTGGCGCAGCCAACAACGGGCTCGCCGCCGATGCGACAACGGATTGTCCCGACGGCGGCTGCCTGACCGACGGCAGCGCTGCCCTGAACGGCGTCGGCGGCGCCGGTAACGCCAACGGCCGTGGCCAACAACAGCAGCTGCAGGATGGCTCACAAACGGCCGTCCAGCCGGTTGACATCGTCACCTACACCGGAACCATCTTCCAGGCGCCCGACTACGGCATCGACCACATCC
>JAKQCM010000287.1 GCA_029559155.1 Chloroflexota bacterium
GCTGTTTTTCCTCGATTACGTGGCTTCCAGCAAACTGGACCCAGAAAAGATAGCCGCCGTGGTAGGCGGAGCGGCGCAAGCGTGCCGCGCCGCCGGCTGCGCCTTGTTGGGCGGGGAGACGGCCGAAATGCCCGGCGTTTACCAACCCGGTGAACTTGATCTGGTGGGCACGATTGTGGGCGTGGTGGAGAAGGGGAAGATTGTAGACGGCCGTCGTCTCCAGCCCGGCGACGTGATTTTTGGACTGCCATCAAGCGGGCTGCATACCAACGGCTACACACTGGCCCGCCATGCGCTGTCCGGCTTAGATTGGCGCACGCCGCATCCGAACCTGGGCCAATCCATTGGCAGCGCGTTGTTGGCCGTTCATCGGCCTTACCTGGCCGAAATTCGTCAGCTTTGGCTGGCAGGCGTGGACATTCGTGGCCTGGCCCACATCACCGGCGGCGGCCTGATCGACAACCCGCCGCGCATTTTCCCAACCGGCCTGGGAGCCGTCGTCCATCGGGGAAGCTGGCCGGTCGCCCCGCTGTTCAAATTGATCCAACAACAAGCTGCTGTTGCCGACGAGGAGATGTTTCATGTGTTCAACATGGGGCTGGGGATGCTCCTGATCGTGGCGCGCGAGCAAGCCGACCTAGTCGTGCAGGTATTGGGGGAAGGGGTTTATCGTGTGGGGGAAATGGTGGTGGGAACGCAAAAAGTAGAAATCAGGTGAAGCGGAAGAGATACGGCCGTTCTCAGCCCAGCGGCTCAGTCGTTTCGGCGGCCACTTCCAGAATTTCTGCGATAAGTTTGTTGGAATTGATGTTCTTGAGCAAGTAACGGTACGCGCCAGATTTAAGCAGTAGTTCCCGCTCAATATCGTCGGCATAAGAGGTGAGAATGATGACGGCCGTTCCCTGGCACGTCAAGTCTTCCACTACAGAAATCGTCGCATCCAAATCAGCATCACTGCTGCTCTTTAAGCCATACAAAGCCACATCCGCCGAACCACTATCGTTCAGATTTTGCTGGTTAAAATTCTGAATTGTCGCAACAACTTCAATATTGGGGTTAGAACTTAGACGCGTTGCCAGGGCATTGCGCACTGCCTCATGTTCATCAATTATCAGCAATTGCACTTTTTCCATGACAAGCGTAAATCCTTACAGTTAACGAATCTGTCAGAGAGTGTATGTGAATCATTTTCCACCCTGTAGTACCGAATGTCATACTTTGCCAGGATCAATGTCACGCTAAACAAGATGAAGACATAAAATGATGAACGACAAAAGTCATCACACATCTATGACATTCGCCACAACAGCCTCAGGCCATCAATCGGGTAAACTTTACCCATGGTTGGAGAGCCGTCTTGATGGTTCGAGTCGGCCAGGAAGGAGCGAGATATGCTTACGGTAAATGATTTGATGACTGTCGTGCCTGATGTTATTTCACCAGACACACCTCTGCGTGACATTATCGGCATGATGAAAACTGAAGGCTACCGGCATTTACCGGTTGTCGCCGACAATAAACTGGTGGGGATTATAACCGATCGTGACGTGCGGCTGGTCATGAATTCGCCAATGGTCTTACACGAACGGCGGCAAGACGAGGATCTCTTAGACAAGGTAACGGCAGAAAGCTGCATGACGCCGAACCCGGTAACTGTTGCACCGGAAACGCCAGCTTACCGGGCAGCAGAAATCTTGAGCATGTACAAATTTGGAGCTTTACCAGTGGTAGAGGGGGATAATCTGGTAGGTATTATTACGGTAAGCGATTTTCTCGATTATTTTGCAGCCAACCACAAAGCGTAATATCCCGCGGCCACCTCGTCGGTGGCAGATAACATTAATGGACTGGGAATGTCAGAGAAACGGTCGTTCCTTTACCTGGCATGGTTTGAATCTTAAATGTGCCCCTGAGTTCTTCGGCGCGGGCGCGCATATTGGCCAACCCATGACCAACTGCCTGTTTAATGGTGGATGCGTCGAAGCCACGGCCGTTATCCGTTATCACCAGCTCCACCCCTTTTGGACCTCGCCGCGCCGTAATCGAAACCTGGCTCGCCCGTGCATGACGGGCAATGTTCGCCAGCGCCTCCTGCGTCGTTAGAAAAATCGCCCGCACCACCGGCGTAGACAACATTGCCACCACATCCGGCGGCACCGACAAGGTCACCGGAATCATGGTGTTGGCCTGAAATTCGCGCACCAGCCGCGAAAGCCCCTGCTCCAGATTTCCGCTAAACCGATGCGGCCGTAAATCTAAAATAAAATTGCGGATATCTCGAATGGTGTCGTTTAGCCCCTCAATCGCATTTTCAAGCAGATCGTCCGCTTCCGCCATGTGGCGTTTCTGAATCTCCAATCGCGTCGATTCCAAAATCAGACCCACAGCATAAATCGATTGGATCACGCCATCGTGCAGGTCCATGCCAATTCTTGCCCGCTCATCCACAATGGCCAGACGCCCAACTTGTTCATAAAGCCGGGCATTTTGGATAGCTACCGCAACATGAGCCGCCAACATCTGCACCAATTCGACATCGTACTCCGTGAATTCGTCGAATTCCAACTTGTTGGTGAGGTACAAATTGCCCAGAACATCGTTTCCGGCCATCACCGGAACGCCTAAAAAACTCTCCATGGGCGGGTGTTGTACCGGAAAACCCACAGAGCGTTTGTCATCGGAAATACGCGGGATGCGAATCGGGCGGGGATCGGCGATTAATACGCCCAGCAAACCGTGGCCTTTCGGTAAATTGGGAATCAGATTGGCCACTTCGGAGGGCATGCCGCTGTAGACGAAGGTTTCCAACTGCCCCTCTGCGTTGGGCACGCCTAACGCCGCGTATTGCGCGCCTACCAGATCACGAGAGGATTCTACGATTTGGGAGAGGACTTTTTCTAGCGTCAATTCGCTGGCTATCGCCAGCGCCGCCTCGTTTAGGGCCGCCAATTGTTTGTTCCGAATGGCCAGTTGGTGTTCTGTAACTTCTTGGCTGGTTTGCCGATCTAGATAAGACATACGCAGTTAGCTAGAGGTAATCTTTTAAGTGGTGCTGGATCGCGTAAGCGGCTGCTTCGGCGCGATTCGAGACGCCCAATTTAGACAAAATGCTGCTGACGTAATTGCGAACAGTTCCCTCGCTGAGGAAGAGAGCGCTGGCTATTTCCCTGTTCGTCTTACCTTCGGCTATCAGGGCTAAAACTTGCATTTCTTGGGCGGTTAGTTCGCCAAAGGCCGCAGCTTCTTCCTTCTGGATCGAGTGGCGGATTTCGGAAAAAACGCGTTGGGTTAATGTGGGATCGAGCGTAGCTTCTCCGCGGGAGGCCGATTCGATGGCGCGAATCAAATCATTGCTGCCGACTTGCTTAAGGACATAACCAGCGGCGCCAGCGCGAATGGCGGCAAAGAGCATTTCGTCCTCGGCGTAGGAGGTTAACATAACTACTTTAATTTCGGGTCTAGCGATGGTTATTTGCTGGCAGGCATCGACGCCGCTGCCGCCGGCCAGGCGAATATCCATCAAAACTATATCGGGTTCTAAGTCCAGGGCCTTTTCAACGGCTTCGGCTTCGGCCGCAGCTTCGCCCACCACTTCAAAATTGGGGTGATGATCTAATAGGCTTCGTAAACCTAACCGGACAACTTCATGATCGTCGACAAGAAGAATTCGTAAGGATGACATGCGCATTAGTATAGCTTTTTCTCTGCAAATCATCCAACAAGGAATATTGGGGAGCGGCGGGCGGTGCAACGGCCGTTACCCACTAATGAGTTTCATCAAGCGCACCGATGACATTACTCACTTCACCGCAAACCCTATTTACCGTAACCTGTGCTTAGGATGGTCGGTTATCACCAAAAAGGAGATGTACCATGTACCAATGCCAGCGGTTGTTAGTGCCTTTAGACGGTTCGTCGTTGGCGGAAAGAGCGTTACCACCAGCATTTGCCATTGCCCAGGCGTTATCTACCAATGATCGTTGCGCCGTGGATATTCTACGTGTTGTCCCCCCTTTATTTCTCACCATCGACCCCGTACTTTACGCCGAAACCTTACATCTGAGCGAAGAAGAAGCGCAAAGTTACCTGGAAACCATCGCCATTGAATGGTCTAAAGCTGATTTGCCCATCACGACGGCCGTTTCTGCCGGGTCTGTCGCCGAGAGCATCATTGGCTATACGCAGCAAAATGGCATTAACCTGATTGTCATGTCCAGCCACGGCCGTTCTGGGCTGGGCCGGTGGGTGTATGGCAGCGTTACTGAAAAAGTGCTGCGCCAGGGCTGCTGCGCCACCCTCATCATTCGCCAGACGGCCAAACCACCGCCAGAAGTATTCCACAAAATTCTCGTTTGCCTGGATGGATCGCTGCTGGCGGAGCAGGTATTAGATCCCATATTCACCATCGCCCGCGCAACCCAGGCCGAAATTACCTTACTGCGCGTGCTGACGCCATCTCATCTGGCCATTGAAACCTATGCCATGGAGCAGCTGCTGGCCAACGTTGAGGAAATGGAACGCGACACGGCCGAGGCCTATTTGCGCCAACTGCTGGTGAAGTTGTCGCCGGAAGACCTCACCATCAACACGCAAACGGCCGTTGGCCCAGCCGCAGACGTGATCATCGACACAGCCGCCAACCAGGGCATGGATCTGATTGCGATGTGCAGCCACGGCCGTTCCGGCATTAGCCGCTGGGTTTACGGCAGCGTCACCGAAAAAGTGCTGCGGGGAGCCGCCTGCGCCACCTTCATCCTGCGCGGCAACGAGCCAGCCTCCTACGAAAGCGACCTGCTCCAATAGCTGCCAGAGATTGCAGACGGCCGTTATCCCGCTCTCTAATCTCCCATAAACCCGGTTGGTTGACACCATAAGAGAAAAACCCTATGTCCAATCCACCTCCTGGCTTTGTAATCTGGATTACCGGCTTACCCGCTTCCGGCAAAACATCGCTTGCCAGAGCCATGCAAGATATCCTGGCCAACGAAAAAATAGCCACCCTCATTTTGGATGCAGAAGAACTTCGCGCCCTGCTAACGCCAAACCCAGAATACACCGACGCAGAACGCCGCTGGCTCTACCAAATACTCACCGGCCTGGCCACTTGCTTCGCCCGGCAAGGAACCAACATCCTCATCGCCGCTACCGGCAATCGTCGCACATATCGCGAACAAGCGCGCCGTCTAAGCCCAATTTTTGCCGAAGTCTATTTAGATTGCCCCCTGGCGATTTGCCAAAGCCGCGATCCCAAAGGCCAATACCTAAACGACGACGACGAAGACCACATCCCGGGAATCGGTGTCGCCTATGAGCCTTCTTTTGCCCCTGAAGTAGTGGTCAACACGGCCGACAAAACACCCTACGAAGCAGCCCAATCGGTTATCAATATGCTAAAACTGGAACGAATAATTATAGGAGTCACGTCTTATGGCAATCCCCAGCCCGTTAACCCCCGGCCAGTTACGTCGCCTGTGTGATCCGGCGCAATTTCAGTTTGAAACCACAGCCGATTTACCTGTTTTAGAAACCATCATCGGCCAGGAACGGGCTGTGGAGTCGATTCGTTTTGGTGTGGGCATCCAGCATAGTGGGTTCAATTTGTTTGCTCTAGGGCCAAATGGCATTGGCAAGTACACGGCCGTGCAGCAATACCTGCAGCAAAAAGCAGCCCAACAACCCACCCCCGACGATTGGTGCTATATCTTCAACTTCGAGCAGCCCCACAAACCCCACGCCCTCAACCTGCCGGCGGGCCACGCCGCCCAACTGCGCGCCGACATGCAGCAGCTCGTCGAAGACCTGGGCACTGTCCTACCCTCCGCCTTCTCCAGCGACGAATACCAGAAACAAAAGAAAGCCATCGAAGAAGAATTTAAACAGCGCGAAATTCAGGCGTTGGACGATTTGAAGGCCAAATCGCAAGAAAATGACATCGCCTTCATCCGCACCCCGTCCGGATTCGCCTTTGCCCCGCTCAAAAACCGCGAAGTGATCAGCCCGGAAGAATTTATGAAGCTTTCGGCCACCGAACAAAAAGAAATCGAAACCCAAATTCAAGAATTACAAGAAGGGCTGCAAGGCATCATGAGCCAACTGCCGCACTGGCAGCGCGAGCTGCAAAAACAACTTAAAGACCTGAACGCCAACGTTGCCATCTTTACCATCACGCCCATGTTCAATGAACTCCGGCAAAAATATGAGGGCATGGACGCGGTGTTGGTTTATTTAACGGCCGTGCAAAATGACATCGTCAAAACCGTCGATGACTTCCTCGGCTCAGAAGAATCTCCCCTAGCCTCCATGATGGGCGGGCGCGACAAAGAGAATTCCTCCCAGCGCTTCTCCCGCTACCAGGTCAATGTCATCGTCGATAACAGCCAGACCAGCGGCGCGCCCGTCGTCTACGAAGACCAGCCCGCCTATAACAACCTCATCGGCCGCGCCGAACACGTCTCGCAAATGGGCACCTTGTTCACCGACTTCACGCTCATCAAACCCGGCATTCTCCACCGGGCCAATGGCGGCTACCTGATGCTGGATGCGCGCAAAGTTTTGCTGCAACCTTATGCCTGGGAAGGTCTAAAACACGCCTTGCGCGCCCAGGAGATCCGCCTGGAATCGCTGGCGCAGTCCATCAGTCTCATCAGCACAGTCTCTTTGGAACCGGAACCCATTCCGCTGGATGTAAAAGTTGTGTTGATGGGCGACCGCGAACTGTATTACTTGCTGCACCAACATGACCCTGATTTTGCGGAACTTTTTAAGGTGGCGGCCGATTTTGAAGATGAGATGGTGCGCGACGACGCCAGCAACCAATCCTACGCGCAACTGATCGGCACGCTGGCGCGCAAAGAAGCGCTGCGCCATTTCGACAAAGAAGCGGTGGCTCTGGTGATTGAACATGGGGCGCGGCTGGCCGGTGACGCGGGCAAATTGTCCACCCACATGCAAAGTGTGTCCGATTTGCTGCGCGAAGCCAGCTATTGGGCAGGAGAAGCCCAACGCGAAGTCGTTTCCCGCGCCGATGTGCAGCACAGCCTGGAAGCGCAACTTTACCGCAACGGCCGTATCCGCGAACGTATTCAGGAAGCCATTCTGGAAGACACCATCCTCATCGACACCCAGGGCGCGGTTGTTGGGCAAATCAACGGGCTGGCCGTCTACATGCTGGGGACTTACAGCTTTGGCCGCCCCAGCCGCATTACCGCCCGTGTGCGCCTCGGCAAGGGCGAAGTCATCGACATTGAACGGCAGGTGGAAATGGGCGGCCCAATCCATTCCAAAGGCGTGCTGATTTTGGCGAGCTTTTTAGGCGCGCGCTATGCGGCGGAACGGCCGTTATCCCTCACCGCCAGCCTGGTTTTCGAGCAATCTTACAGCGGCGTTGATGGCGACAGCGCTTCCTCGGCGGAACTCTACGCCCTGCTTTCGGCGCTGTCCGGCGCGCCTATCCGCCAATCTTTGGCCGTTACCGGCTCGGTTAATCAATATGGCCAGGTCCAGGCAATCGGCGGCGTCAATGAAAAAATTGAGGGCTTTTATGACCTCTGCCACGCCGGCGGCCTCGCTGGTAGCCAGGGCGTGCTTATCCCGGCAGCCAATGTCAAACACCTGATGCTGCGGCCAGACGTGGTGGATGCGGTTAGCAACGGCCGTTTCCATATCTACCCCATCAACCACATCGACGAAGGCATCGAACTGTTAACCGGCATACCGGCCGGGGAACCGGACGAAACCGGCGCTTACCCCGCGGAAAGCATTAACGGCCGTGTCGTCTCCCACCTGGATAAACTTGCTGAAAAACAACGGGCTTTTGCTAGCCCTCCCGCCGAGGTCAGCCAGCAAAAGCAGGAAGAAAGCAAAAACCCATGAAAATCCAACGGATTTTAGTCGCTCTGGATGCTTCTCCTCACAGTCTGGCGGCGCTAGAAGCAGCCATCGACCTGGCCGAACGATTAGACGCCGAACTGCAAGGCCTGTTTGTCGAAGACATCAACCTGCTGCGCCTGGCACAACTGCCCTTCGCCCGCGAACTGCGCTACCCCCTCCCAGGGCCGCAAAAAGTGGACACATTGCACATGGAAGAACAACTGCGCGGTCAGGCAGCCCAGGCCCACCGCTTGCTTCAGCAGTTGGCCGAAGAGCGTAAAATCAAACATTCGTTTACAGTCGTCCGTGGAGTTGTCGCTTCTTCTTTACTCCAGGCCACTCTGGAAAGTGACCTGTTGGTGCTGGGACGCACCAGCCATACGCTCATTCGCACCGGCCGATTGGGGTCCACGGCGCAAACGGCCGTCACCCACGCCGAACGCTCCGTCCTCCTCGTCCACCCCAAAGCCGATCTCAGCCGCCCGCCCCTGCTTATTTATGATGGCTCCACCGCCGCCGAGCGTGTACTGTCGGTAGCTACCAGTTTTACGCCGCGCAACGGCCGTCTCTACATCCTCCTCTACCTGCCAGACATCGACACAGCCCAAGACGCCATCGACCACATCGAAACCGCCCTATCAGATCGCCAGATCGAAGCCGTTTACCGCCGCCTTTATGGCGTTCAAGCCCAAGACCTCATTGACTTCATCAACGAATCAGAAAACAGCCTCCTGATTCTGAGCGACCAATACGAACAATTCCCCCCGGCCACCATCCGCCACCTTGCCGAAGACCTCACATGCCCCGTCTTGGTCGTTCGGTAAATTAACCCGTTAATCCCGCATTTGGGGTAACGCGGGTAGCATGTTACCATTGGCCTCATGGCCTACAAACCCACTGATCAGGAACTGCACTCGATCCGCAGCGCCACCATTTTTCAGGGCCTCAACGACGCCCAACTACAAACCATTCTCCAGGCCGCCCGTCTGGTTCAGGTAGAACGCCACGGCTTTTTCTTCCATCAGGGCGAACCTGCATCCACGTTTTACGTGATCTTGCAAGGCAATGTACGTCTGGCCCAGCTCACCCCGGAAGGCCGTCAGGTGATCATCCATTATTTTGGTCCGGGCAGCGAGATCGCCGTCATTGTGGTGCTCAGCAAAGCGGATTATCCGGTTTCCGCCGAGGCCGCTTCCGATGCCACCGCGCTGGGTTGGGATCAACAAACGGTATTTTCGCTCATGGAGCAGTTCCCCCGTCTGGCCATTAATGGGCTGGAAATGGTCGCCGGACGCTTTTGGGAGCTGCAAAATCGTTACCGCGAATTGGCTACCGAACGCGTCGAGCAGCGCGTAGCTCGCGCGGTTGTGCGGCTGGTGCAGCAGGGGAATGGGCAAAACGGCCGTTCCACCTCCCCCCTCCTCACCCTCAGCCGCCAAGACCTGGCCGAAATGACCGGCACCACCCTCTTCACTGTCAGCCGCATTTGCAGCAGCTGGGAGCAGCGCGGCTTTGTGGAAACCGGCCGCGAACAACTGATCATTCACCAGCTTGACCACATCATCGCCATCGCCGATGATTTGCAACCACACCCCCCCACCACCGCCGAACCCTGAACCCCCATCGAACCAGATGGCCAATACGTGAAAATTTAAGACAACTGGCAACACAAATCGGCCGCTCATGCGCCCAATGCTGCCAAATTTCACTTCTTCATTGCGCCAGCGCAAAGACGCCTTCCCGCTTCGTCGCTACAATGCACCCTACTCGCCGCCGCCAGGCCAATTTTTTGGCGCGCCCAATGGCTGGCGCGCCCAGTGGCTGGCGCGGCCAGTGGCAGGCGCGCCCAGTGGCTGCTGATTTATTTATTATTCCGCTGAACCCCCTGGGGTTGTTTCATAAAGAAAAGGAAGGGACATTCATGAGTGAAAATTCGGGCAATCAAATCAATTCCGGACGCCTGCTTATTTTAGGCGTCGTCACGGTTGTGATTGTGCTTGGGCTGGTGTTGGTAATTCAGGCGGTAACGGCCGTTCCCGCCGCCACCGAAACCGGCCCCGTTGACGTGCTGGCCAACAGCAACGACGAATGCGTCACCTGCCATCGCAACGCCACCCCCGGCATTGTGGAACAATACGGCCACAGCACCATGGCCGGCGCCGAAGTGGGCTGCCGCGACTGCCACGAAGTCGCCGCCAACTATCCCGACGCCATCGAACATGAAGGCTCCTTCGTTCTGGCTTCCCCCACCGCCGCCAAATGCCAATCTTGCCACGAAGCCGAAGTGGCCCAATTCAACCAGAGCCGCCACAGCATCCCGGCTTACGTCGCCTTCGCCGGCGAAGAAGGGCTGACCCCCGAACTGAAAGCCGCCTATGAAGCCGTGCCCGAAGGCGGGTATGTGCAAGACAAGGTGAAGGCGCGCAACGCCATTCACGCTCTGGAAGGCCCGGCCATTACCTTGTTTGCCTGCGAAACCTGCCACAACATCGGCCGTCCGGCCAGCGATGGCTCTGTCGGCCAGTGCCAGGACTGCCACCTGCGCCACGAATTCAGCCTGGAACAGGCACGCAAACCGGAAACCTGCAACGCCTGCCACATCGGCCCCGACCATCCGCAGTGGGAAATTTTCCAGGAATCGCCGCATGGCATCGCTTACGCCACGTCTGGTTATAAGTGGAACTGGGAAGCTGACCCTGGCACACTCACCGTCAACGATTTCCCGGCCGCCACCTGCGCCTTATGCCACTTTAGCGGCTTTGGCTCCAGCGGCACCACCCACGACGTGGGCGACCGCCTGACCTGGTTCCTGGCGTCGCCAATTAGCGAACGACGGCCGTCCTGGCAAGACAACAAAGTTCGCATGCAAGGCGTCTGCCTGGAATGCCACAACAAAAACTTCATCGACACATTCTACGGCAATGCGGATGCGGCCGTAGAGCAGGTAAACGCCTGGGTCACCGAAAGCGACCAGATCATGGCGCCCCTCAAAGACAACGGGCTGCTCACCGCTGCCCCGTTCGACGAACCAATCGACTTCACCTATTTCGAGCTGTGGCACCATTGGGGCCGCACCGCCAAATTTGGCGTCTGGATGCAAGGTCCGGATTATGTGCAGTGGCACGGCGCATATGAAATTTTGTCTGATCTGGCCGAACTGCGCGAAATGGCAAACGATAAAATGGAAGCCGCCGGTCTGGCAACAGGAGAATAACGTGAGCTATCTGGCCCTGGTTTTCCCTGCCTTAAAAGAGCGACGCCTGCCGCTCAGCCGCGACCAACTCATGCTGCTGATGGCTGCCATCAACCTGTTATTCTTGGGCCTGGACACCTATCTGGCGCATATGATCAGCGGCACGCTGGTTCCGCGAGAACAAATTCCTGTTTACTTTGGCACAATCGCGGGGGTTGTTCTGTTGGCGGCCGGGTTGATTGCCTTACGCAACCGCAGTCTGGCGGTGTGGCTGGCGACGTTGGTGCTGCTGAGCAGCACGGCCGTTGGCCTGTTAGGCGCCTACTTTCATCTCATCCGCGGCGCGCTGCCCACCGCCCCTGCCGGTCAACGCCTCACCATCAGTTTACTGGTCTGGGCGCCGCCCATTGTGGCTCCGTTGACGTTTGCCCTGGTCGGACTGTGGGGCCTCAGCGCCGCCTGGGTCGAAGAACCGCCAGACAGCGGCACGCTGCGTCTGTGGCGCGGCCGCCATTTGCGCCTGCCCTACAGCAAAACTCGCGCTTACCTGTTTATGGTCAGTCTGGGGCTGCTGGCGACGCTTTTGAGCAGCGTACTCGACCACGCGCGGTCCAATTTCGAGAACCCCTGGCTCTGGATTCCCACCATTGCCGGCATCTTCGGCACCGTAGTCGCCGCCGGGTTGGGCGCGGTCAGCAAACCGACCAAAGGCGACATCTGGGTTTATGTCGGAACGATGCTGCTGCTGATCCTTGTTGGGCTTGTCGGCGCGGCGCTGCACGTCCAGTTTGATCTGTCGGGGCAGAACGCCATCGTCACAGAGCGTTTTTTGCGCGGCGCGCCTTTCCTGGCCCCCTTGTTGTTCGCCAATATGGGCACATTGGGCCTGATCGCCCTGCTTTCACCCGTTGAGTCGTGAGACTGAAATTCTGGCTGCGTCAAACGTCACC
This sequence comes from Chloroflexota bacterium, assembly GCA_029559155.1. Taxonomy (GTDB): domain Bacteria; phylum Chloroflexota; class Anaerolineae; order Promineifilales; family Promineifilaceae; genus Leptovillus. Next base: position 12,013 of record JAKQCM010000287.1, read on the forward strand.
CATCGGTGTCATCCGCCGGTGAGTGACGTTTGGCCTTCGGCCAACGATTGGAATTTGTGATATGGAAACGCCTTATACCTTGTTTGCCGATTTGGCGGCCCTAACGGCCGTTCCGCCCCAAGACAGCATCGTCAGCCGCACATTGATAAACACCGAGACGCATAAGGTCATTTTGTTTACCTT
>JAKQCM010000294.1 GCA_029559155.1 Chloroflexota bacterium
TTTGCGTTCTTTGCGTTAAGGGTTTTATTAGCGGGGAACGGCCGTCCAGTCGCCCGACCACGGCGCGAGGGTGATCTCTTTTGTCAGGCCAGGTTCATCGGATTGTATAGACAAAGTCTGCGGCCGGTCGCTGAGGTTGAAGGCCGCAAGTACAATTTCCTGCTCGTTGCTGATGGCGTAAGCATAGGTCTGCCTGGACGAATCAAGGTGAACGGTCTGGCGTTTACCCTGCCAGATGACGGGGTGTTGGCGGCGGAAATGGGCCAATTGGCGAAAATGTTCGCGCACATCAGCGTCTTGCTCGTCGCCCCACAACATCGGCTGACGATTTTCTTCCATGCCGTGGCTGTTTGGCGCGTGCATCAATCGTTCCTGTTTTACGCCCACTTCCGTGCCGTTGTAGACAATCGGCGGGCCGGATAGCGTAAATTGGCAGAGCGCGGCCAATTTTAATTTCTGTTTGTCACCGCCGGCCACCGCCAGAAAACGATCCATGTCGTGGTTGTCCAGAAAACTGGGGCGGCTGAAGTGGGGCGGGAAGAAAGCCTCGTGAACGCTCAGGAAGGCGTCCAGTTCGGCTACGTCCATCGTGTTGAAGGCAAACGCATCTCGCAGTTTGGTCGTTAGAAGAAAATCAAGGCAGCCATCGAAACGGCCGTCGTACCCCAATTGCCATTCCGGGGTGTGCGTCGCCTCGCCAAACATCCAGGCGTCGGGCTTAAAAGCCAGCACCGCCTGCCGCAGTTCCGTCCAAAAATCGTGGGACGGCCCCAACACATAATCCATGCGCAGCCCATCAAAGCCCATTTCCACCAACCAATAACGCACACTGTCGATCAGGTATTGGCGCACGTCAGGATGGTTGGTGTTCAGTTCCGGCAGGTCGGGCACATTAAAATAAGCCACGTATTTGTGCGGCCACTCCTCCCATAAGAACCAATCATGGTAGGGGCTGTCCTTGTGGGCCAGGGCGTGTTGAAAATGCGGATGGCCGCTGCCGACGTGATTGCCCACAAAGTCCAGCAGCAGCGTTATGCCGCGCGCCTTGGCCTCGGCCACCAATTCCTGCATCTCTGCCAGCGTGCCCAGGCGGGGATTGACGGAAAAGTGGTCGGTGGCGTGGTAGCCGTGATGGGTCTCATCGGGGAAAAAGGGGTTGAGCCAGAGGCTGTTAAAGCCCATGCCGACGATGTAATCCAGGTTTTCGATGACGCCGCGCAAGGTTCCGCCGTAGATGTCGCTGAGGTGTTCGGTCGCGTTCCAGGCACGGCCGTTGCCCGGCGCAAAGCGATCCGGAAATATCTGGTAGATGATGGCCTCTTGCGTCCAGGCGGGTAACGGCCGTTCATCAATCAAATAAGAGAAAGTCGCCCCGTTGTCGGCCAGAACGGGCGCACGGCCGTCGGCGGCGCAGGCGCGAATCTGGTAGCGTACGCGCGTGTTGTTGGGGAAGGCGGGCAGCGCGCCCTGCCACGTTTGTTTGTAGGTCCAGTTGAGCAAGTCCCAGGTGATGTCGGTGCGCTGCAGGGGGATAACGGCCGTTTCCGGCTCCAGCAGCACACATTCCACGCGCTCAACACGCCAATCCACCTCGGTCGTCACGGTGACGATGGGCGTGTCTTGCGGCCCCGGCGCAATGGGCTGCAGCCGGTTCAGATGGCGCACGCCATCGGCCAGCTGCTGCAAATATCTGGTGCGCCGTTCGTCCGTGACAAATAAGCCAAAGGTTCCTTCATTCATTGGTTTGGTCATTTTCTAGTTACCTTAACGTGTGAGATTTAATTGGCTCTTCAGGAATTCAGGGGGGTGACATCCCATGATGCGTGATACGTGATGCGTGACCGGTCAACTTCACGCATCACGTATCACGCATCAGTCCAGACCCCAAGAAATCCCAAAGACCCATTTAATTTCCTGAAAAAACCTAAGGGTTCATCGGTGATAAACCCTTAGGCTCTGGTCATCTTTCCGCGTTGCAGCAAATAAATGGCCGCAATCACCAGCACAACCACCAGAATGTTGGCCGCCCAGGCCACCCAACCCGGCAAATTAGTTGAACTGGAAGCCGGAACGGCCGTTTCGACGGGCGCAGGCGCTGCTTCGGCAGCGGGCGCAGGGGTGGCTGGGGCGGCCACGGGTACGGCCGTGGCCGTCGCCGGTTCCCCGGCCAACTGCACGGTGAATTCCTTCGCGGCGTCGATGGGTTGGCGGCCGGATTTGGCGTAAACGGCCGTTTCCCCCTGATACCAGCCGCTCTCCGCCGCGTCAAAATCTGCCTGATTGGTCAGCGCGGGCAGCGCGGCCCCATCCAGCAAAACAGACGCAACGGTTTCGTCGTTCAGGGCCACTTCCAGCACGTTGTTGCGCTCGGTGATTGCCCCGTCATACGCGCCCTCGGCGGCGGCGATGGAAATGGTGATGGCGCGGTCGTCCCACTGCTGGCTTATTTCCGTCGTGCGCACGGCCCCGGATTGGTAGGCGGTGGTACGGCCGTCATCTTCATACAGGGTAAACGTGCTGGCTTCCGGCGCGGGCACAACCTGCACGATGAGTTCGTCACGCACAGAGCCGTCGCGGCGCAGCCCGGCCAGATTCATCGTTTGCTCGTCCACGGCCATGCGCGGGATGATGGCCCCGGCGCGCAAAAACAGCGGCAGGCGGAACAGATCGTTCTCCACGACGGGCACGTCGTCCAGCCACTCGCCCGCGCTGTCAATCCACTGACCGCTGTAGAAATCCACCCATTGGCCGGCGGGCAGGTAGACGGGAACGGCCGTACCCCCCGGTTCCGTCACCGTGCGCACCAGCACATCCCGCCCCAACAACTTGTGGTCGCCTAACTGGCGCGTGTTGGCGTCCGCCTGGAAATAAAAAACCAGCGGCGGCACGACCGGCTCCCCGGCCAGATACGCCCGGTGGGCCAGCGAGTAGAGGTAGGGCGACAAACTGTAGCGCAGGCGAATGTTCGCCAGGTTGCTGGCCACATCGCCAATCCGATCCGGCGCGGTTTCCTTGCAGTTGCACAGGTTTTCCGTGTGCGGCCGGACCGGCACGTCTAACAAAGCGCCGTTGGCAAACCAGACGGTGTACAGCTCGTCTAGCTCCGCCCCGCTGATATTGCCGCGATGGAAGCCGCCAATGTCGGAGCCGAAATAGTCCACGCCGGACAGCGACATGTGCATCTGGGCGTTCATGTGCGCCGCCAGACTGTCGAAGTTGGAGCCGATGTCGGCCGACCACATGGCTGCGCCGTAGCGCTGGATGCCGGTAATGCCGGAGCGGGAGAGGATAGACGGCCGTTGCGCTACCTCGTTCCGCTCATATCCCTGGGCAATACTTTGCGCCCACAGCAAGTTGTAGAGGTTGTGATTGGCCGGTTGGTCGTGCAGATTCAGCCCCGGCAGGCCCACGTACCAACTGTTGGGGGCAAACATCTCCGGTTCGCCCAGGTCGGTCCAATGCCCCAGCACGCCGATGTCCACCAGCGGCTGGCGGTTGGCGTCGTGCCACAGCGCCGCGCCCTCCGGATTGGTCCAATCGACCATGCCGCCCGTGCCCCACCATTTGCCTGGCAACACGACCGGGCCGCACGTTTCGCAGCTTTTCACCAGGTAACTCTGGCTGGCCATGCGCCCAAAATTCGAAAGCCCCTGATCGACGTAGGACTCTTCGATCAAGATGAGGTCCAGCCCTTCTTCCGCCTGCAATTCGGCGATTTTGCCCGCCGGATCGGGGAAATTGTCCAAATCCCAACTGAGCGACCCCATCTGGCTGGGCGTCTGGATGCCGCCAAACCACTGCAAATCCAGCACAAAGCCATCCTGCGGGAACTGGTTGGCGTCCAGCGTTTGCCGCTTGTCGTCCAGTTCCTCCCAGTTGTCGTAGCCATATTCGGAAACCCAAAGGCCAAAAAGCGGTTTGGGCGGCACCGGCGGGCGGCCGGTTAATTCCAGGTAATCGCTGCGCAAATCGGGCAAATCGGGGCCGGTGAGCACGTACCAGCGCAGCGGATCGGCGGAAGTGGTCATGGTCCAGGGCGCGCCGGTGAAGTCCCATTCCTGTTTGTAGACCACGTCCACAAAGAGGGCGACGTTATCCGTGCCGCTGCCCAGGGCATACATCACCGGGAACTGGGCATTGCCCACCGCCCCGCCGCTGAAGCCCTGCATTTCATTGCCCACCACGCCGGGCGTGCGCCGGCTGCCGACCCAATCACCGTTGGGTTCGCCGGGCGTGCGGAATTCTTCGCCCAGGCCATAGACGGCTTGCATGGCTTCCGGGTCAATGGCCAGGCTCTTTTTGCGCTGATCGAGGTCTTGGGGGCAGACGGCCGTTACCGTCACCTCCTGCACCAAATCCACCACCGTGCTGCACAGCGTTCGCGCGTCGATGGTGACTTGCAAAACGGCCGTTGTCAGCGTGCCCTGCCCATCGTCGTTGAATTCCGTCGGACCGGCGTAAACGGTTTTAGCGACCATTGGGGTTGTGGCGATGGGCAAACCATCTGCCGGGGCGCGGCCCTGGCCGGTTTCAAAATGGACCAGGTCGTCGTCTAAAAATTCAACGAGCAGGTAGGCGCTGTCGTTTTCGTATGTGATTTGGGGGATGGTGGTAACGGCCGTTTGCGCCTGAGAATCGCCTTGCCGCCCAAGCAGCAGCGCCAGGAAAAGCAGACAAACGACAAACGTGAAGCGAAGGAGGTTTTTCATCGTGCGCTCAGGTAGTTGGTTAATTGCCTGAAACCAGTTGGATAATGGACACCGACTGTCCCGGGATTTCGGCAAATGGCGTGTAACCGGCGAAACCGCCGGCGGCGTTGACTTCTGGAGCAGTCGCCCCCTCCAGGCCGAAGAGGGAAGCGGCCGTTACCGCACCGCTTAACGGCCCTTCGGCCAGTTCCAGGCTGTAATCGGCGGCCAGGACCGGGTTGGGGTTCAGGTTGAACAGCACCAGGATGGTCTCGTTCGCGGTGTGGCGCAGGAAGGCGTACAGGCGGTTGGAATTGGGTTCCACCGGTGTCCAATCCCCCTCACGCAGCGCTTCGTGTTCATTACGCAGGCGGATCAGCGCGCGGTAGGTGTTCAGCAGCGAGTCCGGGTCGTTTTCTTGCAAGGCCACGCTCACTTCGGGGTAATCGGCGGCGGGAGCGCGCCACGGCACGCCGGTGGTAAAACCCACGTTCGGGTCGTCGCTGGTCCACTGCATCGGCAGGCGGATGTCTTCGTCGGGTTTCGTGCCCGTCATGCCAATCTCTTCGCCGTAATACAAAAAGGGCACGCCGGGCGAAGTCAGCAGCAGCGCGGCGGCCAGTTTCGCTTTTTGCGTGTCACGCAGCACGCTCATCACCCGGTTCTGGTCGTGGTTGGTCAGGAAGATGCCAAACTGGTTGGGCGGATAGCTGGCGTCCACCAATTCGGCCACATCGTACAAATTGCCGCTGATGGGGCTGCCGGCGGCGCGCACGTACTCTTCAGCCAGATTAAATTCAAAGGGAATATCGTTTTCATCGACGGCGTATTGGGCGGCGTTTTGGGTATCGGTCCAGGTTTCACCCACAGTAAAAGCCTCCGGGTCTACGCTCTTGTAAAAGGTATGGAAGGCTTGCAGCCAGGCGTGGGTATCGGGCGTATTTTCCTGGGCAGCGCCGTTTTCAATGAAATGGCGCACCGCGTCCATGCGGAAGCCGTCTGCGCCCATATCTTCCAGCCAGTAACGGGTAATATCGTTAATTTGAGCCGTGACTTCCGGGTTGCTCAGGTTCAAATCGGGCATGCCCGACCAAAAAACAGCGTAGTAAGCGCCATCTTGCCCCTGATACCAGACCCGCTGCCCCCAGGGACCGAGATAATCCGGCGCAGGATCGGCCCACACGTACCAATCCCGGTACTCAGGATCGCCAGAGTTGGAAGCGATGAACCAGGGGTTTTCGGTGCTGGTGTGGTTGATCACCAGGTCGATGACGACGCGGATGTCGCGCTTGTGGGCTTCTTCCATCAGGCGTTGGAAATCTTCGTTGGTGCCGTAATCTTGTTCGACGGTGTAATAGTCCACCACGTCGTAGCCGTGGTAGCTGGGCGATTCCATGATGGGCATGAGCCACAGGGCGGTCACGCCCAACTCCTGCAAGTAGTCCAGCCGCTCGATCAGGCCGTTGATGTCGCCGATACCGTCGCCATCTGAGTCCTGAAAGCTGCGTACGAAGACTTCATAAAAAACAGCGTCGTTCCACCAGCGGTCGACGGTGGGGTCGAGCGTAGGGATAGGTTTGGGCGTGGCCGTAGGCGGGCGGGTTGGGCCGGCGGCGCGGGTGGCGGCGTCCTGGGCCAGGGCGGTGGCGATGGCGTCCGGGGTGGCAGTGGGCGGTTCGGGGGTGATGGTGGGCGGCACGGCCGTTGCCGTGGGCTGGGTCGTGGCAGTGGGTTGGACAACGGCCGTTTCCGTAACCGCCACAGTCGCCGTCGCCGCCGGGGGATTGCTCTGGCAAGCCGCCAGCAGCACAAAAGCAAGGAACCACCATACAATTTTGCGTGTGTTCACAGATTACTCCTCAGGGTAGTTAGGAATGAAAATCAGACAACTTGCAGGACTGAGACTAGAGACTAGAGATTAGAGATTAGAGATTAGAGATTAGAGATTAGAGACTAGAGATTAGTTCGATCGCCAGTCTCCAATCTCCAATCTCCAGTCTCCAATCTCCAATCTCCAATCTCCTGTAGCTTATTGAATCCGCGTTCCTCAGTTTGCCCGCTGCGGCGTTGGGCCGCCGGTCAGATTGCCGCCGACGGGCAGGCCGCTGGGCACAGCGGTCGGGATGGTATCGGCCAGGTCGAGGGCGCGGGGCGACGTCAGCGCGTTGAGAAAGGCCAGCAAATCCTGCATCTCAGCCGCCGAAAGCTGAATCTGGTCACTGGCCGAAGCGCTTTCCGACGCCAAAATTGCTGATAGCACTTCCGGCTGATCCTGGCAGGTGTCTTGCAAGGCAGCGGTGAGCTGCTGCGGGTCGTAGGCTTGCAGGCCGGCGGACGGGTCCAGGTGATGGCGCACGGTCTCCTCCAGCGAGGTGAACGCGCCGTTGTGCATCCAGGGGCCGGTGATGGCCACGTTGCGCAGGGGCGGCGTGCGGAAGGCGAAACGGTCGCAGTCGCTGCCGGTTTCGCGGGCGCGGCCCAAATCAAACGGCTGCTCGCGCCCCTTGCCCGGTCCAATTTGCGGCACGGCCAGATTGTAAAACTGCTGATCGGTGAGCAAGCCGCCGCTGTGGCAGCTGGCGCAGCCGGCTTCGCCGTAAAACAGGAGCGCGCCGCGCTTCTCTTGCTCGTTGAGCGCGTCCCGGTCGCCCTGGATGTAGCGGTCGAAGGGGCTGTCCTCAAAGGTGAAGGTCACGTTTTCGTAGGCGCCGATGGCGTTGGCCACGTGCTGGATGTCCAGCGCCTCGGCGGACACGTCCGGGTAGGCGGCCTGGAAAAGCGGCTCGTAGGCGGGAATGGCGCGCAGCCGCTGCATAATCGCGTCCCAAACTGGCCGCGTGGTGTAATCGAAAATGGCCGCCAGTTCATTAGGCTGCCCAAAAATGTCCCGGTCGCCGCGCAGCCCGCGCATTTCGTCCCGCGAGGTGACGGGGAAAAGCGCCTGGGCGGCGAGCAGGTTGTCCAGGCCGGGGGGCAGGCGGTTGCTGGCGGGGGTGTCGAAACCATGTTGGGCGTCGCCGGAGACACGGCCGTCCCAAAACAAGGTCGTCCATTCGGTGTAGCCCAGGTTGTAAAGCGGCTGGGCGTTGCGCGGCACAAATTCGCGCAGGTCTTCTAATTTAACCCGCTGCGTGCCCAGCCCAACGCCGCCCGTGCCAATAGATAGGGAGAGATCGTCGCCTGTGGCCGCCAGCGGGTGGTGGCAGGTGGCGCAGGCCATGTCGCGGTTACCGCTCAGTTCGGGGTCCCAGAAGAGGGCCTCGCCCAATTTAAGCAGTTCGGCTGACGGCGCGGGCAGATTGGTGGGCGGCTGGACGTTGGCCTGGGCCATGAGGTGCTGGAGACGGCCGTCTACGCTCAACGCCTGCCACACCGGCAAACCCAGATAGCCGTTGGCGAGGGCAACCAGGCCGACGACGCCCAAGCCGCCGAGGGCGGCAAGCTGCCACGGCCGTTTTGGGGCCGAATCGAAAAAGGCCCAAATACCCAATCCGGCGAGGGAAAGACCCAATACCAGGAACAGGCCGGTGGACCAATCAACCCCGTTCAAAAATGGCGCGGCGGCCGTGGCCACGGCCGTTTGCGGCAAAGTCTGCAAGGTTGTCTCGCCTGCCAGGGGGTATTCCAGCCGGTAGCGGTGGTTGGC
>JAKQCM010000306.1 GCA_029559155.1 Chloroflexota bacterium
ATTTGTTTGCGGGTACGGGGCCGTAGCCCCCCGGCTCAACGCTTCAATGCCCACCTGCCCCGTACCCGCAAACAAATCCAGCCAGCGTGCGCCCACCACATCCTGGCCCAAAATATCAAACAAACTTTCCTTCACCCGATCCATAATTGGGCGAGTAGAATCGCCGGGAACTCGCTTCAGTTTTCGGCCGCGCGCGCGGCCGCTAATTACGCGCATACAAAGCCCCGGGAGCAAAAATGTGCCGGATACGGCCGTGGCAAACGGCCGTATCCGGCACACCCAATCGCAATTTAACCCTGCGCCACAAGATCAACGATATTATCAGGATTATCCGCCACCTGAACGCCAGCGTCATTCAAGGCCTTAATTTTACTTTCTGCCGTGCCGCTCTTGCCTTCAACAATGGCTCCAGCGTGACCCATGCGCCGTCCTGGCGGGGCTGTGCGCCCGGCAATAAACGAAGTCACTCGTTTGCTCATGTGTTCGGCAATAAAGGCGGCTGCCTTTTCTTCCGCATTACCGCCAATCTCCCCAATCATAATGATCTGTTCTGTTTCCGGGTCATCCTCAAACATTTGCAGCACGTCAATAAAATCCGTGCCCTGAATCGGATCGCCGCCGATACCCACGCAGGTAGATTGCCCGATCCCTCGTTCCGTCAGAGCATACACCACTTCATATGTCAGAGTGCCGCTCTTGGAAACGACGCCAACGTGCCCCGGCTTGACGATATTGCCGGGGATAATTCCCACCTTCGCCTGTCCCGGCGTGATCAGTCCGGGGCAATTCGGTCCCAACAGGCGCGTGTTTTTGGAATCCAGATAATTCCGCACCGCAATCATATCCAAAACCGGAATATACTCCGTCAGGCAGACGGCCAACGGGATGCCCGCATCGGCCGATTCGTAAATTGCGTCCACAGCAAACCGCGCCGGCACAAATATAACCGAAGCATTGGCGCCAGTGGCTTCTGCGGCTTTTTTAACGGAATCAAAAATCGGCACGCGACGGCCGTCTGACTCAAACCACTGGCCGCCTTTTCCGGGGGTAACGCCCGCGACCACATTTGTGCCAAACGCCAACATTTGTTCCGTATGGAAACTGCCCTCACGCCCGGTAATACCTTGAACAACTAACCGTGTATTTTTATCAACTAAAATGCTCATGACCTACTCCTGGTTCGCCTTAGCGGCTTTTGCGGCAGCGGCAACAGCCTTCTGGGCGGCATCGGATAACGTTTCGGCCGTTTCCATGGCAGCCCCGGCCAAAATCTCCCGGCCCTCTTTCGCGTTTGTCCCTGCCAGACGGACAACCATCGGTACATTCGTCTGCACAACACTCAACGCCTGAAGAATCCCTTTGGCGACCTCATCACCACGGGTAATGCCGCCAAATATATTGATCAAAACCGCCTCAACATTGGGATCAGACAAAATCAGACGCAAACCAGTGGCAACCTGATCCGCTTTGGCGCCGCCGCCAATATCCAGGAAATTGGCCGGATCGCCGCCAAACAGTTTGATGATGTCCATTGTTGTCATGGCCAAACCGGCGCCATTGACCATGCAGCCGATATTTCCATCCAGCTTGATGAAGTTGATGCCGGTCAGGCGAGCCTCACGCTCGGCTTCTGGCTCTTCGGCAACATCGCGCATTTCGGCCAGCCGGGGCTGGCGTGATAGGGCGTTGTCGTCGATGGTCATTTTGCCATCGACGGCCATGAGTTTGCCTTCGCCGGTAATAACCAGGGGGTTAATTTCCGTGAGCGAGGCATCGTTGCTCTTGAAGCATTCGTAGAGACCGGCGACGATTTTGTGGAAATCCCGCCAAAGTTCGCGGGGCAAACCAATTTGCGAGGCGATGTATGTGGTCTGGTAGCCACGCACACCAAGTTGTGGCTCAATGTGAGCGGTGATGATCTTTTCCGGCGTCTTGTCGGCCACTTCTTCAATGTCCATTCCACCTGAGGCAGAGGCCATGATCATGGGCAGGCGACGGCCGCGATCGATGAGTACGGCCAGGTAAATTTCCTGGTCAATTCCGGGGGCTTGTTTATCAATGAGGACACGACGAACCTTAAAACCTTTGATGTCCATACCAAGAATTTGTTTGGCATGGGCTTCGGCTTCGTCGGCGCTGTTGGCCAGCTTGACGCCGCCTGCTTTGCCGCGTCCTCCGGTTAAGACCTGCGCTTTGACGACAACTTTGCCATCTAATTCGCGGGTAATCTGGCGCGCTTCGGCGGGCGTCGAAGCGACATCCCCTTGCGGGATCGGTACACCGTGTTCGGCAAACAATCGTTTTGCCTGATATTCATGTAGATTCACGCTAACTCTCCTTGAACAGTGGGGCTTTCGCAATGAAAAGGGGCGAACAGCATGACGTTCGCCCCTATTTACGCTTAAAGATCGAAAAAAATTATAACACGCCAGGGCTTGCCAGTCGAAAATCAAACCGTTAGCCCTTCGGTAAGGTTGACAGGTCTAAGATTAATTGTAGATAATCTGAATGGGCAGCAGTTTGCAAGCGCGCATTCATAATTTCACCGATTTTGATCAAAAGTAATTCCTAACGGGCTGAGGGTTGAGGGTTGGCTTATGAAAGCAAACACGCAAATGGCACATCATTCAACGGATACGCAGCAAAAACGGTCGCAATTGATGACCGCGATTTTCCTGGGGGCTTTGGTGGGGGTTTTGGTGGGTATTTTGGGGATGGCGTTGGGGGTTTTGGGCAGTAATTTGTTGAGTTTGTTTATGGACACGGCCGTTCTCAAACTCCCCGGCATGAGTATGGCAGCCATTACTTTTTTCGCCTTCTTTTTTCTGGGCAGCATTGCCGCTTCTTACCTCATCTGGCGAAAAATCCATTAACGACCGCCAACCTAAACGAAAAAACACCAGATAACCGGCGGTTATCTGGTGTTTTTTATGTATTCGACGTTTTCGCGTTTAAGGCGCGGGTGTAGCTGCCTCAGGCGCGACCGTGGGTAGGGTTAGGTCCGGCGCGGGCGTGGGCGTTGCGTAGAATTTACTATCCAACGCTGGCTCCGTGGGTACACGACCCCGCCAAAAATCTCCCAAAACCACATTACCGCCACGCAGAGTGGTTAACAAGGAAGCCACAAGTTCGTCTTTTTTGGTCTGGTAAGCCGAATCAGACAAAGGGGCTAACTGGCGTCCGCTGGGAACGGCGATGACAAAGTTTGTCGTGCCGTCTTGGCCGGTAATGGTGATGACGGGCGTAGGGGTATTGAGCGCTTGCTCGAATACGGCCGTTGCCAATTCCTGGTTAAAGGTTGTTGCCAGATCATCTTGCGTCCGGTTAAACAATTCTGTGGCAAATGCGGTCGACGTCGCATCGGGGTTCGACTGTTGACTGCGGATGGTATTCCAAACTTCCAGGAAATTATCGGCGGTCAATGTAGCGGCCACATCGTCTGCTTCTGTGCGGTTGTCGAACACCAGCACGTAGAAGTTGGCGTGTTCCGCGTCGCGGGGCAGTTCTTCTTCCACGGCCAGGACATCGGCCAATTTCTGACGGTATAACTGCATGCGCACACTTTCCCGGTAAGCGTTTTGGTTAACGCCCAGGTCTGTGTATTGCTGCAGCAAATCGGATAACTGCTGCTGGAAGGCATCGGCCGTCACCGGGGTAGCGGTCGGCTGAGGCGTGTTGGTTGGACCGGCGGTGGGTGTGGGGAAGCTGGTGGCTGTTGGCAGTACGTCGGTAATCACGGCCGTAGGAATCGGCGTGACGGAAGGAGTGGGTACGGCCGTTTGCGTGGCAGTCGGCAGCGGCGTTGGCAATCCACCATCAAAATAGTTGAATGACCGGCCAATTTCTGCGTCTACCTCGGCATCCGTTACCGTAATACCCCGTTCCTGCGCAGCCTGGCGGATCAAAATGTCATCAACCATCTGATTCAACACCGTTTCGCCAAAAGTTTCTGCATTCGTCGGGTACATATCAACCAACAGCTGATTGGCGAATTGTTGGATAATGCCCACGTCCCCACCAAAAGCAGTTAACTGATCTTCCAACAACACCACCCGGCGGGCGCGCTCGAATGACACTTGCTCCTGAAATGCTTTCAGGGAAATCTGGTCATCGTTAACCGTAGCCACACTTCGATTGGGGGCGACAACTAATTCATTGATCACCGCCACAGCAAGCACGGCAACAATCAAAACTCCCACCAATCCTAAAGCAATACGGAGCTGGCGAGTTTGCTGCGCCTGCTTTCTGGCAAGAAGAACTTCTTTGCGTGATTGGCGTAATTCTTCTTCTTTCGCTCTACTGTTTGTGGTTTTCTTGCTCATAGCCAGATCGATTATTTATTTGCCGTTACTCAACAGCAAAAGGAAGCAATGCGATGTGGCGAGCACGCTTGACAGCAACTGCCAGTGAACGCTGGTGTTTGGCGCAAGTGCCGGTCTGACGCCGCGGCCGCATACGGCCAAATTCGGTTACGTAACGCTTCAGATTTTCCGCGTCTTTATAATCGATAAAATTGCTGCCCTCGACACAAAATTCACAAACTCGCTTTCTGCGCACAAAACGCTTACGACCTTGTTGAAAAGTCATAGTATCCTCCATAGGCGACACACTCGCAGATACATTCTCTGCGGCGTGGCAAATTTTTATTCAAAACTTGATAAGGTTATGATTTCCTGAGCGACGACTTCGGTGCGGAAGTGCTTGCGGCCAGCGGTGTCTTCCCAACTGCGTGTTTGCAGCCGTCCTTCGAGGTAAATTTGCCCCTCGTTGGTCAGACGTTTTTCGCAAACCTCAGCCAGAGTGCCCCAGGCCACTATGTTAAACCATTCCGTCTCTTCAAAGTGCTCCCCTTCAGCAGAAGTCCAGGCGCGTGGGACTGCCAGAGTAAACGCAGCCACAGGACGGCCGTTTGGCATTCGACGGATGTCCACCGTCCCTTCCACCCGGCCAATCAACAAGACTTTGTTTAATCCTTTGTTCATTTACCACTCTCTGGGCCGCAACCTCAGGGGGGCGCTCATCCATTCGCTGACACCCACCTTACGGCGACCGACAACTTCTTATGATTCTTTACGGACAACCAGGTAACGCAATATATCTTCGGTAAACTGGAAGTTGCGCTCCAGTTCCGTAATTTGCTCCGGCTCCATCTTGGCATCATAGATGACGTAATAGCCTTCCTGATGACCTTGAATGTCGTAAGCCATAAACCGTTTGCCCCAATGGTTGGCGACGGGCTTTTCCGCGTCTTCAACGCCATTGGTCATCCAGCCTACGATGCGCTCCAGCAATTCATTGCGGGGCGCCTCCTCTAATTTAGGTTGCAAAATAATCGTGACTTCGTACTCGCGCATGTTGCTATAAACCTCCTTTCCGTGGAATTACTCGGGCGAGTGATGCCCTTGATCAAGTCAAGAGCGGAAAGCAGCGAAACATTAAATTTTATGCTGCTGTGCAACGAACGCGGGATAATAACACATATTAAGAATTGTTCAAGTCTTCTTTGCCCTTTCCGGTTCAACGGTATAATGACAGGCGCAATGATCGTTCGTTTGATGATATTTATGGGGTGGTGGTTGGATCCTGAAGGGTTTATTACCAGCCGCATGATTTGAACCCAGAGGTGTAATCAGCCGATGGGTCAGAGCAGCCACCATGAAAGAAGGATTGAGAATTTAAATGGAAGAGCCAACGGCCGTTTCGTCTCCTGATCTCCCCCCAACCAGTCTGCCACAGGCAGGCTTTTCGGCATCCGGGGAACCGAAAAAAACAGACCGCACCCCGTTATGGGTGCTTATCGGCGTGGTTGTCGGATTTTTGCTGCCGGTTTGCAGCTGCGCGGTGTTCGCCGGAACGGCCGTGTTTGGCGCCAGCATGTTGGG
>JAKQCM010000323.1 GCA_029559155.1 Chloroflexota bacterium
ACAGATGGCTGGGGCGTACTGACAACAGAGATTGAAAACGCAAATTGGGTTTATTATGAGAATTTGGTGGGAGCAGAGTCAGGTTTGCAGCAGTGGGATGCGGTGTTGGCGGTAGACGGCCGTTCCGTCACTGGCAGCGTGACAACCACATATGTCCCGGCCCCGGAAAACTGGCAGATTGGCCGGATGGTGACGATGCGGGTGTTGCGGGATGGGACGGAGAAGGAGGTGTCTGTGCCGGTGGTGGCGTGGACGGGAACGGCCGTTTGGCGCTACCACACCGCCACACCCGGGAAAGTTGGGACTCTGTTGGGCGCCGTTTTGCTGCTCATCATCTGTTGGTTCACCTTCCTGCGCCGCCCCGATATTCCCAGCGCCCGCGCCCTACTCATGTTCGGTACAGCGGTTGGCGCGGGTACCATCAGCAGCAGTGTGCCAGATGGTCTCTCCGTGCAGTTCGATCAGCCCGCCTTTTATTTAACGGGATTTTTCAGTTATATCATTTTTGGTGTGCTGTTAGCCCCCTCACTGCTCACCTTTGCGCTGCTGTTCCCCCATCCCAAACAGGTCATTCAACGTCACCCCTGGCTGGCCTTCTTGCCCTTTGCCTATGGGTTACTGCTCTTGGTTTTCCTCCTGCTGGGAGGCCGCGCTGAGGTTGGCTGGGTGAGTACGTTGGGTATGATGATTCTGACGATTGTGAGCCTGGCTCATGCAGGTGTGACGCAGCGGGATGCGGTGAGCCGGGCGCAGTTGCGCTGGGCAATCACTGGTTTTGTGGCGGGGCTATTGTTGTTTGGGCTGAATTTTCCGCCCGCCTTTGGTTGGGTAACAGATCTGTTTTGGATAAATATCTTCTCCATTCTCTCCGGCCTCAGCTCTGTAGCAATTGGCGCAGGGCTGGCGGTGGCTGTGCTGCGCTACCGGCTGTTTGACATTGACCTGATCATCCGCAAGACGCTGCAATATGCGGTGCTGTCGGCGTTACTGGCGCTGGTTTACTTTGGCAGCGTGGTGCTGCTGCAAAATATCGTGGGCCGGACGGCGGATGAGCAGTCGCCGCTGGTGATTGTGGTTTCCACGCTGATTATTGCCGCGCTGTTTACGCCGCTGCGGCAGCGGGTGCAGGCGTTTATCGACCGCCGCTTCTACCGCAAAAAGTACAACGCCCAGCAAGTCCTCGCCCAATTCGCCCAAACCGCCCGTGACGAAGTGGAGATGGAGGCGTTAACGGCTGAATTGGTACAGGTGTTACAGGAGACGTTGCAGCCGGAAACCATCTCGGTCTGGCTCCGGCCTGCTCGCAGAGGTGGTACGTATGAGTGATTATTGGCTGCGACGGGTGGGGTGGGGAACGGCCGTTGTTTCCCTCATCATCCTCATTATTTCCATCCTCATCCTCTGGTTGGCGCCAGGCCAGGCCGCCCCGGTCTGGCAGCATGTTGAGGTTAGTTTATTCAGCGCCTTGGGCGCGCCGGTTCTTGGCCTGCTCATCCTGATGAAACAACCCCGACAGCGTATCGGATGGTTGTGGATCATCTATGGCCTGGCAATCGGTCTGACCGCTTTGGGCAATGCCATCTATTTTTATGGTGGTTCCCAACCCACCGGCTATTCAGCCCTCGAATATTTTCTCCTATGGGTTACGCAACCGGCCAATGTCACCACATTAATCTGTCTAGTTTTGCTCATTCTCTGGTTTCCCGATGGGCAGTTGGCCTCGCACCGCTGGCGCTTTCTCTACGTCTGGCTGTTTCTGGCTCTGGTGGCCCTCGGTTATTACTGGTTCATGACTGGCCCCAACTGGAATGGCGGTGAATCGGCGGGCGGCATTGTGATTGACAACCCGTATGGCTGGCTGCCGGAAGTCACCAATGTTTTCGGCTTTTTGGGGTTTCTTTCCATCGCCCTGATCACCATTCTGGCTTTGGTGGCCCTTGTTTTGCGCTACCGTTCGGCCGGGGCGGTGATGCAGCTGCAACTACGCTGGTTTGTTTTTGGCGGCATTCTCCACGTCATCTTCAATTTCCTTCCTGCTTTTTTGCTTAACCCAGAGGCGGTAGAGATCGCAGGCATTTGGCGGCTGGTCTATTTGCTCAGCGCAACGGCCATTGTGCCGCTTTATCTGGCGGTGGGCATCGCCATTCTGCGCTACCGGCTGTACGATATCGACGTCATCATTCGCAAGACGCTGCAATATGCGGTGTTGTCGGCGCTGCTGGCGCTGGTTTATTTTGGCAGCGTGGTGCTGCTGCAAAATGTTGTTGGTCGGGCAGCAGATGAGCAGTCGCCGCTGGTAATTGTGGTTTCCACGCTGCTGATTGCGGCGCTGTTTGCGCCGCTGCGGCAGCGGGTGCAGGCGTTCATTGACCGCCGTTTCTACCGCAAAAAGTATGACGCCCAGCAAATTCTGGCCCAATTCGCCCAAACCGCCCGCGATGAGGTGGAGATGGAGGCATTAACGGCCGAGTTAACCCGTGTCATTCAGGAGACAATACAGCCGGAAACGGCCACACTGTGGCTGAAACCTACGGCCGTTTCTCCCCCAGATTCCCGCTAATCCGACCCCCATCCGTTTCTCGTAACGATGAGCAGACGCTGCTCTGTTATCCTGCCGCCATTACCCATTTAGGGCTTGGTGGAATCAATCCGCCAGCCACCAACTAAAAAGCGAGGTGTGATTATGTTTCGTTTTCGTAGGATCGTGGCGGTAACGGCCGTTCTCATTTGTCTGGCTGCTGCTGGCATTGCCCTGGCGGCCGGGCCGCTGAACCAGCAAAAGCAAATAGAACCAGTCGTGCCGCTCATTACCACAGATAACCCCGTCGCTGCCGACGCGGCCGTGGATACCAGTTTCACCTACCAGGGCCGCTTGCAGCAAAGCGGCGCACCCTTCACCGGAAGCTGCGCCTTTCAGTTTAGCCTATGGGATGCAGCCAGCGGTGGCACGCAGCAGGGAAGCACCCTGTCCTTTGGCTCGGTGGCGGTGGAGGCAGGGCTGTTTAACGTGGCGCTGGATTTCGGCAGCCAGTTTCAGGGAGATGCGCGCTGGCTGGCAACGGCCGTGCAGTGCCCCGGTGACGTCAGTTACATCAACCTGACGCCGCGCCAATTGTTAACGGCCGTGCCTTACGCCCACAGCCTGCGTCCCGGCGCGCTCATTATCCAGCGCGCCGCCAACGCCCAGGCCATTCACGGGCACGCCACCGCCAGCAACAGCATTGGCGTGTGGGGCGAAAGCGATCAACACGTTGGCGTCTATGGCACCAGCCCTGGCGGACAAGGTGTGTGGGGCCAGAGCGCCAGCGGGACTGGCGTGTTTGGCAGAAGTAACACCTGGGCCGGTGTCTGGGGGCAAAGCGATTCAGCCAGCGGCGTGGTTGGCATCAGCGGCGGTCAATATTCTGGCGGCGTGTACGGCGAAAACCAGGGCGCCGGGTATGGCGTTTTTGGCAAAGCGGTTAACGGCGCGGGCGTCTATGGCAGCAGCACCAACTGGATCGGCGTATACGGCCAGACGAGCGCCGCCAATGTAGCGGCGATACGCGGGACCAATACCGCCGGCGGCGTGGCCGGGCGTTTTGATGGCACGGTGCAAATCACCGGCGGCGCGGACCTGGCTGAGCGGTTTGTGGTTACGGGCGCACGAACCGTTGTTCCCGGAACCGTTCTGGTGATTGATTCGGCTAATGCCGGGCAGCTTGTGGCCAGCGAACGGCCGTATGACACCCGTGTCGTGGGCATTGCCAGCGGCGCGGGCGGTGTGCAGCCCGGCCTCACCCTGCATCAGGCAGGCTTGCTGGAAGGCAATACCCAGGTTGCCATTGCCGGGCGCGTCTACGTGCTGGCCGAAGCCGATTCGGCTCCAATTCAACCGGGTGATTTGCTCACCACGTCCGCACTGCCCGGCTACGCCATGAAAGCCACAGACCGCGACCAGGCTTACGGCGCAGTGCTGGGCAAAGCGTTAACCGGATTAGACAAAGGCACAGGTCTGGTGCTTGTGCTGGTCACGTTGCAATAACAGAGGCGCCATCATGCGAAAATTGAACCATTTTGGACTCTTATTGGCCGGAGGTATGCTCTTTGGGCTAATTGCTTTGGCTTTGGCCTTCAGCCCAATGCCTGGCCTTGCCCAACCAGTGGTACACGAGCCGCCCTTTATCCCGACGCCGCCGCCCACGGTGCCCGCTTCGCCGCCGCAGCCAGACCGCATCCTTTCTGGCGTCATCCCCGGTCTGCCGGATGGCTTGATGCTGGTGGAAGGCGACATTCTCATCAAAACCAGCGACTTCGAGCGCCGTTACAACATTCCCGGCAGCAATGCGCCAGATGGCACGTACGAGATCAACACCTGGCCGAATGGCGTAGTGCCTTACGAATTTGACGCTAACGTCACGGCCGCTAATCGCGCCCTGATGCGGGAGGCGATGGCGTGGTGGGAAAACATTGCGAATGTGAATTTTGCGCAGTGCAGCAGCAATGTCTGCCTCGGCGATTTTGTGCATATTCAGGACAGCGGATCGAATAATGCGCAGGTTGGCCGTGTGGGTGAGGAGCAGTTCATCAACATCTCCGACTGGAATTCGCCCGCGATTATGGCGCATGAATTAGGCCATGCGTTGGGGTTGGAGCATGAACAGAACCGCCCCGACCGCAACAGCTATGTCACCGTTAACTTTGCCAACATCTGCAAGATGACTGATTCTTCTTGTACCGGTGGTTTTTGTTTTAATAATGCCTCGCCGCCCCAGCGCATTGATTGTGACTTTAATTTTGCCATTCTACCCGCTTCTGTTTCCTTGTATGGCAGCTATGATTTTGATTCGGTGATGCACTATGAGCGGGATGCCTTTTCGCGCAATGGCTACGACACCATTACCGTGCTGCCGCCCAACGCCACGACCTGGCAGAATGCCATCGGGCAGCGCACCCACCTGAGCGTGGGCGACAAAAATGTGATGGGCTGTATGTATTCGCGCTCGTCGTGGCGCTGGGCCTCGGCTACGGCCGTTCCCGGTTACGCTTATGGCACCTGCCTGTACCCCTACAATTTACTGACCACTGGCCTGGCCAATACGCCGGCGCAGGGCACGTTGTGGATTGAGCCGGGAACTTACAGCGGCATTACCACCCTGAACCAGGCCATCACGCTGAAAGCGCCTAATGGCGGCGTGACGATTGGAAATTAAGGAGGCGTCGGATGCGCATACGATTTACGTTACTGGTGTTGGTGATGGGTGGTGTGCTGCTTTTCGCGGCCTACCGCCCAGAGCCGCAGCCGCTGCTGGCCCAGGCTGGCGGCGACTATGTCTTGCTGCTGAGTTCGGCGACGGCTGGGGGAACGGCCGTTACCGGAAATTATCAACTCAATCTGGTCATCGGTCAGGCCGAAGCCGGGCTGCAGAACGGTGGCGCATATGAATTGGGCGGCGGTTTTTGGGGCGGCGGCCCAGTGACCGAATCTGGGCCTCAAAGAGCAGTTTATTTACCCATGATCGTCCGTTAATACGAAACGAATGGGCAAAGGCCGCCGTAGAACCCTCCTTTGCCCATTCGCAAACCATTGATTTCGCTGGCTCTGATTATGCCTTTACGCCAGCGCATCCGAACCTTCATCGACCGCCGTTCTTACCGCCAAAAGACGAATGTGCACCAACGCGGCAACTATCCCTCCGCATTTGTTCTATAATGTGGTCTGGCAATTCCAAACCACAGAATTCGGAGGCAAATCATGCGTGATATGATTGTGATTGGCGGCGGTCCGGCGGGCGTAACGGCCGCTTTGCGTGCTAGAGAATTGGGCGCTTCCGTCATCCTGATTGAGCGGGACCGCATGGGCGGTACCTGCACCAACGACGGCTGCGTACCCACTCGTGTCTTGGCCAAGGCAGCCCGCCTGATGCGCGACGCCGAACAATTCAGCGACTACGGCTTGATAGGCGACAAACCAACCATTGATTTACCTGCCTTACTGGTCCGCACGCAACAAACCGTCTTTCGCCTGCACGAAAAGAAACAATTGCTCGACCATTTGCGGCAGGCTGGCGTGGCGCTCACCGCCAATGCCGGCGCGGCCCGTTTCCTTGATGAACAAACCATTGTGCTGGAAAACGGCCACCGTCTGACGGCCGAAACCTTCGTCCTTTGCGTTGGCGGCCATGCACGGCGGCTCAACTTCCCTGGCGGCGAGTACGCCCTCACCCACAGCGACGTCTGGTCGTTGAAACGCCTGCCCCGCTCGGTGGCAGTTGTGGGCGCGGCGGCGACCGGCTGCCAGTTGACCTCAATCCTGGCTTCCTTTGGGGCGCAAGTGACCTTGTTGGACCTATCGCCGCGAATTTTACCGGCGGAAGACACGGCCGTTTCCCAAACCGTCCAGCACGTTTTCCAGGAGCGCGGTATCTCGATCATCACGGGCATCAGCGGCCTTGACCGCATTGAGAAACTGGCCGATGGGCTGCGGCTGGTGTATGCACAAGACGGCCGTTCCCACACCCTGGACGTTGAACAAGTCATTCTGGCTGTCGGTTGGGTCGGCAATGTGGAGCAGCTGAACCTGGAAGCCGCCGGCGTGCAAACTGAACGATCCTATGTAGTTGTTGACGATACCTTGCGCACCAGCAATCCACGCATCTACGCCGCCGGGGACGTGAACGGCCGTATGATGCTGGTGCAAAGCGCCTCTTCCGAAGCGCGCCTGGCCGTGGAAAATGCTCTGCTGGGCAACGAAAAAACATTCCGCCATCACGTTGTCCCCCACGGCGGGTTTACCGACCCGGAGTATGGCAGCGTCGGGCTGACGGAAGCGGAGGCCCTGGCGCAGGGCGGCTGCGCCATCGCCGCCGTGCCCTACAGCGATCTGGATCGAGCAGTGATCGACGGCCGTGCTGAAGGTTTTTGCAAGCTCATCGTCAACCGTGAATCCGGCCAGATTGTCGGCGCGCACGTGGTGGGCGAACAGGCCGTAGAAGTGGTGCAAATTGTGGCCGCTGGCATGGCCGCCGGGATGCATGTTCTGGAACTGGCCGAACTGGAATTGGCGTACCCGACATTTACGGCCGTGGTCGGTTTAGCGGCGCGGCAGTTGGTGCGGCAGTTGGGCTTTACCCCGCTAGCCGCTGAATGGCGCACCCTGCGGCGGCTGCAAAATCGTACGGCCGAATGGGAAAACAGCAGCGCCTAACAAATTTCGTAACGTTTAGCAGACGATTCCCTGCTATCCTGAGGGCATGATGACAACTTCGAGAGGATTCTGGCACAAATTTGTCGGACGAAAAGAGGTAGAACCGGTGGCAACCTCTGCACTCAGCGCAGCCGAAGCGTCCGTTGCCCCGTCAACACCTGCAACCCAAATCAACGCCCTTGATTTGGACATTGCTCCCCACGATCCCTTGCTGGCCTATGTGCAGCACAACCCAGGCATACTCGTCGTCGACCAGCTCAAACTCAATTCGCCTGCGTTGACCGTTATGCGCCAGGCCGGCGTCAAACTGATTGTGCCGCTGGTCAGCCAGGGCGAACTCATTGGCCTCATCAATTTAGGCTCCCGTCTCAGCGAGCAAGAATATGCCAGCGACGACTACAAACTGCTGGCCGACCTGGCGGCCCAGGCCGCGCCGGCCCTGCGGGTAGCCCAACTGGTCAAACAGCAGCAGCAAGAAGCGGCCGAGCGCGAACGCATCGAGCAGGAATTAAAAGTGGCGCGCCTCATCCAGCAAACCTTGCTGCCCCAGGCGCTGCCTACGCTGGCCGGTTGGACTGTGTCAGCCTATTACCAGCCCGCCCGCGCCGTGGGCGGCGATTTCTACGATTTCATCACCTTTCCCGATGGCAAAATGGGCTTTATCGTCGCCGACGTGACCGATAAAGGCGTGCCCGCCGCGTTGGTGATGGCCACCACCCGCACCCTGCTCCGCGCCGCCGCCGAACGATTGGAAACGCCCGGCGCGGTTCTGGCCCGGACCAACGACGTGCTGGTAGACGAGATCCCGCCCAAGATGTTTGTCACCTGCTTCTACGCTGTGCTGGATCCGGCCAACGGCCGTTTGCGCTACGCCAATGCCGGTCATGACGTGCCTTACCGCTACACGGCCGATGGCGTGGTAGAACTGCGGGCCACCGGCATGCCCCTGGGCCTGCTGCCCGGCATGATGTACGAAGAAAAAGAAACCACCCTCGATTTTGGCGACTATGTGCTGCTTTACAGCGATGGCCTGGTGGAAGCGCATAATCCGGAACGGGAAATGTTTGGCTTCCCTCGCCTGCAAGAGCTGATGGCCACCCACGCCAACGGCGACACGCTGAAAGAATTTCTGCTGGACCAGTTGGCCGCCTTTACCGGCCCTGGCTGGGAGCAGGAAGATGATGTGACTTTGGTGACTTTGCAAAGAGAGAAGAGATTGGAGACTGGAGACTGGAGATCGACAAAAATCTCTAATCTCCAGTCTCTAGTCTCCAATTCCCCCATTGAATTTGAGATTCCCTCCGCGCCGGGTAACGAGCGGCTGGCGATGGCGCGGGTGGCGGAAATTGTGGGCGATGGGCTGCCGGCGACACGACTGGAAAAGCTGAAAACGGCCGTTGCCGAAGCCGCCATGAACGCCATGGAACACGGAAACAAATACGACCCGGACAAGCCGGTAAGCGTGAACGTGTTTGTGGACGAAACGGCCGTGCGTGTCACCATCACCGACGAAGGCGGCGGCGCGCCGCTGAAACCATCCACCACACCCGACCTGGAAGCCAAACTGGCGGGCGAACAATCGCCGCGCGGCTGGGGGCTGTTTCTCATCCAAAATATGGTGAACGAAATGCACATCCACCAGGACGCGCAACACCACACGATTGAACTGGTCATGTACCACACGGACCGGCAGGGAGAATGAAGATGGCAGAAAAAGCAGCATTTTGGGCTGAAACACGAGTGGAAGGGGAAACGGCCGTACTCGACCTGCATGGCGAAATCAACAGCCTCTCTGATAATGCCCTCACGGCCGCTTATGATCAGGCGGAAACGGCCGTGCCGCACAAAATCATCCTCAACTTTGCCGCTGTCGACTACATCAACAGTACCGGCATCGCCCTGATTGTGGGACTGTTGGCCCGCGCCCGGGCCGCCCATCGCCCCATCGCCGCCGCCGGCCTCAGCGACCATTACCGCGAAATTTTTACTATCACGCGGTTGTCAGATTTTATGGAGATTCAGTGAGCATGCGAGATTTGTCAAATCTGCCAGATTTGACAAATCTTTGACGAAGGAGTTGCCCAATGCCCAACCAGCTAACCACCACCATTCGCCCCATCACCCCCCACACCTGCATCATCGACGTGCAGGGCGACATCACCGCCCAGGCGGAAACCGACCTCATGAATGTCTACAACGAAGCCAGCCAAAATGGAACCAGGGCCATCATTCTCAATTTTTCCGGGCTGGACTACATGAACAGCTCCGGGATTGGCCTGCTGGTGACTCTGCTCATCCGCGTGCAGCGGCAAAAGCAGCGCCTGCTGGCCTATGGCCTGAGTGACCATTACCGGCAAATTTTCGAGTTGACCCGGCTGAATGAAGCCATTGGCCTGTATGCGGACGAGACGGCGGCGATAACGGCCGTAACCACCCCCACCTGATAATTTCCGATCGGCGAATAACAGAATGACGCAGCGAAGAACGGCCGTCTGGCTGCTGTTCTTCCCTGCCTGGAGGAAACCATGAACGACAAACCACCCCAACCCAACACTCCCGACAATGCTGCCAGTTGGGCCAAACCGATAGACACCCTGAAGGTCGGCGAAATGCCTGCCGAGGCGATAAACCTGAACGTGCAAGGCAAGCGTGTCAGCGGCCCGCTGCAAGGCTTCGGCCAGCTCTGGCAAAAGACGTACCGATTTCGCCTGGTCGGCGTCGAGACCACCCCCGCCGGAGTGGTCCGCCTGTGGAAAGAAAAACTGCCTGAGTTAATGCCGCCCAACAGCCGTTTTTATCCCTCCATCACCGGTGTCAAGCCGGGCGAGGTGATCATCATCAACGCCACCATGCCCGGCGTGCCCGGGGCCATCTCCACCGGCGTGATGATCTTGTACGCCGACGACGAAGCCTTCACGGTGATGACCCCCGAAGGTCATCCCGAGTCGGGCTTCAACACCTTCAGCGCCTACGAAAAGGACGGCGCGGTCGTCGCCCAAATCCAATCGCTGGCCCGGGCTAATGATCCCATTTTCGAATTGGGCTTCCGCTTTATGGGCGGCTCGAAAGAGCAGGAGAAAATCTGGCATCACGTCCTCACCCAACTGGGCGCGCAAATGGGCGTCAGCGGCACGGTTGAGATGGAAAAAGTGTGTGTGGACACCCGCTTGCAATGGTCACGCGCCAAAAATGTCTGGCACAATGCTATGATTCGCAGTACATTGCACATGCCGGTGCGCCTGGCGCGGCAGGTGACCGGACGGTGAGATGGAGTTGATAGTGGCCAGTTGATAGTTGTTAGATCCACTACCAACTATCAACTCCCAACTATCAACTAAAAACGAGACATGCATGACCGAATATGACGCCGTTGTGGTGGGGTCTGGGCCGAATGGGTTGGCGGCGGGGATTACCCTGGCACGGCAAGGGCAGCGCGTGTTGCTGCTGGAGGCCAAAGAGCGTATCGGCGGCGGGCTGCGCACGGCCGAATTAACCCTGCCGGGCTTTCGCCACGACATTTGCTCGGCGATTCATCCGCTGGGGATGGGGTCGCCATTCTTCCAAAGCCTGCCCCTGGCGGATTATGGCCTGACGTG
>JAKQCM010000331.1 GCA_029559155.1 Chloroflexota bacterium
CTTAGGGCCGAATGGGGAGCGGATTGCCAATTTGCCATTAATCGAGATCACAGACCCGACCGGCGGCGGGCCGGTGGGCTGGCAGGCGCGGATTCCGTATCGGTTGCAAACGGCCGTTACCGATTGGGGCAATCCCCATGAGATGCGTGTCGTCTGGTTCGTCAACGGCCAGCAGGATAGCTGTACGCCGCCCGCCAATGCCGCCGCCAACTATTGCATCGATCCGGCTAACTGGGTCAGTACCACCACGCTGCTGCAAACCTACCCGGAAGCGTTCCGCATTACCGGTTTGTCTGTCACCGAAACCCACGGGGCGACGGCGTTGCTGGCCGGGCAAACCGGCGGCGGCAGTGCCAACTACCAGAACGAACTGTGGCATCTGGCCGATGTGATGCAGCAGACGTGGCTGGTGGGCGACACGGTGAGCAGCCAGCGCTTCCCGTTGAGCGATGTGGATACATCGCTGGGCGCGTGGGGGCTGACGAACATTCAAACCAGCGAAACCAGCGGTTTGATGGATGAGGTGGCTTTGTATGGTGCGGTGGATTTAACGGCCGTGAACACCTTCATCAACTCCCTTTACACTTCCGCACCCATCTCCGGCACAACCACCACCATCCTCATGGCGGGCGAACAGAGTTACCGCACCGTCTATCTCGGCGCCCTCGAAGCGGTGGACATCAACAACACCCCGACCGTCATTACCCGCACCACCTATGCCAACTCGGTGATGACCGTCGATTTAACCGCCAAAGCGGTTGCCACCGACGGTATGATGCGCTGGCAGCCGTATCAATTTGATGGCGTCATCTGGCAGCCGGCCGATTTAGGTACAACAGTTGATCAACTCGGCCCGAAGATGGAAACTATCTTTACCGATCCCATTCTCGCCAGCTACCAGTTGATTAATGCCACCGGTCCGGCGACCCAGTACGATCCCGCCTACGATCTGGAACGACAAGGGGCGGCGCTGCTGGCGCAGAATTTCTATCTGGCAATGGCCGCTGGGGTAAATGCCCCCTTGCTCAATCCGACCCCAACTGAAATTGTGCTTGCCGATTATCCCCTGCCCACGGAAACGGCCGCTGCCATCGTGCAGGCAATGACGACCAAAGTCAAGGATGCCTTTGCCCTGCTCAACCTGAGCGGACAGGATTTCCCCACGGTGGACAGCGCCGTCAATACGCAGGGAACGGCCACCTGGCAGAGTTTGTCTGCGTCGCTGGCGGCCGTTGCCAAAGCGTATGGCCAGCTTGCCAGCGGCACCGATTCGTCGGCGCTGTCGCAGGCACTTACCGAGCTAACCTATCTGCCGCGCATCAGCATCGATCAGGGCAGTTTTAATTATTTGACCGATGGCGCGCTGATTTTTGCCACGGAAAACGGCCGTGCCCAGTCAGCAGGGCCATCAGGCTTATTTAAGACGGTGTTAGCCACCACCTATCCGCTGGCCAGCGGCGCAATGTCTGCCTATGGGCATCTGTGGTACGCCAACGAGGCGGTGATGACCAATGTACGCGCTGGCGTACTGCTCAACCCGGACGTGCGCCTTACCCTGAGCAACATCGAGAGTCAAAAGCTGCGCATGATCGCCATCAACGACCAGATGGTCAGCATTCAATCGGAGATTGATGATTTGGTCGCCCAGGGCCAGCTGCAGTTGTCGAAAATGAGCGCGAATAATCTGGCGTATAACCAGAAAGCCCGCTCCATCGTCAACTTTTATTTTCAGGATCAGGATGTCGCCGTCAACCAGGCGGCCAAAGCGATGGGTCTTGCCGATGATGCGAATGTGCTGCCCCCTTCGTTGGTGACCAAATATAGCGGATTGCAAACCCAGCTTGTGGAGCTGGACGGCAAAATGACGCAAACGATCAACCGGCTTGATGATGCGGAAGCGTATTTCAAAAAGAGCTACACCCTCAATCCCGATGATCTCTCCCCGACCCATGCACTGAAAGTGCAGCGGGTTGCCAAGGTGTGGGGGCTGATTGGGGTAGCTACATCGGTTGCTTCTGCCGGGTTGACGATTGGGTTGGCGATGGCAAACGGCCGTTACCAAACCGACTCCCCCCAATTCAGCCGTTTTCTCGCCGAACAGATAGCCACTATCATCGTCGATGTCTTCCTCGCCGTGCTGGATGTCATTATTGTCGTATCCGCGATTTCGGTACTCGGGCTTCTGCTGGCCTTCATTGCCGTCGTTGACGCCGTGATTGGGGCCGTCTGTGCCGCTACCAACTTCTCCGAAAAAGAACCTACCATCGCCTATTGGGTGTGTGGCGGCGTCTCTGGCGCACTGGCCAAAGGGTTAGCCTACGTCATCAACGACACCACTCCGCTCGTTGATCTGGATCGGGCGGATCGCCTTGCCGTCAATCTCGCGGCGCCAGTGCTTGGCAGCGAGACGGGAATCTATGGGGTGATCGTGGGCAACAGCATCACCCTCAGCGGCAGTGTCACCACCACCCTGTACATGAACGATCCCAACTGGATGGGCTACATTTACGCCTGGCAGTGGACCGATGAGTACCTCGACGATGCCACGTTTGCCTATCAGTTCCAGGTTGCCAAGGCGGATATTCCGCTCGACCTCAACGGCACAACCTGGAACGATGTCCCCGGCAAGAAAACCAGTTCCATCAGCGCCAACGACGCCCGCTTCCGCCAACAGCTGCCAATTGCCCCTTACGTCTACACCTTTGCCCAGCCGGGCATCGACACCGGTCTGCCGTTGTATCTGGCAGAAGGGTTCGCCATGCGGCAGCAGAACTGCTGGGTATTTGGCTGCGTTCTGAGTAAATACGACAATACGATCCACCAACCCCTGGAAACCACCTTTGTCTTTGATGTCTGGCCGGGAACCATTGATGATCTGCGGGCGCTCACGCTGCAGCCGGCAACCGATGGCAGCAACGGCTATCGGCTGGCCTGGGACACCACCTTCCCCACGCTGGCCGATGCCGATGGCGACGGTCTGCGCAGTCAGGCGCTTAACGGCCCCGATCCCGATGACAGCAATCCCGACAGCGACGGCGACGGTTTGCCCGATGCGTTTGAGGTGGCGACGGCCGGATTTGACCCCACGCTCGGCGATACCGACTGCGATGGCCTCACCGACTATTGGGAACTGTTCTACGGCACCAATCCGGCCCGGCCGGACAGCGATGGCGATGGCCTCACTGACAACGAGGAACATTTTCACGCCAACCAGATTTACCCCTACGACACCAGTGTCATCGCAAACCTCAATCCCCCGACCTGTGCGGCGGAAAAGAGTGTGTACACCGGCGGCTGGTCGGTGGTCTACGATTATGGCAGCGGCGGCAATCCGCTGATCATGCAGGTCAGCGCCGATCCGCTCGATCCCGACAGCGATGACGACGCCCTGACCGACAAGCAGGAGCGCATCTACGCCTACAACCCCAACGTGGCCTCCACGCTGAATGTGCTGTCCCTGGACGCGACCATCCAATCAGCCAACAGCCAGCTGCCGTATGTGTCGCCGGGGAGTGTGATTAGCTACACGGCCGTTGTCACCAACGAACTCGCCATACCCTATGCACGCGGGCTGGTGGAGACGGAACTGCCACTGGACAACGTGCTGCGCTTCCAGTCTACCGAGGCGATTGCGCCGCAAACGGCCGTTTCCGTCAACGGCAGCGTCGGCCTGGCAGAAGCCGGACTCAGCAGCAGCGGCCCCGTCAACATGGCGATCCGCGCCGGGGCCAAGCTGGACGATCCCACCGGGCGCGTGCTGTGGCTGCACCTCAACGACAATCCGGGCAGCACCACCTTCGTCGATGCCTCCTTCCTGCAAAACGATGGCATCTGTGTTGGCGCAAGCTGCCCAGCTGCCGACAACCAGCAGCTTACCTTCGATGGCAACGACGTGGTCGTTGTGCCAGACAGCGCCGATATGGATTTGTCGCAATTCACGCTGGCCCTCGCCATCAAACCGACGACCGCCAGCCAATTCGGCACGCTGATCAGCAAAGGCGCGGACTTTTACGTCAACCAGAATTACTTCCTTGCCTACAACAACGGCCGTATCACCTTTGCTGCCTCCAACAGCTGTGGCGCGTCCAGCGGCGTTGTGGATAGTCCGCCTGTGCCGCTGAACGTCTGGAGCCACGTCACCGCCACTTACGATGGATCCAGTTTAGCCCTCTACATCAACGGTAAATTCGCCGGGTCACAGGTTTTCAGCGGGGCGTTGTGCAACAACAATCTGCCGGTGCTGATTGGGGCGCTCAAAGCCGATGGCTCCGGCACGCAAAACTTCAGCGGCCAAATGGATGAAGTTGAGATTTACCCGACGGCGCTGGATGCCGGGACGATCCTGGATCGCTACGCCACGCCTGTTCTGCAGGTGAACATGCGTGATGGCACTACCTGGGGCAGCAGTTCCGTGAGCTGCAGCGGCGCGGCGTGCCCGACGGTGGGCGCGGGTGGGGCGACATTCAGTCAGGTCAACAATCTGGTGGCGACTGCCCCCGACTTGTCGGGCGACGCATTTGCGTTTGCGACGTGGATTCGGCCACAAACCCGACCCTATCCGTTTGGCGCCGTATCGGCAGCGGCACATGGCCGCTGGACGGATGCGGATTATCAGGGTGTTTTTGGTTATCAGCCGACTGTGGGCAGTAACACCATCTTCCCCAGTTTGTTTGTGGGCAGCAACGGCCGTTTACGCATGATCTGGGGCGATGGCACCACCACCTGTGAAGTAGCCAGCGCCAACAGCGGCGTGGTCGCCGTCAACAACACATGGCAGCACCTCGCCGTCAGCTATGACGGCTCAACGCTCACGTTCTATGTCAACGGTGAGCCAATTTCCGGTGGCACGACGGGCAGCTGCGCTGCCGTCACCCCGCCGAATGTGAGCAATTTCTACATCGGCCGTCCCAATGATTTTGGCTATCTGTACTTTGATCAGATGTCGTTCACCAGCCTGAAAGATGCTGCCGGTATCGGTCAAAAAGCGGAAATGCGCCTCAATTTGGACAGCGACTCCGCCGCCGGTAACCTGGCCTGGAGCAATTTGAGTAATGGCACCAGCACGTGGGCGATGGGGGTAACGGCCGTTGTCAACGACGCCAACTCCTGGTTCCGCGTCTGGGACAATCGGGACGGGGGCTGTTTCCTCACCTGCCCCGAAGATGAAAGCAGCGACACCACCTACGATCAGGACACGGGCAAGAAAGATACCAGCATCACCCAAATCAACGGTATTCGCA
>JAKQCM010000355.1 GCA_029559155.1 Chloroflexota bacterium
GCCTGATTGATTTGCGATTCTAGGTGGTCCACGTCATTTTCTCTCTGTCTGCGGCTCCACAGGCGTGGCGTCTGGGCGTCGGCTAGGATTTATGGATTGACAAGCTGCTGGGCCAGTTGGCGCAAGTACGCGCCAGACTGAGTTTGCGCGCTGAGGTAGACGAGGGGTTGGGCCTTGTTTACGGCGCGAGTCATTTCGGCGGGCGGGATGGTGATGACAGCCGATAGAGGATGCCCCAGAAATCCTTCAACGGCCGTGCGCGGCAGCTGCATTCCGTCCTGACCAAAATCAACCATCACCGCATCGATCTCGACATGCGGAAACACAACGCTCTTCAGGTGATTGATCAACTGTCGGGCAGCGGACAACGCCACGCGTTCCGGGCGCAGACAGACAATGACGCGATCTGCCTGTTCCAGAACCGGTCGAGCCATTTCATTCATATCGGTGCCTAAATCCACAACAATTATTTTGCTGATCTGCGCCAGGGCGGTGAGCAAAACGGCCGTTTGCTGCTCAGACAGGCGCGGGAAGCGGTGGGCCTGGTTTATCTGGCTCAATAGCAGCCGTAAATGCTGGCTGTAAGATAGCAAATAATCTGTCACCTGCTCAGCAATTTCGGCGGCGGGCATGGTGGCCAGCGTGTTCAGCGCGCCGGCATTCTTTTGATTGAGATAGAGGCCAATGTGCCCCTGAACCATGTCCAGATCCACCAGCGTGGTCGGGTGACCCATGCCGGCGTACACAGCGGCCAGATTGATGGCTACGGTGGTAACGCCAACGCCGCCGCGCGCGCCCACCACGGCGATGGTTTGCGTTTCCGTCGATTTAACCGGCGAGGCATCCAGAAATGTGGGAGCATCTGAGACTTCATGAAGTTGGGTTTCTTCGCGGGGAGACGTTTCTGGCAGGGGGCCGTAAGCGGTTTCCAGCATGGTTTTTACGCGGTCTACCAGTTCAGCGGGTTCGGTTGGTTTGTTTAAATAATCGTCGGCGCCGGCGTTAAAGACAGAAAGTTTTTGCTGCGGATCGTCGACGGCCGTGAACATGATGATGGGAACCTTGGCCATATCCGGCCACTGGCGCAGCCGCTGGCAGGTTTCCAGCCCATCCATCACCGGCATCATAAAATCCAACAAGACAAGATCAGGCTTTTCTTGCTCGGCCAATTTCAGGCCTTCCAGGCCGTTCACTGCGGCCACAACCTGGTAGCCTTGCTGTTCCAACACGCGCCCAATAATGCTTCGTGTTTCTGGATGATCGTCGATGATGAGCAACTTAAAAGTCATGGGTGTTTTGTGTGTGAACGGCCGTCCTTAAACGGGC
Source organism: Chloroflexota bacterium (assembly GCA_029559155.1). Classification (GTDB taxonomy): domain Bacteria; phylum Chloroflexota; class Anaerolineae; order Promineifilales; family Promineifilaceae; genus Leptovillus. Next base: position 1,327 of record JAKQCM010000355.1, read on the forward strand.
GGCCAGGGATAATGGCGTCCTGGGCCGGGATAATTAAATACGCCTGCGGCGATCAAAGTCTGCGTACGCTCGCGTAAGGCGACAATTTCGCGGTTTGTTAACAGCTGCGCCAACTGCGTACTCAGACCATTCTGGCTGGCGCTGAGCAGCTCATAAAACGCTTGGACCGCCTCGCGGAGTTCATCTGGAATAGGCTGTCCGGCAAATTCCCAAATCACGGTTCTTAATTTGGGGTCGGTATGAAAGGCAATGCCGTGATCAATCGTCCACAGCCGGTTGCTGCCGTCCGGGTTGCCGCCTTCTTGCAGCAAAACGTGGCCGCTTTTGCGGTCGGCGTTGTTGATAATCATGTCAAAGAGGACGATTTTTTGCAGTTGTGGCCAGTAGGCGGGGTCGCCCTCAAACGTAAGGTAATGGCTTTCCGGGTCATGCGGGATAAACAACTGAACGGAGCCAATGCCATGTGGCCCTTCGCGTAAGATTGTGGGGGGTACCAGGTCCCAGCCCAGAGCGCTGCTGGTTAGATAGGCTGCCAGTTCGCGTGAGCAAAGTGTGCCTCGGGCAAAATCCCATAACGGCCGTTCCCCCTTGCGTGGTTTATAAACCGCTTCGATCGTTTGTGTTTGCCCATCAGCCAATTGGCCACAAATTTGCACCAAAAACGTGTAATTGGAACTCCAGGGTAGAAGCCCTTCCACTTCCAATGTACCAGCTTCTAAAAGTTGCAAAACGTCCGCTGGTGACATACTGTCGGCCATATTAGTGAATATGCCCGTTCCGGTTCGGGCAGAAGTGACCATCGGCGTCTATGGGCCGACCACAGTTGCCACAAATCGGCCGTCCAGCTTTTACCACACCCTGCGTGTGCCGAATGAGCGCCTGAATTTGCGCCCGAGAAGCCCAAAAGCTGACAACATTTGGCTCCTCTTCCTCTTCGACCAATTCATAAGCCACCAAAACAATTTGGTCGCTATCTTCGTTGTAACCCAGCCCCATGTGTCCCACACGAAACAGGGATTCCAGCGGCTGGCGCAAGCGCAAATCCGTCCAGACTGAATCTTGAGGATCATGAGATTCCAACGGGTGTTTTTGGTTTAGTTCGGTTAGCAGCGATTCAAAGCTGCTGGCTAACATGGATGCCTGCTCTTTTTCAATGACCAGGGTGACGATTTGCGTCCCCTGGCCGCCTTGCAGGTAAAAGGTGCGTTGTCCCGGTTCGCCCATTGTCCCGACGGTAAGGTGATGGACCGGGTTTAATTCAATATGATGAGCCATGATTAAGCCTCTTTTACTCCATCTTGTGCATCATTGGTGGTGGTATCGTTTTGCGCTGCGGACGGTTGATGCGGCGGCTTGGCTGCTTCTGGCGCTTGCAAGGGTCCGGTGTCGTTCAGGCGCACCACGCGCACAAACCCATTAGGCATGAGCGCGAGGATGCTGGCTGATGCTGGCGAGACTTCGATGCGCTGAAATAAATCGATGTGCGTCCCCAAGTAGTGGGCCAAAACCAGTTTAATGACGTCGGCGTGAGAAACAACCACAATGGTGTCTTTTTCATGTTGGCGGCACAGGTTTTCCAGTGCCTGGATAGCTCGGAATTGAACTTCGCGCAGGGCTTCGCCTTCGGGGAAGCGAAAGCGGCTGGGGTAATGTTGGACGGCATGCCAGGCAGGCAGTTTGGCAAGTTTTTTTATTTTTTTGCCTTCCCATTTGCCATAACGGACTTCGCCAACTTCGGGGAGTTCGATGATCTCGAGTTGATGGGGGTGAGCGATGGGCACGGCCGTTTCCACACATCGGGTTACGGGACTGCTGTACACCGCTTGAATGGGCAAAACCGACAGGCGTTGGGCGGCATTCTGGGCCTGGATACGGCCGTTCTCATTCAAATGAACACCCGGAATCCAACCTGCCAATCTTTTCTTTTTTACCCAATCGTTTTCACCGTGACGGACGAGAATAATGGTTGTCATATTTCAATGATAACACATTTAGAAATCCAACGGTAAGCGCGGTGTTTTTTGCTAAACTGCCCTTAAAAACGGAGGTGACGATACCGACCTAAAGGGCTAACTCTTACGAATTTAGAACTTTTTGGGCTTAATTCCCGAAGGGCTTCCCGGAGAAACCTGGGCAATTATCCACGAAAATCGCCTACAAGTTTTAGGCTAAGGCGCAGGCGCTTCCGGCCCTAAAACCTCCGGAACCACAGCTTCTGGCGTATTCACCGGCTGCGGTAAAATTGTTTCATCACCCGTGTCTTCGGGTTCTGGCGCAAAGGAGGTCGGCTCCACAATCGGCACAAAATAGCGGGCCGCATCCTGAATAAACGTATTGCAAGCCCGATTCTCATCGCGC
>JAKQCM010000380.1 GCA_029559155.1 Chloroflexota bacterium
CACGTAACTGTTTAAAGATTGGACCAATCTTGGAGATTGGTCCAATCTACACCGCAGGCACGGCCGTTCATCCCACCTAGCCCCCTTTCAACCAGGAAACCAGTTTCCCCACGGCCGTTTGCGGATATTGGCCCACGATACGGCCGTTCTGCCCATTCACCAGCACGTCATACACCGCGCCCTCAACCTTGTAATGCACCATCCACACCGGCAGCAGCACCAGCTTAAACGATTCCACCATCATGCCGCTGGAGTTCAGGGTCAAATCGTTGACGGTCTCGCCGCGGGTCACCTCATACGGCCGTTGCCGCAAATCCTTTAGTACCTGCTTCCGCGCCCGCAACGATGCCTCCGCCAGCGTGATCTGGTAGCGCTCCGCCGGCCAATCGGCCAGATAGCGGCTGTCGTAAGCCACCAGCCCGTCCGGCGTAAAACTGTGCAGCACATCCACCAGCGCGGCGGGCAATTTGTCCGTCGCCGGGACCAGCACGTCGTCCAGCAGCAGCTGCTTGCTGCCGTTCACCGGCACCCAGTCGTCGCCGCGGCGGACACGGCCGTTCCAGCGCACCTCCCCGCCCACGTCAAACGTCCACACCGGCACATACACCCCCACAACCGGCGACACACGCGGCCGTTCCACCTTCTTCTCCTTAAACCAGGCCCGCAGACCCGCCTTCACCGCATCCTCATTCACCCCAAAGGGGATCAGCGCCTGCGGCGGGTGGATTTCCCGCGTCTCCGCCGCCTCGGTCACATACACCGAATCGCAGTATGGGCAGGTCAACGACAGCGCCGCCGGCCCCAGCACAAATTCAATACCGCAGCCCATGCAGTGAAAGGCGCGCATCGCCACCGGCGGCACGTGCCCCTTCTCGGTCGCCAGCACGGCAATAAAATCCTGCTCGCCGCCGCCGATGCCGTAGGTGTTTATTTCTTCGACTGGCCCGTCGCCGGTCAGCTCCTGGCGGTAGCTGCAAAATTCGCACACCAGCGCCCGGCCGTCGGGCGTGTAATTCATGCGCGCCGCGCAGCGCGGGCACTGGAACTGCTCGGCGGCCACGCTTTGCGGCGCGTCGGGCGCTATGGCCTGCACCTGATTGGGATCGATGATGTCAGCTTTTTGCAAACGGCCGTCCAAAATCGCCAGCCCGCGCCGCGCCAGCGGATTATTCGGCTCATGAACAATCACCTGCTCCAGGCAGACGCGCCGCTCTTCAGGCGCGGTGTAAACCTGGCTCAGCCACAGCCACGCCTCGGCGCACTGCTTGTCGTCGGCGTCGGCGTGCAGCACCTTTTCCAGGCAAAAATACGCTTCCTCGCGGTTGCCTTCGTTGACCGCGCCTTTGGCCTGCGCCAGCAGCAAGCGCACGTTGCTGCGGAATACGGATGGCTCCTGGCCCGGTTGGGCATACTGCGCCGCGTAGCGCAGATCACGCACCAGTTCTGCCGGCTTGGGGATGTCCTTGTGGATGGCTTCTTTGTAGCCGCACGCCTCGCACATGCGGGAACGGCCGTCGCCGCCAAAATACAACTTCGCGCCACACTCCGGGCAAACATTCATCTCAGCCATACGCTCTCCTTTACTTGCCACCTCATAGTACTGAACAATCTCCGCGCAGACAATCCTGCCATAGGCCCATCCACGCTCAATTCTGCTACAATTACGGGCGGAAACAAATCAATCTACAGTCAGAATCCCAACACAGGAGCAGATTACGACATGGAACCTGAAGAAGACAAGATACAAATCGATCCGGAATTATGGCTTCGCATCCTTATGGACCTTTCCACTGATCCCAAAGACCGCGCCAGACTTGTGGCCCACCTCTCACAAAAGAGCGGCGTGGCCGACGAAAAGGTTGATGAAATCTTGCATTTGATGATGGAAACTCTTTTTGAGATCACCCACTCCAACTAGCCCAGGATAAATCCCATGAGCCAACTGATCAGCCACCTTCACACTACCGGCAGCGATTACCAGACCAACTACGCCCACAACAAAGCCCTGGCCAAACAATTGCATGAGCGCCAGCAGCAGGCGGCGGGGGAACGGCCGTTACGCACCATCCAGCGCCAGCGCGACCGGGGCAAACTGCTCGTCCGCGAACGCATCGAAGCCATCCTCGACGACAACAGCCCCTTCCTCGAACTGTCGCCCCTGGCCGCCTGGGAGATGTACCACGGCGAAGCGCCCGGCGCGGGCATCGTCACCGGCATCGGCCGCGTGGAAGGGCTGGAATGCATGATCATCGCCAACGACCCCACCGTCAAAGGCGGCACCTACTTCCCCGAAACCGTCAAGAAACACGTCCGCGCCCAAACCATCGCCGAAGAAAACGGCCTGCCCTGCATCTACCTCGTCGATTCCGGCGGCGCGTTCCTGCCCCTCCAGGCCGACGTCTTTCCCGACCGGGACCACTTTGGCCGCATTTTTTACAACATCGCCCGCATGTCGGGCAAGGGCATCCCGCAAATTTCGGCCGTCTTAGGCTCCTGCACCGCCGGCGGCGCTTACATCCCGGCCATGTCCGACGAGACGATTATCGTACGCGAGAATGGCACCATCTTCCTGGCCGGGCCGCCGCTGGTGAAGGCGGCCACCGGCGAAGAAGTATCCGCCGAAGACCTGGGCGGGGCGGACGTACACACCCGCCTCAGCGGCGTCGCCGATCATTTCGCCAACGACGAAAACGAAGCCCTGGCCCGCGTGCGCGAAACCGTCAGCCACCTGAACCGGCACAAGACCATGCCCGTTGTGATGCAAGCGCCCGAAGACCCCGCCTATGATCCCGAAGAGCTGTACGGCGTGCTGCCGGCCGATCACCGCCAGCAGTTCGACGTGCGCGAAGTCATCGCCCGGCTGGTGGATGGCTCGCGCCTGAGCGAGTTTAAGGCCCGCTACGGCACGACAATTGTATGCGGCTTCGCCCACATCATGGGCCTCCCGGTGGGCATTGTGGCGAACAATGGCCTGCTGTTCAGCGAATCGGCGTTGAAGGCCAGCCATTTCATCCAGTTGTGCGGGCAGCGGGGCACGCCGCTGCTGTTCATGCAGAACATCACCGGCTTTATGGTGGGGCAGCAGTACGAAAATGGGGGGATTGCCAAAGATGGGGCGAAGATGGTCACGGCCGTTGCCACCGTCAACGTGCCGCGCATCACTCTCTTCCACGGCGTCAGCCACGGCGCGGGCAACTATGGCATGAGCGGCCGCGCCTACGACCCGCGCTTCCTCTTCACCTGGCCCAACAGCCGCATCAGCGTGATGAGCGGCGACAGCGCCGCCAACACCCTCTGGACCGTCGGCCAGGATCGCGTATTGAGCAAATTAGCCAATCCCGACGAAGCGCAAATCGCCGCCGCCGCCGAGGAATTCAAGCGCCCCATCCTGGAAAAATACGCCCACGAGAGCGATCCCTACTTCGCCACCGCCCGCCTCTGGGACGATGGCATCCTGGACCCGGCGCAAACGCGGCCGGCGCTGGCCCTGGCCTTTTCGGCGACGCTGAACGTTGGGATGGGCGACGGCCGTTATGGGACGTTTAGAATGTAAGTAATCCGGCGCAAGATTTGACCAATCTCCAAGATTGGTCAAATCTAATTCTCCCTACCTTACGGCGCGCGCAGCACAACTTCGCCTGTGGCTCCATTGACGGCCGTAAACTGCTTCAAATCCGCCTCCACCCAGGCCACGTCGCCATCCCAACCCAACAGCGAAAACCAATAAGACGATTCCACGGTCACGTTGAGCGGAATCTCCTTCTGGCCACTGCTGGCCCCGTCTCGCAGACCCAGCGTTTCCACCACCAGGCGCGGCGTCTTGCTGCGCGCCTGCAAGAGTATGACGCCGTTCAACGTCGGCTGCATCGTCCAAAAGCCCGAATCAGACTCATGCACCACATCCAGGTCGCCGGGTGGGATTTGCTTTTCCGCCTGCGGCACAAACTTCCACAGGACGCCGCCATTCACGGCGTCGACGCCCCACAATTCCTCGCGGCTGCTGCCCACGGTGCGAATCGCTCGCACCAGCAGCACATTGTTCAGCGCCGACTGGGGCACGAGCGTGTAGCCGTCATCTTGGGCCAGCATGGTGACGGTTCCGTCGCTCTTGGCGGCGGCAAATAGCTGGTGGTCGGTGGTGTTGTAATAGAGGTTGGTCGCATCCTGCACAAAGGCGGCATCAGTGGGCGGCAAATCCTGCTCGATGAAGGCGCTCCAGGTTTGCGTATTGGCGACGTAATCCCACTTTTGCAGGCACATCGGATCAAAAAAGCCAAAGATGAAGTAGACGCTTTGGTCGCTGTCGTCGACGAGGACGGGATCGGTAAAGGATGGTTCTTGGGAATCGAAGTTGGGATGCGGGCAGCGCGGCTCGATGCGCTGCGCCAGGCTGCCGGTGGCCGGATCGTACAGGTCCAGACCTGTGCCGCTGTCGGAATTGTCGGCGAGAACGGCCGTCCACTCGCCCACCCGCATCTGCCCGCCCGACGACGAATTCAGGTCAACAGCCCACCCTTCTTCGCCGGTGGCCGCGTCCAGACCATGCAGTTTGTTGTCCAGCGTTTGCACCACCAGCCGGTCGCCAAACGACAGGATGCAGTCGCCGCAGGTGTAGGGCAGGCGGTCGCTAAGCGTGGTTTGCCAGACGGTACGGCCGTTGGCCCGGTCCAGGGCCATCAACTTATTTTCACTGACGTAATAAACGCGCCGGTCATCGGCAAAAAGCAGCTGGTTGCCCAGCTCGTCGTTCAGCGGCTCGCTTTGCCAGGCCGCCTGGCCTGTCGCGCCGGTGAAGGCGTTGACCCACATGGCTTCCTGGCTGTAATCGCGGCTGGTATAGGCCACGTCGGCCAGCGCGCCATCGCCTACCGGCAGCAGCAGTTCCGGCCCATTGAGCACCACCGGAGCAAGTTGGGCGGGCACGCCCTCACTGATCAGGCTGACAGCCTCGTCAATACTGCTGATGGTACTCATGCTGGGCCGCAAAAAGAAAAAGGCCGCCGCGCCTATCGCGCCCAAAACCAATACCAACGCGAGTAAACCACCCAGACAACTGCTGCCACGCTGCACGGCCGTTGACGGCATATAAACAGCGCCGGCCATATTCATTTCCAGAGCGTCTACGGCATCTTTCGCCTCCTTCAAACCCACGGTAAACAACTGGCGGTACTGTTTGATGGCCTCGATTTTGTTGCCGCTCTGAATCAATTCCAGAATCTCGGCGACGCCTTGGTCGTAGTTCTGTGATCCTTCCGGCCTTTTTTGTGATTGGCGCAGTTCCTCCGGCACGATGACCGTTGTGCTGCAATAGGGGCATTTGACGATAGGCTGCGTTAGATTTTCCGGCAAATCCAGGCTGGCGTGACAAGAGGGGCAGTTAAACGAATCCAACATCATGACGGGCATCCTTTGAAAAAAGTTGGGATTGGAGGTTGAAAATGCTGTGGGTAAAGATAAAGGGAATGAGGCGGCTGTGTCAAGAGGGAAGATGCGCGCCAAAACCTTGACCCTGGGGAGGTATGGGGCAATTGATGGCGCTGGAAGAGAAACGGCCGTGCCCCCTCCCAGATTTCATTCGATAATTGTCTAACAACAAATCGCAATCGTTGTTACAATCACCATACAGGGCACAGAAAAAACCAGGGCACAGAAAAAACGATGCAAAAAGGACAAACAACCGCTATGCAGACGCCAACGTTACGATGGGATATTGGCACAGCCTACGACATGTTTATCAGCCTGAATGTACTCCATGCGCCAGACAAATTTGGGCTGCGCGGCGCGTGGGCCGCCGGGGTGCGCTCACGGCTGCCCAACGCCGAACGCGACGCGCTGCAAGCCATCTTGCCGGCTATCAGCACGCCGCTGCACTGGTTGTATGACTTGCCAACGCCCAAAAACGGATTGGCCGTCCTCCAAACCCTGGCGGCCATTGCGCCAGAACACCGGTTGGCGGCCATTGCCAAAGCGCCTTATTTGCCGCCAGAAATTTTTGTGATTTTGGAAGATGTTGCCGCCCGCCGCGCCTGGCAAAACACCGACCTGACCAGACTCCAGGAACTGTATCACACCGTTTGGGACCAAAAACTGACCGGCAAAGAATTGAAGGAGAAGGCCATTTGGGCGTTGGAGGCGTGGTCACGGCCGTTAGAAACCGGCGAGGGTCTGCTGGCCGGCTTGCAAGCCTACTACGAAGTCTTCTTCGCTGAGGAAGAGCTGCGAATTGGACCGGCGCTGGAAGCTGCGCTGGCTCGCGCCCAAGAGCTGGCACAGCAAATGCCGCTCGCGGCGCTTATCGAGACACTTTCGCAAGGCGTGCGCCTGACCCGGTCTTTGGAAAGGCCAGAATTGATCCTGGCGCCGTCATTTTGGGGCGACCCGTTGATGATTTATGGGCAGATTGGGCCGGAAAGGGACATGGTGGTGTTTGGGGGACGGCCGTCTGACGCTTCGTTAGTGCCCGGAGCCATTGTGCCCGACATGCTCTTCCAATCGCTCAAGGCTCTGGCCGACCCCACCCGCCTGCGCATTTTACGTTATCTGGCCGAAGAACCGCTGACTCCGGCCGAATTGGCCCGCCGCCTGCGCCTGCGCGCGCCCACCGTGGTCCACCACCTGCACGCCCTGCGCCTGGCCCGTTTGGTACAGCTCACCGTTGAACCGGAAGGCAGACGCTACATGGCCCGCCATGAGGCCGTCCGGGAAACGTGCGCCATGCTGCAAGTTTATTTGGACAAAGGCGCAGCAGACGACTAACGTTTGCGGGCGTTGGATGATGTGGTTTGCCTGCCCCGATGGGTCCAATCGCTGCAGATTGGACCCATTGAAAAACCGCCGCACTTAAATAAATTGGCGCGAAAGACGGTCGATTTGCGCCATTTCTTCTGGCGACAATGAAAAGGTCATGGCCCCGGCGTTTTCCTGGGCGTGGCGGACTTTGCTGGCGCCAGGAATAGCCACCACCGTGTCGCCGTGAAAGTTGACCAGCCAGTTTAGGGCTACCTGCGAAGCCGTTACGCCATGTTCCGCCGCAATTGTGTTCAGGCCGTCGATGAGTGGGCGGCTCTCTTCGATTTTGCGTCCCAGTTGGCGGCGGCGAATGATGGGACGGCCGTTAAGCAAATCCGGGTTGGCGTGGAATTTGCCGGAAAGCAGCCCCATCTCCAACGGCGAATACGCAATGATGGTGATCCCCAGTTTTTTGGCCTGCGCCAAAACGCCATTGCCCTCAATTCGCCGATCCAGCAAGCTGTATTTGACCTGATTCGAGGCCAGAAAGCTTCCCCGTTGATAGAGGCGGTCGTGGGCGCGGGTCATGGATTGAGCCGAAAAGTTGCTCACGCCCACAGCGCGAATCTTGCCGGCGGCCTGCAAATCGGCCATGGCGTCCATTTCCGCTTCGGGCGAAGAGAAGGAGGCGGGGTTATGGACCTGATGCAGGGCGATGGTAAATGGGGACAAATTGCTCATGCGTGTGTCGATGGTGCGGTGGATGGAAACGGCCGTGCGCATAATCGGACTCCACTTGGTGGCCACAAGGACGTCGGCGTCGGTTTGCCCGGCGTGCTGCAAGGCCCGGCTGAGCGCGCGTTCGGAACGGCCGTTGCCATACAATTCGGCCGTATCGAACCAGTTGATGCCGCCATCCAGCGCCGCCTGAACAATCGCGTCCGTCTCCTCAGCCGTTAAACCCTGCCAAAACATGCCGGTAAAACCCTGACCTTCAGAAAACTGCCACGCGCCCAGGCCAATAGGCGTAATGTGCATATCGGTTTGACCCAATGAACGTGTTGGTATCATGAATGATAACTCCTAGGGTTGGCTGGCCGTTTCTAAGACCGCCAGTGTAGCGGCAATGGCCTGCTCCTGCTGGCTTTCACGGCTGATAGTGGCGGGGTTATCGCCGCTCTGCGGACCATACCAGCCAAATTGGGCATGATTTCCACCCTCGATGGGCAGCCAGGTGGTATTGACCGGCAGCAACGGCCGTGAAGCCTCAATTTTTTCCGGCGTCGCCAACCCATCCAACGTGCCAGAAATAGACGAAATGAGCAAATCGCGGTCGGCGAGGCTGTTACTGCCGGCCGGGTACGAGGCCCAAAATACCACGCCAGCCATGCTGCCAGGACGATCAAACACATATTTGGCGGCCATCGAGCCGCCCAAAGAATGGCCCCCGATCACCCAATGCTGAATCTCCGGGAATGCCTGGACCACGCCCTCCGCTTCGCTAGGGGAGATGACGGCCAGGTTGAGGGGCATGGGCGTAATGACGGCCAGATAACCAGCCTCGGCGATGGCTCTGGCGGCTGGGGCATAGGCGCGGGGGTCTACTTTACCGCCGGGATAAAAGATAAAGCCGGTCGTGGGCTGCTGCCCGGTGGGCTGAAAGACATACCAGGGATCTGTGGTAACAGTAACGGCCGTATCCGACACTAACGCTGCCAACGCTTCGGGCATCGGCGCCGCCACATCGCTAACCCACATAAAAGCGCCGCCAGCGCCAAACCCAAAAACGACTAAAACGATCAACCACCAATACTTTTTCAATCGGTTCACAATTTCCTCGCGGATTTGCTCGGGACGGCCAATTTCGGCGGCTTTTGGAGGGCCAGAATTGCCGGGCACAGGAGCAAATTATATATTTTGTTTATATTTCCGCTTAATTTTGACATGCTGCCTACAAATATGCAAATGTTTTGCACAACAATTTAGGGAGGGCACATGAGGGGGCGGGAAACGGCCGTTCCCCGCTGCCACGCGCCTTACCCCTTACCGATGTCTACTACCAAAACGCCATCAAACTATGGTAAACTCGTAGCTGTGTCTTTTTTGGAGCAATGAACTTGTGACAAACTATGCCGGCGAATAAATCAAACCGAACCTGATTTGTTCACCACTATCGGGAGTACCCATGTCGCACAGAAATTTACTCATAACCACCCTCGTCTATACCCTCATAACAATCGCCGCCATAAGCGCCCTTGGCTTACAACTGGCCTGGTCCTTTGAATTTGCCGCTTTGCTTCTGCTAATTCTATGGGCAGCCTACGGCGTCTTTTTGTTTTTCAAAGCCGGCACGATTGTTGTTGACGAGATGTCAGTGGCTGTCATTTTCGCCAGGCACACCCACAATTTTGTTTATTTTATTGATTCCAACCCCAGTAAACCCATTGACGGGGAACGGCCGTTTAACCGCCACAAAAAAAGACTCATCAATCAACTGCTTTTCAACCGTCTGCCCTACCAACACTTCATCAACCCATTCCAGGAATACGTGCAAGATACCATTAGCAAAAAGGCCCAAACTGCGAAAGGCGTCACCGATTTTGTGCGCACAAAAGAAGGCATTCCACTAACCATCAACTGGTCAATGGGGTATACGCTGGATCCGGTTAAAATCCGGCCCAAAATCGAGTACAAACTGGCCCGCGCCCTGCCGCAATTCTCAGGCAATATGATTAGCGGTCGTGTTGTCCACTCTCTGCGTTACATCATCGAACAAAAAAACGTCACCGATTTGTACTGCCAGGATGCCATTAAAAATTTGGAAAAGGAACTGCGCGCAGAGGTTACCAGCCGCATACAGGGCATTGGCTTCAACGACATTGCCGACGTCGATACCAAAATCGGGCCGATTGTGATGCCGCCCCAGGTAGAAAAAGCATTGCAGATGGCTCATGAACGGGAAGTGCAAACACAAACCACTACCAAAGCCCTCGAAGATATCCACAAGGTGATCAGTTTATTCAACGCCGATGACATGGAGCGTCTGGCGGAACTGGAGCGACTGCGCGTACTGGACGAGCATGGCGATTCGCTGATGTATTCGGTGTCCTTGCTGATGAAAACGATGAACGGGAGTTAGGGAACGGCCGTTCCCATCCCCTCCAGACAAAATTTTGGCGATCGGAGATTGGCGGAACGCCATCGCCGGTCGCCAATTCTCTCAGCCCCAAAAGCCGCGCAGGCCAAACCACAACTGATAAAGACCAAACAAGGCCAGCGCCAGCGCCGATACGCCGCTTAACACGCGGCTCAGACGGGGATCCAGACTTTTGGCCACCGCAAACAGAGCGATAAAGGCCATAAATCCGCCAATCAACGTGCCATAAAAGCCCAGCAAAAAGGCCACCGCCGCACCAACCGACTCTCGCCAGGCGCTGATCAAAATGGGACCGCCGATGGTGCCCCAAAAGATGTATGGGTTGGGGCTGAGTACATTCATGAGGGCGGCTTTGAAGATGCTTTGCTGCGCAACGGCCGTATCGGATACGGCCGTAACCTCCGCCCCCTGCGCAAACGCCCGATACGCCCCCCAGGCCAGATACAACAAAAACAACCCGCCCAACAGACGCATCAAATTCAAAAACCAATCCGGCGTGCGCGTCAACACCAACAAAACCAGCAAAACAATCGGGCCATCACTAATTAACGGCGCAAACGCCGCCGAGAGAGTGCGCTGCCAGCCATTGCGAATGGTCTGCGACAGCAAATAGGCCTGCAGCGGCCCCGGCTGCGCCGCCGCCGAAAACCCCAAAACCAGCCCCTGAGACAGATAAACCAGCAAATCTCACCATAACAAATGATGCGTGATGCCCTTGGGTCACGCATCACGCATCTCACACTACCCCACAAAACACAAAAAGCATACTCTAAAGCGTGGTCAGTATCTCCGGTCCTTTGCGGGTAATCGCCAGGCTGTGCTCAAACTGCACCGAAAGCGAGCCATCGGCCGTAATCACCGTCCAGCCATCCTTTAGCAAAATCCATTCGTGACCGCCGGCATTAATCATCGGCTCGATGGTAAACGTCATGCCAGGTCGAAGCTGCGGGCCTGGCGATGCCTGGCGAATATGCGACACCGACAGCGGCTCGTGCAGCACCCGGCCCAGACCATGTCCGCCCCACTCGCGCACCACCGATACGTGCTGGGTGTCGGCGTAATCGTTAATCGCTTTGCCAATGTCATTGAGATAATTGCCGGGCTGGGCGGCTTCAATGCCCACCCGCAGCGCCTCTTTGCCAATGGCCAACAGCCGCTCAACTTGCGGCGAGACTTCGCCCACAGGAAAAGTAACACAGGCGTCGCCGCAATACCCTTTGTGGCGCAGGCCAATATCAATGCCCACCACATCGCCCTCTTTCAAAAAACGATCATTGGGCAGGCCGTGGCATATTTCGTGGTTTACGGAGGCGCAAATAACGCCGGGAAATGGTGGATGGTCGGCGGAACTGCCCTGGTACCCTTTATACAAGGGTTCAGCCCCTTGTTTATGGATGTAATTTTCGACAAGTTGGTCAAGAACACGTAAACTGACCCCGGGCTTGATATTTTCTTCAAGCAGCGCAAAACATTCAGCTACCATGCGCCCGGCGACGCGCATTCTGGCAATTTCTCTTTCAGTTTTAATGCGACCCCGCATGGGTATTTTTCTCCTTAAAGGCTTACAATTCAAGTTTGGCGAGTATAACACACATAGGCGTCTGGGGCAGGAAGCATGACATTTATCACTAACAATTCGCTGCTTTTTTTGTCATACTGAAAATGACCAACGCTTAAAAGGGACAGCCACCATGACCGAAGAGAAAGAGACGAAAGAGCAACCGAACGTGGAGGAAACGGCCGTTTCCCTCCCCAACCTTACGACCCCGCCGCCCCCGCCCAACGGGCAGGAAATTCTGCCAACGCCCGCTCCCTTCACCATTCCCTGGGCTGTCGTGCCCCAGATCGTCCCGGAAGACGCCAGCCTCAAACACCCGGCGCTCTACTTCAACCAGGAATTAAGCTGGATAGATTTCAATTGGCGCGTCTTGCATCTGGCTTTGGATGAACGCACTCCTTTGCTCGAACGAGTCAAGTTTGTGGCTATCACCGCCAGCAACCTGGACGAGTTCATCCAAAAACGTGTCGGCGCGATGAAGCAGTTGGAAGCGGCCGGCGTGCAAATTTTATCGGCAGACGGCCGTTCCCCCAGCCAACAACTCACCTTCTTGCGTGACGCCATCATTGCCATGCACCACAAAATGACCGAAACCTGGGAGTCCAATCTAAAACCAGCCCTGCGGCGCGACGCTGGCATCGTCATCTGCGACTACGCCGACCTGACCAACCGGCAAAAAGAAGCGATGGCCCACTATTTTCGGACTGAAATCTTCCCCATCCTCACCCCACTCGCCGTCGATCCGGGCCATCCGTTTCCTTTCATCTCCAACCTCAGCCTGTCGCTGGCCGTTATCCTGCGCCAGACCGAACAAGACGCCATGCGTTTTGCCCGCCTGAAAGTCCCCACGCAGCGATGGGTTCCCGTACCCGCCGACCCGCCCCACACCCTGCCCCATCACCAATATTTTCTCCCCGTGGAGCAAATCATCGCCCAGCACGCCGCCGAACTTTTCGCCGGCATGGAAGTGATTAGCATTCATCCCTTCCGCATCACCCGCAACGCCGACATCCTGCGTGACGAAGAAGAAGCCGAAGACCTGCTTAAAATGATTTCAGCCGAACTGCGCCGGCGGCGGTTCGCTCCTGTGGTACGACTGGAAGTAGATCACAAAATGCCTGATTACGACCGCCGTCTTCTCGCCCGTGAATTGGGCTTAAAGCAAGAAGACGTGTACGAAGTCAACGGCCTCATCGACCTCACCGACTGTTTTGCCATAGCCGCCCTGAACTACCCCCATCTCAAAGATGAACCCTGGGAACCGGTCATACCGCCGCGTTTGCTACACGAAGGGGAAACAAAAGATACGCAAAATATCTTCGCCATCATTCGCAAAGGTGATTTGCTCGTCCACCATCCCTACGAATCGTTTACCGCCAGCGTGCAGCGCCTGGTAGAAGAAGCGGCCGTCGACCCGGACGTGGTGGCTATCAAACAAACCCTCTACCGAACATCTGACGAATCGCCCATCGTGGCGGCCTTAAAACAAGCCGCCGAAAGCGGTAAACAAGTGGCGGTGCTGGTCGAAGTGAAGGCGCGCTTCGACGAAGCGAACAACATCGAATGGGCGCAGCAGTTAGAAAACACCGGCGTACATGTTACCTATGGTCTGGTTGGCCTGAAAACCCATACCAAAGCCACCCTGGTCGTGCGGCAAGAACAAAATGGGCTGCGCACCTACTGCCACATCGGCACGGGCAACTATCATCCCAAAACGGCGCGGTTGTACACAGATTTAGGGCTGCTTACCTGCGATCCGGAAATCGGACGGGATATTGTGAACCTGTTTCATTCGCTCACCGGCTACGCTCCAGGACAAGAATATAAACGGGTGCTGCTGGCTCCCCGCTACATGCGCCAGGCATTTTCTGATCTCATCGAACAGGAGATGAGCAATGCGCGTAAGTTTGGCAACGGCCGTATCATCGCCAAAATGAACGCCCTCGACGACGTCAAAATCATTCGGGAACTGTACGCCGCATCCCAGGCAGGCGTACAAATCGACCTGATTTTACGCGGACACTGCCAACTTCGGCCAGGGCTGCCGGGTTTCAGCGAAAACATCCGCGTCATCAGCATCTTAGGCCGCTTTTTAGAACATGATCGCATCTTTTATTTCCACAACAACGGCGAACCACACATTTTTATCGGCAGTGCCGATTGGCGCGGCCGAAATCTGAACGACCGCGTGGAATTGATTACCCCCATCGACGAACCCACCTTGCAAAAGCGGCTGATAGACATTCTGGAAGCGGCGCTCAGCGACAACCGGCTGGCCTGGGATTTGCAGGCAAATGGCAAATACGTCTTACGCCATCCCGCCCCCGGCGAACCAGAGCGCAATTTCCACGAGCTGCTGATGAAAAAAGCGCGCAAACGGATAAAACGCAACAAAAGCTGGCGTTATTAATCATCCGCAAGATAGCTCCAATTGGAGCGCATATAAAAGGGAGGCGCCTATGTATAAAAAAATTTTGGTTCCGCTAGATGGTTCTGAGCGCGCTGAGGCTATCCTGGTCCACGTCATCGACATGGCGCAGTGTAATCAGGCCTCGGTGACCTTGCTGCAAGTGATTGAGCGAGAAGTCGTACTCGTCAGTCCCTACGATCCGCTAACCTCATTTGAACCGGAAAACCTCATTGCCCAGCAGATAACCGACGCTGAAGCGTACCTCAACGCTCACTGCGCCCATCTACAAGAATTGGGCATCACGGTACAGCGCCTTGTTAGACGCGGCCCGGTGGTCGAAACCGTTATTGAGATCGCCAATGAGGCTGATGTTGATTTAATCGCCATGGCCAGCCACGGCCGTAGTGGTCTGGCTCGTGTTTTATTTGGCAGTGTGGCTACTGGGGTGCTGCAACACGCCCGCCAACCTTTGCTGCTCATTCGCTCCCGCTAGCACATCCCCATCACCCTCTGCCTGCTTGGAGGGATCATGAAACAATCGCGTATATTTAAATATATTGCCCGCATTATTGCGCTGGTCTGGGCTGGCTGGTGGGTCTTTTTCGGCCTTGCCTCAGGCATCGGCGAAGGTCTGGACCCGATAGGCGTGGTGGTGCATACGGCCGTTCCCGGCCTGATTTTCCTCGTTCTGGCCATCATCGCCTGGCTGCGCGAAGACATCGGCGGCGCATTGTTAGTCCTGGCCGGTCTGGTCATCATGGTCATTTACCCGCTGATGGCTCGTGGATCACTCTCCATCAGCACGATTTTGGTGGCGATGGCGCTGCTGGCGCTGCCGCCGCTAATCGCCGGCGGACTGTGCCTGGCCTGCTGGCGGCAATCGCTTTTCACCGTGTAAGCCTGCCTTCTGCGGGC
>JAKQCM010000397.1 GCA_029559155.1 Chloroflexota bacterium
CACGGCCGTATTTCTGCTGCAGGTAACGTATGTCGCGCAGCTCGGCGTCGCTGGTGCGAATGTTCGCCAGGCCGCCTGTATCCGCGCCGGTGCGCCCGCCTGTTTCATCACACCAGCCCCAATAGCGCATGTCCTGCCAGAGATACTTGAACTGGGCGATGGCCTGGAGGCATAGATCGAGGTCATCTTTGACGCGCAGGTTCTCATCGAAGCGCAGCACGTCTGGCCGCAGGTGGCCCATGCAGGCACCCATACCCCAGCCACGTAGGCGAAATGGGGAAAAGCTGTGGCGTTCATAGGGCACGGCCGTTTGCGCGTAACAGAATAGACCTGTGCCCATGTCGCTGGCGCACAAATACGACCTGGTAAAGATGTCGATAATGCGACGGGGGTCACTGGTGCGGGTCTGCGCTGAACGCAGGGTAAACAGATAATGCATCCCGGCGTAATCGTCGTCTAGCTGCATCTCAAAGTCAGATTCGCGTTTGTGGTCTAGCATGAAGTTACGGATGCGTGGCAGGCTGCCGTCGGCGTTGTGGGGAACCAGTGCGCCGGGCTGCGTCTTGGCTTCGGCGAAGGTACGGCCGTATTCGTCCATCTCATCCTCGGCCACGAAGACGTTGCCCAACGCAAAAAACGGATGATTGATCACCCGATGGGCGCGTCCACGGCTGGGAATGCACACCACCATGGAAACGTCGCCATTATGAATGACCAAAAGGCCATCGTCGCGCCGGCTTACTCGTTTCATTTTTTAGGTGGGGTGTAACTTCTAAATAACTCGCGCCGGTGGCGACCAACTCCCTGTAGATAGAACCTCAACGTCGCCCCTTTTCTGCGGATCTCATACCGCTCGGCGAACAAGTACAAAAAAACGCGGCGCACAGGTGAGGGCGTGATTGCACAAAAAAAATGCTCGTCAAAACCATCTTCGCCAAGCAAGCTTATGACTTTCATTTCTTCTTCCGTAAACATCAAAGGCCAACTCCTCGTTCGGCCAAAACGCTGCGCATGGCAGCGTAATGCGCCCCCTCAAGCTTGCCTGTTTTCTCCATGTTGTGTTCTGCCCGGCGGCAAACATCATCATAGAAACGACGCAAGACGGCCGTTTCCTCCGGTTCCACTTCTTTTCCCCAATCGAATGCGAAAAACGCCGCTGGAGGCTCGCCAGTTGTGGTGATGGTAGGAACACGTTGCGGGATCTCATGCCCTTGGGCAACATCTGGCAAATCATCGTGCTCAACAAACAATTCGATTTCACCCAGGGGGGCACGTTCCCCCATGCACGCTTTTACCTTCGCGCCTTTTGGGAAGGCCAAGGCATCAAGAATAATTTCTGTGCTAACAACAATCCTGGCAACTTTCATGGTCTGTCCCCTTTTTTGCGGTGCCTTATGACACCGACATAACTCCGGCAAGAGCCGGTGCAATACTTTCTGTGCGGGGCTGCACCTGGCGGTAACGGCCGTTTGCACCGTGGGTTAGCGCAGAAACGCTGCTCGCCTTCCGGTTTGTGTTTATCGCAATAGGAACGGCCGTCCCCCGTCCAGGTGGGCGGCTGCTGGCAAATATCGCAGCCCATTACTCGGCATCCCGCTTCTTTACAGACGGCCGTAACCTGGGCAAGATGTCGCCCAGATACTTACTGCCGTCTACAACTCGCCCCAGGCCCTGGCCGCTGTTGAAGGCGCAGCGCACCTTCTTCACGCCAAAATGGTCGCAGGCGGCGTTAAAGTCCAGCTCCGTGCGGAACAAGAGCGTGATGTAGTTGTACTGCTCTCCAAGCACCAGGGATATGCCGCCTTCCGGCAAGGCTTTGGGCGTGGGTAAATCGTCGTCGTCGCCCTCGTCCTCTTCCAGTTCGCCAAGACGTTTGGCGCGTTCATCGGCGCGATGTTCCAGGATCGCCTGGAGGTTGCGCGACTTGGTTTGTACCATTTCAGCCAAACGCTCGGC
The DNA here is from genome assembly GCA_029559155.1 of Chloroflexota bacterium. Lineage (GTDB taxonomy): Bacteria > Chloroflexota > Anaerolineae > Promineifilales > Promineifilaceae > Leptovillus. The sequence goes on from JAKQCM010000397.1 coordinate 1,957, forward strand.
GGCCTGGCGGCGGGTAGCATAAAGCGACCCGATGCGGTCCAGAAGAGCAAGTATTTTATTTTCAGTTTCAGGGGGAACGTTAATCGTCAGAACAGGCAAACGCTCCAGGTTTCGTTCCAGAGCGTCTTGCAAACGCATGTGCCCATCGAGGAGGCGCTTCGTTTGCTGGTTGTATAGAAGCGCGCCTACCCACCCCACTTCGGTCAGGAAGTCAGCGTAGGCTTCGCGCTGCAGCGATGGGTGCGACTTCCAGTTAAGGTCGTTGGCCGCTATGGTCTGCGGCTCAATCCAGCGGAATTCAAGACCGCTGTCCGGTATCTCTGCCAGGATGTTTAGCTGGATGCCATCGGTTTCAGAGCCGGGTTTCGCCAGCAGTTCGTCAATGGATGCACCATCGCTCATGGTTTGTTCCTATTTGCCTGTTAATGTACTGCGGAGACGGTGGAAAACGGCCGTCTCATCGCTTACAGTATACCGAAAATCCGTTCTATTTCAAACTGTAGCATAGAGATAAAAAAGCCCGGTCAGTGGCCGGGCTTCCAAAACCTTGAGGCAATTTATCAGGGATGCCTGAGCCATGGGCGTCTCAGAAGACTATCAGCCAGGGCATACTCATCTTCTGTGTAGCGGTTGGCGCGTCCTGTTCCGACCCACGATCTGGCTACTTGAATGCCAGCCTCGAATTTCTTTTGCGTCATCCGCCCAGGGAATATCTCGTTTAATTCCGGCATGGCATTGGCCAGCCCTTTAACAAAATACTCGCGGTTCTGGTGCGGGAACCTTTCAAAAAACTCGTGTACTACTTCGCGCATAAATGAATCTACATCTGCACATTTAGCCAGTGCCTCGGCAACCCTCATTCGCTTGTTCATTGTTCATTTTCTCCTTAACGCTACCATGAGGCAGCCCGGTCATACGCTGCCTCAACAATACGCTCAATCTCACGCTGAGCGGCGTACATAGTTGGTTCCAGAGCGAAATCGGTATCGCTGCTGCCGCGAACCAGGTACATCTTACGGCCGTCAACTTTGCATTTCTGAATCTTCATGGCCAGATGAATTTCGCAGTCTTCAATGTCGATCACCCGGCAAATCCAAAACCCGCCGTTCGCCTTGTCATGCTCGTAGCAGATAGGATCGCCGGTGATGGAAACGAAGCCCATAACTACGATATCGTCGCGCTGCACCAGATTGGCGATGATGCTGTCGGCTAACAAGCCGTCCATATCGCCCATGATGGTCATGATGTCAAATAACTGCTGCTCGGTGATTTTGCGGGTGGTGGTATCAATTGTCGTCATGGTATCCTCCAGGGTTTAGGTATTGGGTTGGTTGGTAAAGCTGAACTACGCCACTAACTCTACCCGCCTACTCCTGGTGTCAAGAGGAAATCCGGGAATTGTTTAGGAAAATAGTAGCCGACTGCGAGTCAGACGGCCGTACATCTTGCGAACGGCTTCGCTGCGGCTGTGAAACAGATGCGATGGGTACGGGCTGCCGGCATACTGCCACAACTCCCGGTGGTCCTTGCGAATCTTGTAGACCTGCCCAATCACATGGACATCAACAGAGACATCGAAGCGGGCTAAATCGCCTGGCTGCAACTC
>JAKQCM010000445.1 GCA_029559155.1 Chloroflexota bacterium
AATGGGCGGCGAGATGGTTTCGTTTGCCTTTCGAGAGCGGTTGATGTTGGCGGTAACGGCCGTCAACGACTGCCGCTATTGTTCCTACTACCACGCCAAAGAAGCGCTGCGCGCCAACCTGTCTGAAGCTGAAATCCGGCAAATGCAGGACGGCATTGTCGATCTAGCTCCGGCGGAAGAACTGCCCGCACTGCTCTATGCGCAGCACTGGGCGGAAAGCGACGGCCGTCCCGACCCCGACGCCCGTCAAAAACTGGTAGACGTTTACGGCGCGGAAAAAGCAGAAGCCATCGAAATGGTCTTACGCATGATCCGTACCGGCAACTTGCTGGGCAACACGGCCGACTACATCCTTTACCGGCTGTCGTTTGGCCGGTGGGGCGAATCGGAACGCGATAAGCTGCAAGCCGCAGATTGGTCCAATCTTCAAAGATTGGACCAATCTCAAGGGGCAGAAGACACGGCCGTTTAGCCGTGTCTTTTTTTCTTCCCTGTCAAACTGGTACAATTGCGCCTTTCACACCGCCGGCGTGTATAACGTATCGAGGCATCTTTGAAAAAACGAACTATCTGGCTTGGCGCGGCCATTCTCATCAGCGCCGTTTTTTTATGGCTGGCCCTGGATGGGCTGAACCTGGCCGAAGTGTGGGCCGACATGCGCAGCGCCAATTACTGGTGGCTGGTGCCCAGCGTCGCCGTCTACTTCGTGGCCGTGTGGTCGCGCACCTGGCGCTGGGACTACATGCTGCGGCCGCTCAAGCACATCCCGGTGCGCCGCCTGTTCCCCGTGGTCGTCATCGGCTACATGGGCAACAACGTCTACCCGTTCCGCGCCGGCGAAGTGCTGCGCTCTTTTGTGCTGTACCGGCGCGAAGAGGTGCCCATGAGCGCCAGCCTGGCGACGGTGATTGTGGAGCGGGTGTTCGATGGGCTGGTGATGCTGATTTTTGTCTTTGTGGCGCTGCCGTTCACGCCCATACCGGGGGATAACGGCCGTATCCAATCCATCGTCATCTTCGCCAGCGTCGCCTTCTTCGCCGCCCTCATCGTCTTCTTTGCGCTGGCGGCCATGCCGGAGCGTTTCTACCGGCTGGCAAAGTGGGGGCTGGGGCTGACCGGCAGCCTGCTCACCGAGAGCAGCCGCGAGAGCCTGCTGGGCATTTTGCAGCGCTTTCTCACCGGGCTGGAATCGCTGCGCAGCTTCCGCAATGTGCTGATGATCTTCTTCACCTCCATCGTCATCTGGCTGCTGGAAACGGTGAAATACTGGTTTGTGATGCACGCCTTCGACTTCCAGGTGACGTTTTTCGCCCTGATGCTCATGAACGGCGTGGTGAATCTGGCGACGACCCTGCCTTCCGCGCCGGGTTACGTGGGCACGTTTGACGAACCGGGCATTGAGGTGCTGAAGCTCTACGGCGTGCCGCAAAACACGGCCGCCGCCTACACCCTCGTCCTGCACGCCGCCCTCTGGTTCCCCATCACCGCCCTCGGCTTCTACTACATGATCCGCGAAGGGCTGAGTTGGTCGGACATTGGCAAGGCGGCGGAGATGAAGGAAGGGGAACCGATACCGTAATTTGTGATGCGTGATGCGTGAACCTACGTCTCACGCATCACGCATCACGCATCAACTCTGGGGTTTTTCTATGCACATCGCCATCATCGGGGCCGGAATTGCCGGCCTCTCGGCGGCTTATGATTTGTTAGCCGCCGGACATCAAGTCACCCTCTACGAAGCGACCGACCACACCGGCGGGCTGGCCGCCGGATTCAAAGACGAATCGTGGGATTGGCCGCTGGAAAAGTTTTACCACCACATTTTTAAGTCCGACAAGGCCATCATCCAACTGGTAGAAGAACTGGGCTTCAGTGACAAGCTGTTCTTTCCCCGGCCGACGACTTCGGTGATTTACGAGGGGAAAATTGTGCCCTTCGATTCGCCGCTGCGTTGGATTACCTTTCCCGGCTTCAATTTGCTGGACGTGGCCCGCTTCGGGTTGGTCAGCGCCTATTTGCGCTTCACGAAACCGTGGCGCAGGCTGGAACAGGAAACGGCCGATTCCTGGCTGCGGCGCTGGTACGGCGACAAAATCTACGAAATGACCTGGCGGCCAATGTTGATCGGCAAGTTTGGGCCGTACTACCAGGACGTGAACATGGCCTGGATGTGGGCGCGGCTGCATGTGCGCAGCCCGCAGTTGGGCTATTTTACCGGCGGCTTTCAGGCGTTTATCGACCGGCTAACCGCAGCGGTGCAGCAGCGCGGCGGCCAGATTTTGCTCAATACGCCGGTCAGCGGGATTGCGCAGGGGGAGAACGGCCGTCTCACCCTCACCACCCCCACCGCTAAAACAGAGTACGATCGCGTGCTGGCGACCACCTCGCCCCATCTGCTGTCCCGGTTGGCCCCCGATTTGCCCGCCGACTACCTGGGCCAGCTTCTGAACCTGAAGAGCATGGGGGCGGTGGTGCTGACGTTGGCGTTGCAACGGCCGTTACTCCCCGACCACCTCACCTACTGGCTCAACATTCCGTCCAGCACGCCCGACAAAACGCAGAGCGGCATCCCTTTCCTGGCCCTGGTGGAACATACCAACTACATCAGCCCGGAACATTATGGCGGCGACCACATCGTCTACTGCGGCGACTACGTGACGCCCGATCACGCCTATTTCCAGATGAGCGACGCCGAATTGGAGGCCCTGTTCACCGGCGCGCTGGCCCAATTCAACCCGGACTTTCAGCCCGATTGGGTGCGCAAAAGCTGGGTCGCCCGCGAAAAGTACGCCCAGCCGGTGCCGCTGCTGAATCATTCGGCCAACATCCCAGAGATTGCCACGCCGCTGCCCGGTCTGTACTTTGCCAGCATGAGCCAGGTCTATCCCTGGGACCGGGGCACAAACTACGCCGTGGAAATCGGCCGTCGCGCCGCGCGCCTGATGCTGCAAACCGGCCAGGAGGGCAATCGTGGGATTTAAGCACGCCTGTAAGCTGGTCGCAGTAGCGTATGTTGCGTATCTTTAAGGGAGTTTTTTATTACAAAGGCACAAAGTAACGAAAGGGACAATGAAAAGAAGAATGTATCGCCTTTCTTCCTTCCTTTGTTCCTTTGTTGCTTTGTATAAATTCTTGGATTTAGGAGTATGACCATGAAAATAATCGTTGTTGGTACGGGCTTTGTGGGGCTGCCCCACGCGGCCGTTTTATCGGAATATGGGCACGAAGTATGGGCCTACGACATCGACGAAAAGCGCATCAGCGCCTACAAAAGCGGCCAGGCGGCCGAGATCGAGCGCTACGTCAACGAGCCGGGACTGGCGGCGGCCATCGCCGAAAACATCGACCGCTACCTCTTCTTCACCTCCGACATCACCGAACTGGTGGAAGGAACGGACATTTTCTTCTTTTGCCTGAATACGCCGCCCAACCGCGACGGTTCCACCGATTTGAGCTATTACCTCAACGCCGCCCACACCGTGGCCGATCTGTTGGTGCAGCGGCAAGACAAAAAGCGCGTGGTGCTGGTGAACAAAAGCACTGTGCCGATTGGCACGGCCCGCGTGCTGCAAAACGTGATGGAACAGCACGGCGTAGAAAACTTCGGTGTGGCTTCCAATCCCGAGTTTCTGGCCCAGGGCAACGCCATTGATGGCTCGCGCAAGCCAGATCGTGTGGTAGTGGGCGCGGATACGGAGGAAGATTTTGTCCTGATGCGGCGCATTTACTCCCATTTTGTCAATCATGTGCGCATTCGTTACCTGGAAACAACGCCGGAAACGGCCGAAGCCATCAAGTATATTGGCAACACCCTGCTGCTGACCTATATTTCGTACTGGAACGGGGTGGGCGGACGGCTGGCGGAAACGTTCCCCAACATCCGCATGGAAGATTTGAAGATTGGCGTGACGGCCGATTCGCGCATCAGCACCTGGGGCTCTTACGTCAGCAATGGCGCGGGCGGCAGCTGCTTTGGCAAGGACATCCAATCGCTCATTTACCAGTTGAACAAGAAAGGACGCTCCACCAACCTGCTGCAATCGGTCTACAACATCAACGAATACCAGAAAACCTATCTGGTTGACCGGGCCATTCACGAGACAGGCTTTAGCTTTAACAACAAACGGGTGGCGCTGCTGGGTCTGGCGTTTAAGAAGCGCACCAATGATATGCGCGACTCGGCGGCGTTGAAGGCGGTGGAAGCGCTGCTGGGGCGCGGTGTGGCCGAAATCCGGGCCTATGATCCGCTGGCGATGCCGGCTGCGCAGGAAACCTGGTTTAACCCGGAAAAGAACCATCTCTTCGACCGGATTACCTATCACGAGACGGCGAAAGCGGCCATCGAGGGCAGCGACGCCGTGTTTATCTCGACCGACTGGGAAGAGTTCCGCGGGGTTTCGCGGACCATCGAGACGACCGTGCAGCCGCCGTATCTGGTGATTGACGGCCGTCGCATGATTGCCGACTTCACTTCGCTGGTAGAGAACGGCTACGATTACCTGCCCGTGGGCGGCGTTTTCCTGAAAGGCGCGCTGAAACCGGCCAGCCACACCAACGGCCAGGCCGACGAAAGCATCCCCGAACTACGCACCGCCTAAATCACCGCGCAAACCACAAGCAAAAAGGGACGGCCAGGCCGTCCCTTTTTTTGTTGGCGGCGCAGAATGGACCAATCTCCAAGATTGGTCCATTCTCATAGGGAATCCAGTTAGAAGGCGGATAATAGACCTGACAGGTTTCAGAAAACCTGTCAGGTCTGCCTCGCTCAAGTTGGCGCGAACTCTATTTGAATTCTCCATCAACACGCCAAATGGTTCAGGAGGCTTAAGCAACGATTCAGGAGGCTTAAGCAATGGCTCAGGAGGCTTAAGCAACGGTTCAGGAGGCTTAAGCAATGATTCAGGAGGCTTAAGCAACGATTCAGGAGGCTTAAGCAATGGCTCAGGAGGCTTAAGCAACGATTCAGGAGGCTTAAGCAATGGCTCAGGAGGCTTTAGGAACGGCTCAGGAGGCTTTAGGAACGGCTCAGGAGGCTTTAGGAACGGCTCAGGAGGCTTTAGGAACGGCTCAGGAGGCTTTAGGAACGGCTCAGGAGGCTTTAGGAACGGCTCAGGAGGCTTTAGGAACGGCTCAGGA
>JAKQCM010000463.1 GCA_029559155.1 Chloroflexota bacterium
CAGTTCTCGGCGGCGACGGTGATCAGCCAGCCTTCTTCATAGGGGTCGGCGTTGATGATTTCGGGTTCCATTTCCAGCTTGTCGTTGGTGGCGATGATGACGCCACTGACCGGGCTGGGGAGTTCGACGTCTACTTTGATGGTTTCGATGTTGGCGAAGGTGGCTGATGGGGTAACGGCCGTGCCTATTTCCCTGACTTCGGCAAAGGCAACATCGCCATTGTGTTGTTGGAAAAAGTCAGACACGCCGATGATGATGTTGTCGCCATCTGCTTTGGCCCAGACGCCGGCGGCGTTGTACAGGCGGTCGGTGGCGACTTTGAAGGTGAATTTGTCTTGAGTAAATTGCAAAAAGGTTGTCATGTTTGGTGACTCCGGTGGCTACCTTGAGATGGCCAATGTTTCAATGATTATTGAAGTATATGCGCGCAGTATACCCCTCTGCGGCGCAGGCGGATTAGTGACATTCGTCATGGAGATGCCTGACAAATGCAATAGTTCAATGCGGATTGAATTAATGTTGGGAGGGGAGGGTAAACGGCCGTGTCGTCTGGCGGTTTACTGATTTATCCACCGATCACCATCACGTTTGGCCGCTAAACTTCCGATAGTCGCTCATAATCTTCTGCAAATCGGGCAGCGGCAATTCGTGAACCACTCGCCCAAGGTAGCCCTGCATGGTCACAGCAGATGTCAGGGCGTTGAGGATGGCTTCCTCGACAGCTTCGGCCGTGGCCTCAAAGAAAGGATTCAGGCGATTGTGAGGAACCATCTCCAAATTGTGGACCAGCCCTGCCTTGGCCGGCAGGTGATTGCCGGTAGCAAAAGCCAAAAAAATGTCGCCGCTGCCATTGTGCCCTACGCCGCCCACACGGCTCAGGCCAACGGTAGCCCGCTGCGCGAGCCGTTTACATTGCACCGGCAGCAGGGGGGCGTCTGTGCCAATCACTACAATGATAGAACTGCTTTGGAACGGATCTGGCCAGGGAGGGATTGGCGTGTGTTCGTGGGTGAGAATCTGCCCCACCGGCACGCCATCTACGCGGAACAATCCTCTGTCGCCGTAATTGGTTTGTACCAGGACGCCGATGGTGTAGCGTTGGTGCTCGCTTTCGATTACCCGTGATGATGTACCGATGCCGCCTTTAAAATCGTGACAGATCATGCCAGTGCCGCCGCCGACATTACCTTCTGGCACAGGTCCATCGTGGGCGTTGGCCAGCGCTTCAAAGACGCGCTCTTTGGTGATGTGGAAGCCGTTGATGTCGTTTAACCAGCCATCATAGGTTTCGGCCACAACCGGCAGCCAAAAGCCATCGCGGTAATCGCGCTCTACCACATAGGAGACGAGGGCATCACGGACGACGCCAACTTGAAAGGTGTTGGTGAGTCCAATGGCGGAGCCTAACATGCCAGATTCTTCTAACCAGGGGAGGCCGGTCATTTCGCCGTTGCCATTGAAGGCGTGGTAACCGGCAAACGCATAATCGTTCCAGATGGAATCTGCGCGGGGCAAAATAATGGTCACGCCGGTACGGGCGATGCGTGGCTTGTCATATATCAGGGTGCTGTGTCCGACGAGGACGCCGGGTACATCGGTGATGGCGTTGTGGCGGCCCGTGGGGAAGGTACCTATATGAATTCCGAGGTCTCGTAATCTGGCGCGCATAAAATTTCTCCTTGTTGTAACGGCGAATTGAAACGGCCGTTTCCCTAGAATGGTACTCACAAGTGGGCGAAGTCGCAATCCGCTTGGAAACGTGCGAGGCGCAAGCTCTTTGATTTTGACAGAGCCAACTTGGGCAAGTAAAATGAGTTCATATGGTGAACTGGTGTTTCATCATGCTCGATTTTGGAGATGGTTAACATTTTGCGTGATTTTGACGGGCATTTGGGACAAAACAAGTTGGACAAATGTGAAGATGTGGTCCGCGGTGTCGAATTGTCCTGGCTGCCTTTAGCCTCAACCATCTTAATTCCTGACTGCCAACAACACATTTTTTCATTGACCCGTTCGCTGTGTGGCTGTGTGTGGCTGGCAGTTGGGTGAGGGGAATACGGCCGTTTTCCGGCAAAGGAGGTGTGCGACAGACGTTTATCGCCAGATCATACCATCCATGAAATAAATTGTTCACGTTAACAAGAGAAAGGAGAAGAAAAATGTTCGGAAAAACTAGTCGAATCTGGCTGTTGGCTATCTTCCTGTTGGTTTTGGCGCTGGCCGCCTGCGGTGGCACAACCAGCGAATCGAGTTCAACCACTACCGACACCACAGCCGAAACTTCAACCGATACCTCCGCCGACACCCCAGCAGAGCTGCCCGCTGCGACCGAAGCAACTGCGCCCGAATCCACCGAGCGTAAAGTTGCCACCTTCATCTGGACCCAAGAATTTGATACGCTGAACCCCATTTATACCGGTATGTGGTTTGTTTCCATTACCTTTGATATTTGGAACGCGCCAGCCTGGTCATTCAACAACAAAGACGAACCAGTTCCGGTGCTGGTTACCCAAATGCCTTCAGATGCTAACGGCGGCATCACCGACGACGGCCGTACCATCACCCTCAACCTGCGCGACGACATTAAATGGTCCGATGGTGAGCCAATCACCGCCAACGATTTTGTCTTTACCTACAACATGATCATGAACCCGGCGAACATTGTCCAGTCCACTTATCCCTACGATTCAATGGCCAGCGTAACGGCCGCCGACGATCAGACGGTTGTCATGACATTCAATGACCCATTTGCGCCATGGATGACATTGTGGCGTTACCTCCTGCCGGAGCATGTGCTGGCCCCAGTCTTCGAAGCTGAAGGGACGCTCGACGCGGCCGAATGGAACCTGGCCCCAACGGTCGGCGCCGGTCCATACGTCTTTGCCGAATGGGAATCGGGCAGCTTCGCCCGTTTTGTGCGTAACGAAAATTATTACAACGCGCCGCCACTCATCGACGAAATTTTTATTCGCTTTGTGCCTGATGATGCCTCCCAAACGGCCGCGCTGCAAACCGGCGACGCCGATCTGGGTACCTTTATCCCCTATTCCGACGTTCCCACATTGCGCGATGCCGGTGTCAATGTCATCAGTGTGCCCTCTGGCTACAACGAAGGCTGGTTCTTCTACTTTGGCGATAACGGCAATCCGGCGTTACAAGATGTGAATGTCCGCAAAGCCATCGCCCTGGCTTTTGATCGTGAAGCGTTGAGTCAAGACCTGCTGCTTGGTCTGACCAAACCTGCGGCTTCTCTATGGGACAACACCCCTTACGTCGATCCCAGCATTACGCCCTATCCTTTCGATCCTGAAGAAGCCAAACGGCTTTTGGACGCGGCCGGCTGGGTAGACAGCAATGGGGACGGCACTCGTGATAAAGATGGCGTAGAACTCATCCTTTCCCATGGGACCACCATCCGTGAAATCCGTCAGGATACGCAGGCTGTGGCGCAGCAACAGTTAGCCGAGGTCGGCATTGGCCTGGATATTCAGAGCTACGACGCAGACATTTTCTTTGGCGGCATGAGCGATGGCGGGCCGGCGGCTTCTGGCGAACTGGACATCTTCCAATGGTCGGATGGCCCGTCGGTCTACCCTGATCCAGACCATTACTATTGGTATTGCAGTGAAATCCCCACGGAAGAATACCCCGACGGCGCTAACTGGCAGCGGCTTTGCGATGAAAAATTGGATGGGTTGTTTGCGCTGCAAGCTACCCAAACCGATTTTGCCGAACGCCAGCAAACGTTTTTCGAGATTACCAAATATATGTATGACAATGTGATCTGGCTAGGATTGTGGCAAGACCCGGATATTTGGGCCTTAAGCGGCCGTTTGCAAAATGTTAATATGTCCGGCGCGTCACCATTCTACAGCATTGCTGCATGGGATATGCAAAATTAGCCGTTCCTTTGTGTGTCGGGTTTCGTTTGTGAGTGCGCCGCCAGGCCTGGTCCGGACGCTTGGTTTGGATCTAACCTGACCTCTTACGGATGAACGACATTTTGGGCAGCAGGCGAGTTTGTAGAAAATTTTCTCGACTTGCCTGCTGCCTTTACCAACTACCCTTAGTGGAAATGAGCAGGTCTCCTTCATTTGCTGCTTGAAGTATAGGAGTTGATTATGGGCCGCTACATCATTCGCCGTCTTCTCCAGGCTATTCCGCTGTTGTTCATCATCAGCGTGATTTTATTTGTGCTCATGCAGAATATGGGCGACCCGATAGCCACGCTGGGCGGCCGTCGCGCTACGCGCCCAGAAGACCGTGAACGCCTGACGCGCCAACTTGGACTGGATAAACCGATTTACACGCAGTATTTGTATTGGCTGGTAGGCAACGATTGGGACAAATTCGATGCGGATGGTGATGGCGTGCCGGAAACGCCTGGGCAGCGCCTGGGCGTGCTGCGCGGTGATTTTGGTACGTCGATGGTGAATCGGGGCAAGCCGGTTTGGGAAGTAATTTGGGAGCGTATTCCCAACACCTTGTTGTTAATGGCGGCGGCTGAGGCAGTGATCATTGTGTTTGCCATTTTGATTGGTGTGTATTCGGCGTTGCACCAATATTCCGTGGCGGATAATGTGATTACGGCCGTTTCCTTCATCGGTTACTCTATGCCCATCTTTTTTATCGCCTTGCTCTCGATCTATATCTTTTCGGTGAAATTCCAACAGTGGGGGCTGCCCTATCTGCCTTCGGTGGGTATGTTCGATCCGCAGGTAGGCAAAACGCCAGGACAGGTAGTCAGGCACATGATTTTGCCTGTACTTAGCATTGCCTTTGTCAGTTTGGCGGCTTACAGCCGTTACATCCGCAGCACCATGCTGGAAGTTATGAACCAGGACTACATCCGCACGGCGCGGGCCAAAGGGCTGCGTGGGCGCTATGTCATTGTCGTCCATGCTCTGAAAAACGCCTCCCTGCCCATCGTCACCGTAGTCGGTCTGGACATTGCCTTCTTACTTGGCGGCGCGGTTGTCACCGAGCGGATTTTCGCCTGGCCGGGCATGGGGCGCTTGTTTCTTGACCATGTTTCTCGCTCGGACGTGCCTGTTGTAATGGGCATTCTAATGCTATTGGCCGTTACGGTCATTGTGTTTCAAATCATCACCGACATTACCTACGCCTGGCTTGATCCACGTATTCGTTATGAATAGAGAAAGCGGGTGGAGATGAAAATTGCGTGAGGCTTTGCTCACCCTCTACCTTTTAATTTCCTGGAGATTCCTATGAGCGCAGTAGATCCGCCTGTTGTCACGTTAGCCAAAGTGGTCGCCGACGAGTTGGAAGCGCCACCGCTTACGCCAGGGCAAATGGCCTGGCGTCGTTTTCGGCGGCATAAAATGGCCATGGTCAGTATGGGCATTATTGTTTTTTTGTTCATTTACTCGTTTGCCGGCATCCTGTTTTATTCTGAAGCCGACGCCAATGCCACAGACACGGCCGTTCGCCTGGAAAGCCCATCTTCGGAGCACTATTTTGGCACGGACACGGTCGGGCGAGATATTTTGGCGCGGACCATTTACGGCGGGCAGATTTCGTTGTTTATTGCGGTAACGGCCGTAACCCTCGAAACCGGCATTGGCATCCTGGTTGGAGCGGCGGCAGGCTATTACGGCGGCAAAGTCGATGGCATTCTCATGCGCATCACGGAGGCCGTG
>JAKQCM010000516.1 GCA_029559155.1 Chloroflexota bacterium
GGGCTGGGTGAACGGCCGTGGCTATCGCAAGCAGGTGGTGGCGGATACGGCCGTTCTCGCCGCGCCCGGCGCCTTCGTGCAGGTGGTGGAGATGGCCCCAGGCGAAACCATCCCTGACCATAGTCACCAGACCTCGCGCGAGGTGTGCGCCGTGCTGGCGGGCCGTTGCTGCCTCGTCGTCAATGGGGAGAGCCGCCGCCTGGAGCCGGGCGACATGCTGCTGATGGAGCCGGGTGATATTCACCATCTGCATAACGACGGCGACGAACCGTTCCGTTTGTTGGTTTTTAAGACCAGCGCCACTGATGAAGATACGTTCTGGGCAGATCAAGAAGAATTCACCACGGAGGCACGGAGGACACGGAGATGAATAGAGAAATTCCCGAGATAGGCATCGGTATGTTGGGGTATGCTTTTATGGGACGCGCGCACAGCAACGCCCTGCGCAGCATCCCCTTTGCCATCGATCCGCCGCCGGCCATTCCCCGGCTGGTGGCCTTGTGCGGCCGCGACGAGGCGGCGCTGAAGGCGATGGCCGCCCGCTACGGTTACGCCACGACCTACACCGACTGGCGCGACATGCTGGCCGACGACCGCATCCAGTTGTTTGACAACGGCGGGCCAAACGACACTCACGCCGAGCCGTGTATTGCGGCGGCGGCGGCGGGCAAACATGTTTTTTGCGAGAAGCCATTGGCGCGCACGGCCGTAGAAGCCAAGGCCATGCTCGACGCTGTGACCAAAGCGGGCGTGAAGCACGGTGTGGCCTTTAACTACCGCTTTGTGCCGGCCAGCCGGCAGGCCAAGCTGCTGATCGATAGCGGCGCGCTGGGCCGCATCTACCACTTCCGGGCGATGTATTTGCAGGAATGGATTTTGCCCCTCTACCACACGCCGCGCCTGTGGCGCATGGACAAGAGCCGCGCCGGCACCGGGGCGATTGGCGACTTGGCGGCCCACATTGTGGACCTGGGGCGCTATCTGGTGGGCGAGATGACCAGTGTGAGTGGGCTGACGCGCACGTTTATTGAGGAACGGCCGTTGCCAGACGGCCGTGGCATGGGTAAAGTCGACGTCGACGACGCCTTCGTCGCCACCGTGGAGTTTGCCAACGGGGCCATTGGCTCCCTGGAAGGCACGCGCCTGGCCGCCGGGCGCAAAAATTACGAAGTGCTGGAAATCAACGGCGAGAAAGGCAGCATCCGGTTTAACCTGGAGCGGCTCAATGAACTGGAAGTCTACTGGGTGGACGATGAACCGAACACTACCCAGGGTTTCCGCCGCGTGATGGTCACGGAAAGCGTGCATCCCTGGCTGCAGCATTGGTGGCCGCCCGGCCACATCATCGGTTGGGAGCATACCTTCATCCACGAACTGACCCATTTCCTGGACAGCATCGTCAACGACAAGCCGGTTGCGCCCGGTGGGGCGACGTTTGAGGATGGTTACCAGGCGGCGTTGGTCTGCGATGCCATCGTGGAGTCGGCCCTAACAAAACGCCAAATTAATGTGCGTTGAGTATAGGGTAATCGCATATAAAACTTTTCTGAAAAGCTAACCAAGTCTAGATACGTAATAAGTTCTTTTTCTCACGCCACTCGAGAGAGTTATCCAACACAGATGGGGAATTTTACCTGCTTTCTATGATGTCTCTCTCGAAAGATGTGAATTTTCGGACGTATTTCGTATTTACGCCTATGAGGCAGGCTCTCGAGTGCATATGAGAAATTTCCAGGACTTTTCACATATTTACGCTTTTTATACTCGAGAGGTTACCCCATATGGTTCATTTGTTACCCGTGGGCCTGTTTGATGCGCCGGATTTCACGGCTGAATTTTTAGCCCCAATTGCCCCGCCAACGCCGCATACTGGGCTTGCTCGCGGGGTGATGGGGCGCGTTGCGCTGTCTGGCGCAGAGCCCACGAACGTTGCCAAAGCGCCACAGATTGTTCCTGGTGATCCATTTTCCCGGCCAATTCTGCCTGTACCAACAACGCTGCCGCCATCATGATCCCATCCTCCCGCGCCGCATACTGAGCATACGCCATCCCCGCCAAAGAAACGGCCGTCTCATATTCTCCCTTCACCATCACAATCTGGGCCAGCGTAAGCTGGGCATCGGGCAGGTAGTGGGAGTCGTTCAATTCCGTGAACAGACGTAAACTCGCCTGCGCCAGCTGGGTCGCCATTTCCAGTTCACCCAATTCGCGCAGCAGGTCAGCCAGATAGTTGCCGACAAAGGCGTTTAGCCAGCTGTCGCCAGCCGCCTGTGCCAGGTCATAGGCCTGCTGTAAATACTGTCGCGCCAGTTCCAGGTCGAGCGTTTCCTGAGCAATCAACCCCAGGTGGGCCAGCTCGGAGGCGTGGTCCCCCTCTGGGTAAACAGCCATGCTTTCCGTCAGCCGCTCGGCCGCCAGGGCGTAGTCGCCCATGCTGAAGGCCGTCAGCCCCAGGTTATGCAATGCCGTGGCAACGCCCAGGCGGTCGTTAAGCTGGCGGCGCAGCGCCAGCCCTTCTTCGTGGCAGGCCAGGTTGGCGGCGTAATCACCTAGCTCCAGGCAAAAGCTCGCCAGGCCGTTGAGGGCACGGGCGCGTTGTGACAGATCCGCGGAGGGCAGCTGTAAAGCAGCTGTGAGCAGTTCCCGCCCCAGGGCAAACAGGCTGCGTCGGTACCAAAACCACCACAGATTTCCAGCTATAGACACGGCCGTTTCCCCATCCCCCGCCGCCAACGCCCAGCGCAGCGCCGCCAAAAAGTTGTCCTGGTCGGCTAACGCCTGCGCCATCCACACGCTCTGCTCATCGCCCAACAGCCCGGCGAACACCTCCTGGGTGAATTGGGCGTAATAATGGGCGTGGGCTTGCTGCGTGGCGGCTAATTGGTCGGCGGCGGCGAGTTGTTCCAGGGCGAAGGCGCGCAGGGTTTCCAGCAGGCGGCAACGGCCGTCACGCACCCCCACCAAATTCGCCCGTACCAACTGCGCCAGTAAAGCGGCATCCGCCCGGGCAATGGCGGCCACGGCTGTAGCCGCCCCCCCACCCACAAAAACACCCAGGCGATAAAAAGCGTTTTGGGCAGCGGCGGGCAGCAGGTGGACGCTCCAGGCGATGGCCGCGTGCAGCGTACGATGCCGTTCGGCCACGTTGCGCCGCGTCTGTTGCAACCAGGTGGACGAAAGCTGATTGTGGCCGCGCAGGATGAGAAGCTGCTGCACCAGATTGGCGGGATCATGGTCGCGCAGGCGGGCGGCAGCCAGTTCCAGCGCCAGCGGCAGCCCATCCAGCGCGGCGCACAGCGTTGCCAGGGGCAGCAAATTATCGTCGTTTAGGGCGAAGGCGGGGGCTATCGCCTGCGCCCGCGCCAGTAAAAGCTGCATAGCGGCCGTGTCGGCCCAAGTGGGCGACGGCCGTTGCGTCAAATCGGGCACAGGCAGGGGGGCCAGCGGCCACTCCTGTTCGCCGTACAAATCCAGCGGCGTGCGGCTGGTGCAAAGCAGCTTCAGGCGAGGAGCCTGCGCCAGCCAATCGCTGAAGAGGGTGGCGCTTTCCAGCAGATGTTCGCAGTTGTCCAGCACCAGCAGCAGGCTGCGGGGGGTGAGATAGGATTGGATAGCGGCAACGGCCGTTTGCTGCGGCGTCGGGCTTATATCTAACTGGCGCAGCACGGCATAAGGGATGTCGTCCGGCGTGGTCGCCTCCGCCAGCGACACAAACAGGGCGCCATCGGCGAACTGTCCCAAGGCGGCGTGGGCCACCTCCAGCGCCAGGCGCGTTTTGCCAATGCCCGGCGCGCCCACCAGGGTGATGAGCCGCGCCGTCTGCAAGCGAAGGACTAAATCGTCTACCTCGGCCTGCCGCCCCAGCAGCGGCAGCAGCGGCGCGGGCGGCGTGTGGCCGGGCGCGGCGGTAGTGATTGTTTCCTGCACCAGTTGGATGCGCGTCTCTTTGGTGTGGGTGATGGTGATCTGCCGCTCGCGCCGGGTTTGCCCGGCCAGCGCCAGGAACTGCTCCACCAGGGTGTGTTCCCGCTCCAGCAGCAGCGCGGGCACAAACAGCGCCGCGATGACGGCCAGGTCGGGCAGGCGGGAGCCATTCTCCAGGCGGGCGATCTGCTCGCGGCTGTAGCCAACGGCGCGGCCCAGTTCATCCTGGGTCAGGCGGGCGCGTTTGCGCAGGAAGCGCAGCGCCGGGCCAAAAGAGTCGGGCAGGGTGGGGGAAGGGAGCATAGATTTCGGATTTTGGACTTCGGATTTATAGCAGGGTGTAGGCTTCGCGGGCCATCAGCACTTCGAAGCAGTCAGGGGGTTGGGCAACAGGCGTTGCTTCAGGGGCATCGTTGTGCTGGAGTGACTCGCTGAGCAGGTAAAGCTGGAACAGGCCGATGCGCAGCGCGGCCGAGGCGGCGAAGGCAAAACGCACCTGCGGTGGATCAATCGGGCAGCCAGCGTCTTGTAAACCGGCCAGGTAATGGGCAAACAAGAGGTCGGTGGATTCTTGGGGCGGAACGGCCGTCAAATTTAGATGCGCGCCAAGAACAAGCTGCCCCAGGTCGTGCCCCAACGGTTCCACGCCCATGAGCGCCCAATCCAGGGCAATGGTCTGCTCTTGCCCATCGGCCATGTGGCGCGACATGAAATTGGTGGGAAAGGCGTCACCGTGACAGAGAGTATGGGGCATCTGGTCCAGCGCCGTCAGAAAGCGTTCGTGTTCCAGCAGCAGGCGGCGAAAGGGGTTGTCATCGGGCGTGGGGTAACGCTGCAAGACGCGGGGATGCTGCCAGGGGATAGTCCGCCATTGGGGCAGCATCGTGATCCATTGGCGGGTGATTTGGTGACCAAGCCAGGGGTAAGACGGCCGTTCCGCCACATACCGTCCATTCAACCGTCCCAGATGGCGCGCCGCCAGCGCATATCGGGCCAGCGGCCATTCCCCGCCATATGCGTCTTGCACATCTTCCAGCCAGAGCAAGGCGACGTGGCCGGGCAGTTCGGTTGCGCCATAACAGCGGGCCGCAGTTAGACCGTCCGGCAGCCTGTCTAGCAGGCCAGATCGGTAGATGAGCAGTTCGCGTCGCCAGTAGTTCCAGTGGCGCGGATTGTCCCCTTCGCCCATGTTGCTCCAACCAACGTTGGCTGGGGATTGCAGAATTTTCAGCACCACCGACCAGTTGACCGGCTCAGCGCCATCCTGTCCGACGCCAGCGAAGCGATATAGCCCCATGCTGACCGGGTTGCCCAGGCCGCCGCCCAGCCGGCTGGCGCGCCAATCCTGAATTTTTAGGCTGGGGCGTTGGGTGGATTGGCGGACAACGGCCGTTACCTGTTCCAGTTCAATAGATTGAATGATTGAAGCTGCATCGTCTGTCATGGCTGCCTGTGTATGAACATGATCAAGTTGGTGGATTGGAAACCAACCAACCCACCAGCCTTTGCCGGGAGGTTTAACAATCACGGATTCTATCCATTCCTGGCCGGTTGTCACAAAATGTCACCTTTGCCACCGAAATGACGGTTATCTTACGGCGATGGAAATCAAACGGGTGATTTTGACGCTTGAAACAATCGAAACCAAGACGATCGCCATTACCCAACAAGGAGTGACGCCTGATGAAACAAGTTCTCGTGTTGTGTTTATTGCTGTGCAGCATGATCGCTGGCGTGGCGTGTGGCGGTCAGGAGGTCAACGGCGACCAGGAAACCCTGAGCAGCCAGGAGAACGGCAGTCAAACGGCCGTTAACCCGCCAACGGCCGTTCCCCCAACCCAACCCGCCCCTGAAACGACCGCCAGCAACGGCTGCGAAGCGTACTTCCGCTTTTGCACCCATGTCCAAATCAACGGCAGCATCACGGCCGAATTCACCAGCGGCATCGGCGGCAATGTCCCCAGCTGCGCCGAATGGGCCGCCGGTGGCGATTCGCGCCACCTGGATTTGCCGCTGGTGCAGGCGTTTGAGCAAACGCCGCCGGTCATCGTGGCCTTAACAGCGCTGGGCGAATACACCGGGCCGGGAGAATATGCGATGCAGCACACCAAAGCGGGCGCTTTGCCGGATATGTTCCCTGTGCTGTCAATTGGCGAGCGAACGTTTGAGCGTGGGGAGGCGGCCACGGCCGTTGCCCACATCGCCGCCGATGGCTCCGGTGCTTTTACCGCTACCGGCCTGGTGGAAGTGGCCTCTATGCAAAACAGCAGCCCCGACCCCAACGCGCAGGTGGATTTGACCGTGACCTGGACGTGCCAGGAACCGTAAGAAATTTTGGATTTGGGATTTCGGATTTGGGATTTCGGATTGAAGAGGTTTCGGGGGATTCGATAATCCGCAATCCGCAATTTTCAAGGGAGATAGTATGAAAAACACACAACTCTGGTTACTGACGACCCTCTTTCTACTGGCCCTGTTCTGGGGGGTGGGGCAGACGCGGGCGGCGGATGCGGTGGTGGGCGATGGCTCCCCGGCAAGCTGCACGGAGGCGGCGTTTGATAGTGCATTGGCAACGGCCGTTTCTGGCGGCGGAACCATCACTTTCAACTGTGGCGCGGCCGAAACAACCATCCCCTTTAGCCTGGTGAAGCTAATCAACCTGGGCAACGTGACCATTGACGGCGCGAACCGCATCATCCTCAGCGGCAGCAACAACGACCGTCACTTTTTTGTCGGCAGTGGCATCACCTTCCGCTTGCAAAATATCACCCTGCGCGATGGCAATTCGCTGGTGAACGGCGGGGCGATTGAAGCCTCGGGGGCAACGCTCATATTGGAAAATATACGCCTGCTCAACAACTACTCCAGCGTGTCTGGCGGGGCCATCTACTGCTATGACAGCACAGTAACCATGACCAACAGCCTGCTGGAAAACAACACTTCGGACACAGCCGGTGCCATTTTTAACGATGGCTGCACCATGACCATCAGCGACTCCACGTTGCGGGGTAACCAAGCGCTCGATCCGTTTGGCCGGGGTGGGGCGATTGAAAACCGGCCGCTTGGAGACTTAACGCTGATCGGGACGCGGTTGGAGAACAACACCGCCCCCGATGGCGGTGGTTTATACAATGACAGCGGCGCGAAGGCCCAGTTAACGGCCGTTACCCTTGTTGAAAACACGGCCAATCATGGCGGCGGTGTGGAAAACAGCGGCGCGCTGACCGTGACGCACAGCCTGTTTGAGAGCAACAACGCGGTGGGCAGCGGCGGCGGATTGTGGAACTTGGGCGGAACGGCCGTTATCGAAACAAGCACCTTCACCGATAACTTCGCCTACGAGGGAGGCGGCGTCAACACGTATGGCGTCTCTCTGGAAATGCGCGATGTAAACCTGGTAAGCAATTACGCTAATGGCCTTGGCGGCACACCGCATGGCGGCGGGTTGTACCATGCAGGGGGAACGGTGTTCATCACGAACGCCACCATCCAGGGCAACTACGCGGCCAGCAACGGTGGCGGCATCTACCAGGCCTCCGATGACAACCTGGTCTTGACCAATGTGACCATCGCCGGGAATGTGGCGACAGGGCTGGGGGGTGGGTTGTACCACTACGGCCGTTATGCCGTGCTGACCAATGCCACCTTAGCCAACAACCTGGCGGGCATCGCCGGGCACGCCATTTATGAAGATTCGCCGCAAACGCCGGCCGAACCTGGCGTAGTGCAGCTCGTCAACACCGTCATCTTCGGCGAGGCGGTCAATTGTGATGGCGGGTTGTTCCAATCGCTGGGGCATAACCTCAGCCAGGGCAGCTGCGCTTCGCTCACAGACCCCACCGACCAGGACGCTTTCCCTGGCGATCTGCTGCTTGGCCCGCTGGCTTTTAATGGCGGCAGGTTTGCCATGCAAACCTTGCTGCCCCAAACCGGCAGCCCGCTGATTGACGCGGGCGACCCCACCGCCTGTTGGGCTACCGATCAACGCGGCGGCAGTCGGGTCGGGGTGTGCGACTTGGGTGCAGTGGAGTATGGGGCGAGTATGATACGGGTGTATTTGCCGGTGGTGGTACGGTCGTAAAACATTTACAGATTATCGGTTGCCGATTACCAACAAGATTGGAGACTCACATGAAACAGACTCAACTTCTCGTCATGACATTCGTCTTTTTGCTGGCGCTGGTTGGCAGCGCTGGGAACATTCGCGCCGCGGACGCAGTGGTGGGTGATGGTTCGCCGGCAAGCTGCACCGAAG
>JAKQCM010000506.1 GCA_029559155.1 Chloroflexota bacterium
CCCAAAAAGCCGGCGCGCTCCGAGATTGCCCGCAAAATCATGCCCACCGTAGCGGCAATCACTGCGTAACCAAAGATGGAACTGATGTGTTGGAAAGCGATACGCAAGCCATCCCCCACGGTCGGATCACCGCCTTCTAACCGTATCATAGCCGCGCCAACCAGGGCGGAGTTAAAGAAGAAGGTAACGAAGTAGAGAAAGATATAAAAGGCAAAGCCGACGACAAAACCGACAACTTGCATCCCGCCGGCAAAAATAGCGTCGAAAACTCCGGCCAACAGCATGGGCAAAAAGAACGTGGCCACCACAATCATTGACGCAAAGAACGAGATGATCGGAAAAATAACCAATTCTTTATCGGCCAGTAAAACGCTCCAACTGGCTTTGACAAGCTGCCAACTATTATTTATTCGAGACATAAAAACCACTCCTTGTTATGATGAACGAAGAATTTTGAACATTCAATGAATCGTTTCCAAGTTGCTATACGCGTTATGCAGCGGGTTGTTGCGGGACAGTGGCGTGTAAGTCTGTCACCAAGCTTTTTCAGGCCAGGTTCCGATCTGGTGTGCCTGCGCCGGGGTTTGCTGCGCCATCTGGTGGAAGGCAACGGCCGTTGCCTCATCCCGCGGGATGTGCGTCAGAATCTCCAGGTTGCCATACGGCGTGTGCGTCACCAAGGGCGCGGTAAGAAAGCGGAAACGCCCCGCCAGCGCTGACCCCATCTGAAACGATTCTCCCCCCACAAAATAGAGCTTCTCTTCGTAAAACACCTGCTCCCAAAACCAGCGGAACTCCCGATTTTTGCGCAAATGGGCAAATAACTTGCCGAAATAGGGCGTCATCCGGTACGGCAGCGTCATGCGGCGAAAATAGATCACGTTGCCCACCGCAAAACGATGCCACATCGGCGGCGGCATGTGCTGCCGCGCCTCCGCAAAAGCCGGCGAGAAAATGAAATTGAGCAAGTTGCTTCCCCCCGGTTTACCCGCTTGCTGCGAAAGGTCAATGTGCGACATCTGGTAAAACTGAAGCAGCAGTCCATTCACCGCCACCACATTCAGATACCGATCCAGCAGCAGCGCCGGCAGCCGAATATCTTGCAGCATCTCCAATACCAGGGTCAACATATCCTCCGGGGCTTCCTCCGCAGGATAAATTTGCACATGATCCAGACCTGTGGCCAATAAAAAGAAAGTACGCCGTTCGCCGATTGTCAATTGCAGGGCGTTGGCCAGATTGAGCAAGGTCTGGTCATCTAAAATGGTGCGTTCGCCGCGCTCAATCTTGCCGATGACGATGTCGTTAAGCGGCGTCTGCGGGTCTTGTTTCAGAATGACTTCCGCCAGCTTTGCCTGGGTATAACGATCCCCGTTTTCGTCGTACTGCTCTTTACGCAGCGCGGAAACGAGTTTGCCAAACTGTTTACGATCCATGTGCGCCCCCCTTTTCGGCCGCGGTAAAAACCAATCGGCAGCTCTTTACAAGATTTACTGGAAAAAATAGAGCAAAATCGTGCATACTGTACGCATGATGCCATCATTGTAAAACAACTTGGCGGCTGCGGGAACTGCATTTGGATGATAAGAGGGGGGATTCCATGAACAACAAACGAGAAATTACCGGCTGGGCCATGTACGATTGGGCCAATTCCGCCTTTTCGACGACGGTGGTCACGGCGTTTCTGGGGCCTTATCTGGCAGCGCTGATTGCCGCCCGGATGGGCAGCATCCTGCCGATTGGCCCATTCCAGATTGAACCGGAAGCTTTCTACCCCTTTTGCGTAACGTTTTCGGTGATTTTGCAGGTGACTTTTCTGCCGCTGCTGGGCGCGCTGGCCGATTTTACGAATCTGAAGAAGCGGCTGCTGCTGACGTTTGCCGCCATCGGCAGCACGGCGACCATTCTTCTGGGGTTGGTCAGCGGCGGCGATTGGGTTGTCGTGGGCGGGCTGTTGTTTATCCTGGCGAATTTTTCGTTTGGCGCGGCGGTGGTCTTTTACAACGCTTATTTGCCGGACATTGCCTGCCCGGAGGAACAGGACCGGGTCAGTGCGCTGGGCTTTGCGTATGGCTATGTGGGCGGCGGGCTGCTGTTGGCGCTGAATCTGGCGCTGCTGCAACTGCTGGCAGACACGGCCGTTGCCGTTCGTCTCTCCCTGGCCAGCGCCGGGGCGTGGTGGCTGCTGTTCACCTGGGTCTATCCCCGGCGACGATTGGTGGTGCGAGATACGGCCGTTGCCCTGCCA
>JAKQCM010000507.1 GCA_029559155.1 Chloroflexota bacterium
GCGCTCCAGGCGGCTCGTGAGGGGAAGGGGTCGGGGTAGAGCAGGTTTTCGTCGGCGCATTCCAGACCGGCGGCGGCGGCCCAGGAAACGGCCGTGTCTGGCCTTACCCCTTCGGCGCAAAAAGTGTAATCGTACAGCGTAAAAATCGGGACAATGTACAAAGGCGAGTCTGATTCTGGCCAAAGCTCGTAGGGGTCTTCCGGAGTGATGACACCCAGGCTGCGACAAACGGCTACCAATTCGTTGTATTTAAACAGGCCGCGCGCTTCCCGACCGCTTGGATCAACAGTCCAGAGATCATGATTGCCAGGGGTCCAAAATACCCTGGCAAAACGGTCGGCCAACAGCGTGAAAGCGGCTCGGAAACGGGGAATACTGCGGGTAACATCGCCGGCAACAATGAGCCAATCCTCGGGGTGGGCCGGCAGCTCTTTTAGCGCCTGCCGATTTTCCGGGGAGGAGAGGTGCAAATCGCTAATGGCGTAGAGCTTCATATTTTGCGTTCGCGGGTAAATAATAACTGTTCAGGTTTCGCTGGCAAGACCCCAAGGGTTTGATGCTCAAAAGCAAACCCTTGGGGTCTGTATAGATCCGAAAAAATCACACGTTGCCGCCGGAAATTTGGATAAGATACTGCATCGCTTCCTGATCTAAAATCGTGAAGCGGCGACCTTTGACGGAAATCCATTTTTCTCGCCGAAAACGTCCGAGCGCTTTGTTGATGCTGACACGGGTGGCTCCGGTCATCTCCGCCAGGTCGGTTTGCGTGAGGGAAAGGTCGATGCGAATGCCTTCGGCCGTTTGGACGCCGTGCTGGTCGGCGAGGTTGAGCAATACCCTGGCCAGGCGGGCGGGTAAATCTAAAAAGAAGATGTCGCTGATCTGGCTGTTTAAATTACGCACCCGCTGCGTGAGCGTGCGTAAGACGTGCAGGGCAAAATCTGGATTGTTGCGTAGAAAGCGCATGAAATCTTCACGGTGCAGAGTCAGGGTTTCCGTTGGCTCGATGGCCTCGGCTGAGGCAGAGCGGGGCGCTTCATCTAGCAGGGCAAACTCGCCGAAAAAATCGTCCTTGCCTAAAATGGCCAACAGCGCTTCTTGTCCTTCCGGGGTGGCGGTGGTGATCTTGATCTTCCCTTTTTGGATGATGTACAGCAACCCGCCAGGATCGCCATAATGGAAAATGATTTGGCCAGGGCTAAAACGGCGAGCAACCAGGCGAGCAGACAATTCTGCCAGTTCGTCCTGGCTTAATTGGGCGAAAAATGGCACCTGGCGCAGCGCCTCATCAATATGCCGATTTTGTTGCATTACATTCCCCTCTTCCACTGATTTCTCAAGGTTTCCCGATCCTGAGAAATTATGATTTGGTTTTTGCTGGGCGTCCAGATGGCCCAAAGGATTTTATGGCGCTGAAGCTCTTCGCGCCAGAGGATGGATGCCTTGGGGTTTTGGTAGAAGTGTAGGCTTTCGTGATCTGAACGATTATTTTTGTGACTGTTCAGACGTTAAGGGATTGCACCGAATATGCTAGACCTTTTGCACTAAAATAAACCCTTAGGGTCTATGTAGAGGAACCTGAACAGGCTGATTTTTTAAGGGACAACGGAAGTTGTTTTTGTCTGGCTTAATTTTATCTCATCGTAGACATGTTCCAAACTTTGTTTGATTTGTCGTTTGACCCAGTCTTCGGGGAGGGGGCCAAGTGGGAATTGGGTGATGAATTCCGGGACGTAGCGGGCAATTTCATCGCGGGGTTCCTGGTTTTGCCAGTGATGGGCGGCGCGATCTTGTAATTTGCAGAGAAAATCGCGCACGGGCTGGATGGCTTGCCGGTCGCATAACGGGCCGCGCCCGGGGACGATGGTTTGTATATCGTCGGGCCAGTTGGCGAGCATGTCCAGGCTGTTTAGCCATTGTTGGCAACGGCCGTCTCCCAGCAGCGGGAAGGTGTTGACGACCAGGGTATCGCCGGTGAACAATACGCCCGCGTCTGGAATGTAGACGCAAATGTTGCCGGTGGTTGGTCCTGGCGCGGCAATGAGGCGAATTTCCCGGCCGCCTCGGAAAAGCGCCAGTTTTTGCCCAAAGCTGACGGCCGGTCGTTCAACGGTGGCGTTGTTGAGTTCGCGGCCGCGATCCGGGTAGCGGGCATTCAGGCTTTCGCTGAAGTTAAGCGGGTAACGTTTGTCGTAGCTGTTCAGGCGCACGGCCGTTTGTTGGTGGGTAATGGTGGGGGCGCTGAGCCAGCGGGTGTTCAGGGTACGGTCGCCGCTGTAGTCTGTGAGAATGACAAATTGCAGGGGATATTGGTTCAGGCGGTGCAGCCGAATGGCCCAATCGCGCGCTTCACGCGGGAAGGTAGGCACGTCAACGGCAATTGGGCCTTTATAGGTCAGAATTGCGCCGACATTGACGCCGGCGTAACGAGTTTCTACGAAGATGTTTTTTCCCAGTTCGTTCATGAAGATTCGGGGTGGGTGGGTATGTGTTGGATAACGGCCGTATGCACCTCATCCAGCGCATGTTGAACAGTTTCTTTGGCGGCTGTCGGTCCGCCGCCCTGGGCGTAGGTTGGGCTGCCGCCGCCGCCGCCCTGGCCTAGAGCGGCAAAAGCCGCAGACAACAGCGATTTCATGTTTCCGGGCGCAGTTTCAGACCGGGCAAACACAAACTGCGTCTTCGTTCCGACTTGTCCCAATAAAACGATTACGCCGGGATGTTGGGTTAATTGTGCAGCCAGGCTTTTTAAATCGGTGTGATCCTGGTCGGCAAATAGCTGCTTGACGATGGTTATATCTCCCAGTCTATCGCCTTCGTTTAAGAATTGCTGCGCAGCCAGCCGCTGCCGTTCCTGCTGCTCTTTTTTCAGGCTGCGCTGCGTTTCGCGGGCTTCCTCGCGCAGTCGCAGAACCGCCTCGGTGATTTGATCGGCGCCGGTGGTAAACGTAGCGGTCAGCGCACTGACGATCTCGTGTTTTTGACCATAATCTTGAAACGCACGGCCGCCGCAAGCAAATTCGACGCGTAGTTTTTCGCCGCGCTTTTCGGTTTTGATGATCTTGAGCAAGCCAACGCCGCCGGTTTGGCTGACGTGGGTGCCGCCGCAGGCGGTGAGGTCAAAATCCTGGATGTGTACCAGGCGAAGTTCGTCGCCGTTGGCGGCCGGGATTTTGCGGATGGGCAGCGTTTCGGCTTCTGAGCGGGTGACGAATTGGATGGTGATGGGGCGATTTTGCCAGATGATCTGGTTGGCCAGCTGCTCGACGGAGGTGAGAACGGCCGTATCCATCTCCGTCGTATCCAAATCAATCGTCACATTGTTATCGCCTAAATGAAAGCCAACTGTCTCCGCCTCCGCCAGGCGAATAAATGCCTGGGAAAGGATATGTTGGCCGGTGTGCTGCTGCATATGGTCCAGCCGCCGGTTCCAATCAATTGCCCCGCCGATCGTTTGCCCGATGGTTAGACCCTCAGCTTGCGTTCTGGGCAGCCAGTGCAGAACAGCCCCGTCCGGTTCGCGCACCGTTACGTCGACAACCGGAATCTGCTCAATCCAACCGCGATCCGCCGGTTGCCCGCCGGATGTCGGGTAAAAATAGGTGAAATCCAGGACGATGGCGGCCCGGTTTTCCTCTATGAATTTCTCGGTAATGGTTGTGGAAAAGGTTGTGGTGTACGCGTCCTGATAATAGCGTCTAGCTCTCATTACGTCGTCTGCTTTCCATCCAGATTGGCAGGGTAAAATTGAACCGCGCGCCGCCGCCCGGGGCGTCGTCTACCCATATTTTGCCGCCGTGGGCTTCTACTGCGAGGCGGCAAAATGCCAAACCAAGCCCCAGCCCTTTGGAATAGGTATCTGTTTTAATGCGGCGGAACTTTTCAAAGATAGTGTCGCGGAGCGCTTCAGGAATCCCTTCGCCCTGATCGCTGATGCTGATGAGGATGTAGTCCGCATCGTTTTGTTGGGCGTCGAAGGTTATTTGCAGGCTGTCTGGGCTGTATTTGATGGCGTTGTCTAGCAAATTGATGAGGACGCGCCGAATCATGTCTTCCTGGGCGTAAATGTCTGGCAAGGCCGCGGGGATGTTGCGAATCAATTCGATTTCCCGCCTCTCGTAGCTGGGCTTTACGGTGTCCCAGACGTCTTCAATCAATTTGGTCAGGTTTACCCTGCTTTGTTCGGTGATGGGGTGGCCCGCTTCCAGGGAGTTGATATCCAGTAGAGAGCGAATGAGGGTTTGCAGGCGGCTGCTGCTGCGCATGGCGATGTCTACCATCTCCATGAGGATGGGGTTGCTATCTTCCGGCAGTTCGTAGGTGAGCAGTTCCAGGCTGGAGATAACGTTTCCCAGAGGGCTTTGCAGATCGTGGAAGAGCATGGCTTGCAGGTCTTTGCGCATTTCTTCCAGTTCGATTTGTTTGGATATGTCGTGGTGGATCCACTGGATCAGTTCGCTGTCGCCGTAGGGCGTGCGTTTGGTGTAGATTTCGACGTGAATGCGACGGCCGTTTTTGGCCACAATCTGACTGTTAAAGACGCGCACAGAGTGGGGCTGCATCCGCCGCACATTGGGCAGTGAGGCCTCCGGAATGTGTAAATCTTTGATATTCATCTGCAGCAATTCATGGCGCGAATAGCCCATAAAGGCAAAAGCGCGCCGGTTTGCTTCAATGATTTTTCCCGAAAAATCAGCCAGGATGATGGGGTCGATGCTGTCTTGGAACAGGCCGGTGTAACGAGATTCAGCCACCTGGGTAAGGGTGAACTGCTGTGCGTTGGCAATCGCGCTGCTGGCGATGTTGGCCAGATTGACCAACAAGTTCAGATCGTCGTTGGTGAAGACGCTGTTAATTGGATTGATTGCCTGGATGGTTCCCAGCACTTCACCCTTGTAGGTCATGGGCGCGCAAATCATGGCGCGGGTC
Organism: Chloroflexota bacterium; assembly: GCA_029559155.1. Taxonomy (GTDB): domain Bacteria; phylum Chloroflexota; class Anaerolineae; order Promineifilales; family Promineifilaceae; genus Leptovillus. Next base: position 4,930 of record JAKQCM010000507.1, read on the forward strand.
TGGTAGCCGGTCCGTTCGTCGCCCATTGGTTTAAAGCGCAGATCGGTGCTGGTGTCGGGCACGTGTGCCGGCGTGCTGGTTTCCATCACCCAGCCGGATAGCCCGTGGTTGGATGGCAGGCGCAGCCCCACAATACTTTCGCTGCCAATGCCTTCGGCGACCTGGTATACGAGTTCGTTGCTTTGTTTGTCCACAAGGGCGATGGAGATAGCTTCGGCGTGGAGCAAGTCGTTCATTTGGGCCAGCATGAGCTGCATCACTTCGTTGATGTCCAGGGTGGAGTTGATGGCGCGGCTGGCATCGTTGAGCAGGGTGGAGATGCGCAGTTGGCGGCGGGATTCTTCCAGGAGGCGGGCGTTTTCGATGGCGTTGGTGGCCTGGTTGGAAACGGCCGTTAACAATGCCAAATCACGTTGATTAAACCGCCTCTTGCCGGGCGTGCGAATGGTTGCTGCGCCAATTGTGCGTTCGCCGATCTTAAAAGGCGTACACATGACCGACCAGGATTCCCGCGCAGTAACATGATCTTCGCTGCGCGGCAGCCAGCGCGGGTCTGTACAAGAATCATCAATGATCACCGGCTCGCCCTGGCGCACAACCAGACCGGCCAGGCCCTCTTCTAAGATGTTCTTATAAAACAGGTCACTGTTGTTTTCGATGGGGTTGTCGCCGGCCGGCCAGATGTGTTCGACTTGAAGATGTTCGTTGACCAGGATGATGCTGCCGTCGGCTGCTTCTAGCTGCCGTACAACAATCATGAAGACACGCGGTAAGAGCGCGCTGAGATCACGGCCGTCTGCCTCGACTTGCGTCAGAATATGGCTGACATCATACAGGGCCTGTAATCTCTTGCTCGCCTCTTCGTCTTCTATGATTTGTACGTTCGAGATGTCCATAACTGTTTGAATTCTAGATAATGGTTCTTCTATCGATTATACGCCATATCTTCGACATGCCTACCGTTAATTTTAAACAAAAGAAGTGCTTTAGGTAACTGCAAGCCTGTAAACTCTTGTTTTAAGGCTGTGGCAAGGTTTATGCCGCCAACCGTCAAATGCGGAGGCGGTCTTGTTTATCTGACGCCGAGAAAATTATTTGGTTTGCACGGCCGTCTTACGCGGCCAATTACCTGGATAAAGACGGCAAATAAGTGTATAAAATCTGGTTAACAGATCGAACCGTGAACGATGCCGTATCGGAAGCGGTTCCGTCTTCAACCCGCACCGTCACCACCGTGCTGCCCAACCAATTCGTCGTCGGATTAATGCTGATCATTGTCCCGTTTAGCGTTACACCGGCGGCCGGATCGGGCGAGTTGGTGATGGTGTAGGTCAGATTGTTCAGGTCGCTGGTTCCCAAGATGGTGTAATGGGTCAAATCAAGCGCGTTCGGCCGGGTTTCATTTTTGAGCAGCAATTGGTCTGGCAAAGAGAAAAATGTTGGCGGGGTGTAAATGGGTCCGGTTGACCAGCCCATATCCTGGAAAATGCCCAGAACGACGGGGCCGGGGTTGTAGTTTGTTTCCCCTTTGGCCAGAGAATAGGTCATCAGGGCGTTTGGTGTGTTGTTGTAGATTTCGCCCAGGTGGGAATAGCTGGACCCTGAGCGCCAGGTGGTGGGGGCGTACAAAGCCACGCGCGCCCCGCCATTGGCCAAATTGGCATTCGGGCCATCAAAATAGAGGGCATTGCTGATGAGCTGATCGCCCAAACTGGTTGACAAATTAGGGAAAGACAGTAAAGGTTGCCCGGCATTATTTTCAGTGTAATGGTCATAGACCATTGGATTGATCGGTGTGGGCAGAGAACCGGGGTAACCCCACGAGCCAATGCCGCTGGTTACGCTCATCGAGCCTAAAAAGCCCAGGCCGTGGCCAAGTTCGTGCAAGACAACTGTCGTAAAATTGTAGTCGGTGCTGGGGGTGGTGCTGCCTGTGCCGAAATACCAGTTGGCGTAGGCGCTGCTAAATTGGGCGACTACTTCCGGGCTGCCGCCATTCAGGTCGGCGCCGGCCAGGGCATTGGCCAGAGCGCCCGGATACCACGTAGAAGCGCGAGGAAAGCTGGCATTGTTGCGGTGAACTGAATACGGACCGGCCGAGCCTAAAACGCCTGGACTTAGCGGGGTCCAATAGGCATTAACCACGATGGGCACAGGGGAGTTGATGAGCGTTTCCCAAATATCGACGGCGAATTGAAAAGCTGTTTTGGCTTGAGGATTTAAGTCCCAGGTTGTGGCGGCATCGACGTAATTGACGATGATCGTGGCGGTGGCGGCCGAATCCGGGTCGCGGGCATCGAAATGGGCGGGTGGCAGCACGGGTTTGGCGCTGCTTACCCAATCGTCGCTGCGCAAGACGACATATTCTGCCGGGGAAACGATGCGGCTGTTGGGGTCTGGCGCGGCGGTGGGGGCGGTTTGGGCTGCGGATGTGGCGACCAGGCTGAAGAGCAAACCAACCAATAGGACTAATAAGCTGGCTGTTTTGACGTTAGGCTTTAAAAACATATCATTCTCCGTTGAGTGATAAGTATTCGCTCGTGATTGACTTGGGAGCTTTTAGATTAGTCAAACCTTCAAGAGTGGACCAATTTCCTCGATTTAAACAAATTGAAACCTTAAGCAAGTTGCAAGCTGGGGATGACGTCGAAATCCAGGGAGTTTCGACGGCCGTTCACGTAATGCCAATGCGCGGCGGCCCCAATCATGGCGGCGTTGTCGGTGCAAAGAATTGGCGGCGGGTAAAACACAGGCACGGAGATCTGCTCGCTCATGGCCTGGCGCAAACCGCTGTTGGCCGAGACGCCGCCGGCCAGGTGTACGGCCGTTACCCCATGCGCTGCGGCGGCGCGTTCCGTTTTAGTCACCAGCGCATCAATCACCGCCGCCTGAAAACTGGCCGCCAGATCGTTAAGGCGCATGGAACCGGGGTGTTTTTGCGTTTCACGCAAAACGGCCGTTTTCAGACCGCTAAAACTAAAATTAAATCCATCTTCCATCACGGCGCGCGGAAACTGGTAGGCGTTGGGATTGCCCAGCCTGGCGGCTTTGTCGATGGCCGGCCCGCCGGGGAAGGGCAGCCCTAAGACGCGGCCCACTTTGTCGAACGCCTCGCCGGCCGCGTCGTCTAATGTGCCGCCGAGATGTTTGTAACGGCCGTGATCCGTCATCAAATAAAGTTCCGTGTGGCCGCCGCTCACCACCAACGTCAGGATGGGAAACTCGATTTCGGCTGCCTTGCGTGACAACCACAACGAGTAAATGTGCCCTTCGATGTGGTTGATGCCCAACAGCGGCTTGTGCCGGCCCAGGGCGATCCCTTTGGCCATGTTCACGCCCACCAGCAGCGAGCCAACCAATCCCGGCCCCTGGGTCACCGCCAGACAATCCAGATCATCAAAGCCCATGTGGGCTTCATTCATGGCCTGCATCACCACCGGGTGAATGACCTCAATATGGCGGCGGGAAGCGACCTCAGGGAAGACGCCGCCGTACTGCGCGTGCAGATCGATCTGGCTGGCAATGACGTTGCTCAAGATGGTTGTGCCATTCTCAATGACGGCCGCGGCCGTTTCGTCACAAGATGTTTCAATCGCAAGAATTCGGGTTGTTTGGTCCATTAGCTTTGTTGGGTTTGTGCGTTATTGCTGGTTTGGATGAGGAGGCGAATGAGCGTTCCAGACTGGTCGGGTAAAACAGTGCGCGGGTCCAGGAGGAAACGGCCGTCTTGAATGCGTCCAATTACCGGCGGCGACTGGGCGCGTAAGGCGGCTGCCAGGGCGTCGGGATTGGCGGCGTCGATGGCGACCAGACGGGTGGGCAGGGTTGTGCCGGGCAAACTGCCGCCGCCCACAGTCGAGAACCCATCGACCACGACGGCCGTGATGCCCTGCTCTTGCAAATGCGCCGCCCAGGTGTCGGCCACGTCGCCAAGTTCGTTTGTGGAGCGGGCGATCATTTGCCAGACGGGCACGGCCGTTTCCGCTTCTTCCTTTAAGTAATGGGTCAGAGTTGCTGCCAGGGCTGCCAGGGCTAATTTGTCGGCGCGGACGGCTCGCGCCAATGGGTGGCGTTTGATGGCGCTCAGCAAATCGGCGCGGCCGCACAAAATGCCCGCCTGCGGACCACCCAACAGTTTGTCGCCGCTGAAAGCGACGACATCGCAGCCGGCGCTCAGACCATCGATCACGGTCGGTTCGGCCTCCAGGCCATAGGCTGCCACGTCCAGCAGTGCGCCGCTGCCCTGGTCGTAGAGCAGCATCAGGTTGTGGGCGTGGGCCAGTTCGGCCAGTTCGGCCAGCGGTGGCTCGGTGGTGAAGCCGATGATCTTAAAGTTTGAGTGATGGGCCACCAGGATGGCGGCCGTGTTTTCGGTGATGGCCGCTGCGTAATCGCCCAGGTGGGTGCGGTTGGTTGTGCCTACTTCTACCAGTTTGGCCCCCGATTGGGCCATCACATCCGGCACGCGAAAGCCGCCGCCAATTTCCACCAATTGTCCCCGGCTGATGATTACCTCGCGGCCCTGGCAGAGGGCGGTGAGCATAAGCAGGACGGCCGCCGCGTTGTTGTTGACCACGCTGGCCGCTTCGGCATTCGTCAGGCGGGTGAGGAGTTTCTCGGCGTGGACGGAGCGAGAACCGCGCTGACCGGCTTCTAAATCGTATTCCAGTGTGGCGTAACCGCGGCTGACGGCCGTTACCGCCGTCAGCGCCGCATCGCTAAGCGGGGCGCGCCCCAAATTTGTGTGGACAATGACGCCGGTGGCGTTGATGACCGGGGTGAGGGTGGGCGTGAACCACGCTTCCAGCCATTCTCGGGCTGCATGAACCAGCATGGCGGTCATGGGCAGGGATGTAGCGCCGGCAAGTACGGCCGTGCGCTGTTCGTCAAGGGCTGCGCGGAGGGCTTCCAGGGTGAGGGAACGGCCGTATTCGGCTTGCAAATCGATGGTCACCGGCAGTCGCAGCAGCCGATCGATACTTGGGAGTTCGCGTAGAAGCGTTTGTTGCTGTTCTGTCACTCTTTCGCTCATATTTTGGTTATCAGGCTCCCACGGGTATCAGGGCAAAGACACGAAGCAGAAAATCTCAATTTAATGTGTGGCGTTTTTTGTGAGCTGCGTATCATGACTCTTTGGTCAGGGTGATGGTCGAAGCGCGGGCGCGAATTTGCAGCATAATCTCCAGCAATACCAGCACGGCGGCTACCAATGCCGCCACAGCCCATCCCAGCGCCCGATTCATTTGCAGCCAGGTGCAAAAGGAGACCCAAATCCCGGCCCACATAGCCTGGCGCAAGGTTACATGAAATTGCGGCGGCATGGAACGGCCGGAGCGATGATCCAGGTAACGGCTGAAGCGTTTGTTGATGAAATAAGCAATTGGCAGCATCAGACCGGTGACGGCAATGAGAACTGCGCCAAGAAAAGCCAGGATGATTTCTTTGTTGGCTGCTTCGAGAATGGAAGCCGCTTCGACTTCGCCCTGGGCAGTCGAGCGCACCAGATCTAACCGCACAACGTCAAACGGCCACCAATTATTCACAATGTGCTGCATGGCCAGCAGGCCAATGATGAATAAGGCCAGGCCTAATAAAAGTGTGGGTAAGATTCCGAGCCGCTGAAACTGTTTCATGGTGGCATTATATCCTGCTGTGAAAACACGGCAAAAGGGTTATACTCAAATCAGGCAAAGGGCAATGATTTGAACCAGAGACACGGGGTTTGTGATGGGCGAAATGTGGAACCGAAAACGATCAGTAGAAGAAAGTCCAACGCAGTGGAGCGTAATCCTGGCGATCCTTTTGATACTGGTGACGCCGTGTTTGGGCATGAGCGCTTTGGGCTATTTTTTTGTTAATGGCGAGTCTACGGCCGTGCTGTTGACCACCGCGGCATTGTGTCTGTTTGCCCTGGCCGGACCAATTATGGCCTTGTTTTTCCTTTATCGCCGGTCACGCGAGGATAAACGGCGGCGGGAAGCGAATCGCGGTTAGTGGTTCTGGCTTCCTGGCGCGTGACGCAGCAGGTGGAGCAGGGCTTGTCCGTAAGTTTCGCCGGGGGTGGGCGCGTTGAAGGTGATGGGCTGCTGCTGAAAGGTGATGTTGAGGAGGTAACGGCCGTCTCGTTGCAGCGCCAGCGATAGATGTGTTTCCGGTTCAACCTGATCCAGCGTAAAAATCAACTCCTGCCGCAGTTGCTCCTCGGTAGGAACCCAAACAACCTCTTGCAGCATCACGTAATCCATGGCCCATTCCGACGTGCCATGAAAGGTGATGGCCGGCCAGCCGCGCAGCAGGGTTTGTGAGGCCAGCATATCGGCCAGCACAAAAATTCGGTCGTCCAGATCGCTGCCGGGAATAGCAAAAAAGTCATTGTAGGCTGGTTTCCAAAGAAGACCGGCGTCGTTCAGGTCTTGGGCAAGCTTCATAGGGATCATGGTTAATTGTTCCTCTGATTGTGACATTGGTATGTGTGAGTTACGTGGAGGCAATAATAATTCAGAACGGCTTTGGGCGCACAAACCTTATACAATATGCTCATGACAACGATATTCTGGATAATCATTTCGTTCTTTTGCGGCGCACTCCCGTTCTCGGTCTGGGTAGGGCAGGTGGCGTTACGGCGCGACATTCGCACGTATGGCGATGGCAATCCGGGCGCAGCCAATGTGTTTCGGGCAGGCAACAAAAAATGGGGCGTGCTGGCGATTTTGTTAGATGGATTTAAGGGGGCGATTCCGGTGGGGATCGCGCATTATCTGGTAGGGTTGGATGGGTGGGGGTTAACGGCCGTTGCCCTTGCTCCCATTATCGGCCATGCTTTTTCCCCGTTTTTGCGCTTTCGCGGCGGCAAGGCGCTGGCCGTTACCTTTGGCGTCTGGCTGGGGTTGACTTCCTGGATAGGACCAACGGCGTTGGGGCTGTCTTTTGCCTTTTGGTTGTGGCTGCTGACGGTAGAAGGGTGGGCAGTAACCGCCGGTATGCTGACTTTTTTGGTTGTGCCGGTATTTTTGCCCGGCGGTTGGCCGCTGCTGGCCGTCTGGCTGGGCAATTTTGTTATCCTGGTCTGGAAACACCGGGAAGATTTGCGCAAGAAGGTGGGGATACGGCCGTTGCAGCAAAAATAGGACGCGGATTTTCACGGATGCCGCGGATTTTATCCGCGAAAATCCCTGCAATCCGCGTCATCCGTGGGCAATTTCTGTTTCCTCAGGCTTGTATACAAAAGAGAAAACGATCAGCAATACAAACATTAAAGCAATAGCCAGAGTGAATGGCTCGGTGGCGGGACCGCGTTGGATGAAGGAAACGAGACCCAGCAAAAAGGTGATATCTGCGGCGATGGCGATGAGTTTGGCAAAACGGCCGTTCCCCCGCCACAACCACACGCCCATCACCACAAAATAAGTCGCCAGACTGCCCCATTTCAGCCAGGTAAACCAGTGCAGCCGCGCCAGTTCGGCCGCAAAATCGCCGGAAGCCAGCTTGCCTGTGATGGATAAGAGCTGCATGTTTTCCAGCGCGTCGCCGGCAAAGGCCAACAGCGCCAGCGCCGCGCCCGCATGCAGCCACGTCTGGCCCGTATGCCGCGCCGCCAGCACCGCAAAGCTAAACAAGAAACCGCTGTACAGCAGCATGTAGAGGTAGTCCAGCCGGTTGCCCTGGTCCATTCCCTGGACCATCGCCGCCTGTTCTGGCGTGCCGCTGGCCCCGAACAGCGTGTAAATCTCCTCCGGTGTCTCGGCAAATTCAAAGGCGATAATCGGCGAACCGATGCCGTCGATCTGCCCCGGCGATTCCTGGGGAAACACGATCATGTTCACCAGACTCATCACAATCACGGCCAGCCCGATGAAGCCGCTGAGGATGTACGGCCGTTTCTTCATTCTCCCTCCGTTATAGCCAGATTGGTCCAATCTCCAAGATTGGACCAATCTAAGCTGTTTTACAACGCAAACGGCGCTTCTTTTACCAGATGGCTGACGAGCAGTTTAGCATAGAAGAAGGGCAGGAACCATTCCAGCCCCGGCGTGGCCGTGAAGGCGTACAGGCTGATCAGCACGCCGCCCTGCCAGAACAGCATGGCCAACGGCCGTTGCAATCCTCCTTCCAGCCGCTCAATCACCACGGCCGCGCCCATTAAGTAGCCATACACGACCACAAAATAGGTCCAGTCGCCGCCACGAAACAGCCAGGCGACCAGCAGCGGATGGATGAAATGCACGGCCGTAAAGCCCACATGCTCCTTCATGCCCTGGCCCGGCCGGTGATACCAGCGCTTGGCCGTGGTCGTGGCGTTGGTAATTACCCCGCCGGTCAGGTCGAAGGCGAGGATGGCGGCGATGAGGAACTGCACGGCCGTCCAGCCCAGATTTTGCGTATAGGCATAAACGAGCACGCCCACCGTCATCGCCAGCGAGGGCAGCAAAATTAGCCACAGTTCGGCTGGACGCAGCCCTGGACCCATGAAGCGGTCCCACTGCCCGGCCAGACCAGTGCGCGGTTCGGGTGGATTCCAATCAATTTGCATGTCGTTTTCTCCATACCCGCCACAAAGCCAGTTTAATCAGGCCGATCACGGCCACCACCGGCCACACCCATACCAGATCCGCTTGCAAAGGCGGCGGCGTCGGTTCGTCGGTAGGATCGAAGCGCAGCCAGTAGATGCGGTCCTTTTTGGCCAGGATGTCGGCGTCGTTGTACGCGATGTCCAGGGCGTCCAGGTACATATCCCGCAGCATCTTGCCGTCTTTTTTCTCCATGATGCGCACCAGGTCCAGGATTTCCTGGTCATCGGTGACGCGCCGGGCGATGACACTTTGCGCGCCGTCGGCCGTCTGGATGGTGACGTGAGGATCGGCTTCGATGTTGCGGTACCACTGCGAGCGGCGGCCGAAGCCACTGGGGGCGTATTTACGGCCGTTCAGCCGATGATATTCCGTCAACGTGCGCCGCGGCAGGCCCGATTTGCGCCCGGTGGTGGTAATCAGCACAAACACCTGGCCCATCAGCGGCCCCAGGCCCAGCCGCCACAACTGCACCGGCCACTTAAACATGGCCTTGCGCCAGCCGCCGCTGGGATAGGTTAAAAATCCGGCATCTTTTTGTTGAAATTCACTGCTCATAACTATCTCCTCGGGCGGGGTCACCGCCAAGAATTTTTCGCGTAGGAACGCGGCGACATTGGCCGCGCCCGGCCATTTTGCCAGTTCGTCGCGCAGTTCGGCCGCCTTTTGGCCGAAGGTGGGGTGGGTGAGCAGGCGGTGCACGGCCGTTAACACCCGCTCCTCGTTCAGCGCATACCGGTTCAGGTGCAGGGCGCTGCCAAACTGCGCCGCTTGCAGCACGTTGATATCCTGCTCCGGCTGCAAGCCAATGCCTAAAAACGGCGTGCCGGAGACGCAGGCTGTCTGCACTGTACCTTGCCCGCCGTGAATCACGGCCACGTCGGCCAGGGGATTGACTTTGTGCGCCGGCAGCCAGTCAAAAACCTGCACGTTGTCCGGTACGGCCACGTCCAGCCCGGCCAGATGGCGCTTGACGGGTGCGATCACCCGGTAAGGCTGCGCGGCAAACATCTGCATGACGCGCACCAGCACCTCCCGGTTGGCGGAACTACCCATGGCAAAGTAGATGATGGGTTGGTCGTGGGGCAAATTGGCAATTTCCGGCGGCACGTCGCCTTCCAGCTTCGCGTAGATGGGGCCGACGTAGCGCCAGGTGGGCGGCAAATCGGGCACGCCGGTTAGCTGCGGGATGTCGGTGACGAGCGTGTGGTCGCCGCGAAAGATGTCGGTGAGGGAGGTGAACGGCCGTACGCCAAACTCTTTCGCCACCCGGTTCATCGGTTTGGTCCATAGTTTGGTGCGCCGCCCCCAGGCATTGATGGCCCGGTTGACTAATCCGCCCGGCAGCCAGCCCAGTGGCGTGCCGTGCAGCATCTCGCCCCAAACGGTGGGGTTGGCCTGGAAAAACGGCCCAGTCAAGGCCAACGGATTCACCGAAACCAGTGGAATTTTGGCCGCCCGCGCCGAAATAAATGTGCTCAGCGTGAAACCAATGACGACGGCCGTGGGCCTTGTTTCGGCATAAAGGGCTAGCTCGTTGCGGACCCGCTCGGTCATTTCCTCGTGGGTGAAGAATTTGCCGCCGCGTTCCATGCGGTCGGCTTTCCACAGTTCCTCCACGCGCTGCGGCGTCAGCCGGGGCGACAGCGTATGGCAGACAAAACCCGCCTCGCGGATCAGGTGTTCGTATTCGCCGCCATAGCCGAAGAATTCGCAATGGAAATCGTCGCCGCAGGCCCGCGCAATCTCGATCATGCGCGTGGTTTCTGCGATGTTGAAGTTTTCTGGGGCAAAGAGCAGTGTCTTCATGTTATTGTCTTTGTGGAGACTGGAGATTTATCCGTCTCTAGTCTCCAGTCTCCAGTCTCCAATCTCTACTCTCCAATCTCCCTACTTTCCAGACCGCGCAGCAGCAGGTTCACGGCCGTTGCCATTTGCTCGCCGATGTGCATGGTTTCCGGAAACAGGCTCCAGAGCAGGATCACACCCTCGAATGTGCTGATGAGGACGTGGGCGGTGGGGGAAACGGCCGTTTCCACCGCCCAAATCCCTTCGTCAATGCCTTCTTGCAGCAAAACACAAATATGCCGGTGGTACTCGTCGTAAAACTGGCGCAGCCGCTCGCGCAGCGTGTCGCTGCGGGCCGCCAGGCTGTAAAACTCCAGCGACGTAGGAAACTGGGCAAACACCGATTCCAGATCGGCGCCGGCCAGTTGGCCCAGTTGCGTTAGTTTTTCAGCGGCGTTGCCCTGGCTGATCAACACGTTGGCCAGGATTGTTTCCTGCCCGCCAAAAAAACTATCGAAAATAGCGGCGATGAGGTCGTCTTTGCTCTTAAAGTGCCAGTAGACGCCGCCTTTGCTCAGGCCGGATTCGCGCACGATGTCGTTCATGCTGGTGTTGGCGAAGCCCTGCCGGGCAAAGAGGGTCATGGCGGCGGTTAAAATTTGGGCGCGGGCGTCTTGTTCGGTCATGGCTGCCTGTTTCCTTCTGGTTAACAAACCGACCGGTTGGTCGGTTGCATTATCTTAACACGGCCGTGATCATCTGTCAACGGCCAACCGACCGGTTGGTCTGTGGTGTTTGGTATCCTGACTCTTGTGCTATCCTCTGGAGGCATGGTACTATGTTCGCGGGGACTGTGGCATTCAACGCGCATTGAGACGAAATCGAGTAGCGGCCGGCTATAACGGCACATGGTGGATCAAACCTGTGAAGGAGGTTGTCATGACCAGGATCGACGAATTTGGTGATTTAAATCGACGTATGCGGCTCTTGCAGCGCGAGCAAAAGATGCTGCAAAGTTTGGATCGTCCCTTATCGTTAACCGAACAGCAGCGCATGGCGGAAATTGAAGATTTATTGAGTGTGTTTCAGCGAATGCTGCGTTTTTTGGGCATCAAAACGCGGCCCGCGCCGGAGCCGGAACCAGAGCCAGAGCCAGAACCGACCCCGATTGCGCTGCAAGACGGCCGTTACCAGGGCGGAAATGCTTTTCTCCAGGTCGATTTGCGCGTCGACGAAGCGCTTTCCGGCGTGATCAGCGCCGACATTTTCCGCAGCGACAGCTTTGGCCACAGCTACGTCGCCTCGCTGCGCACCAACCCCGGCCAGCGTGTCGCCCTGGCCCAAGGGCATTGGGGCATCATCGGCCAGGACGAACACGGCGGCTTTGTCCATGGCACGCTGTCGCTCACCGGCACGAACACCGCCCCGCTGACTCTTAGCGGCGAAATCTTTTTTGACGGCTCGCTGCACAGTTTGCCCTCGCGCCGGGCTATTGGCTTTTCCGCCGAGTGGGCTTCCCACAATTTGCGCACCGTGGGCATCGAGCTGGAAACCGAGCAAGGCGTGGCTCCTCTGCCGGAATTCACCCATCGCGGCCAGCCAATGAGCCTGCACCTGGCCCTGGAAAAAGCGGGCCTGAGCGTGGTGGAAGCCGGGCGGCCCAGCCAGATTCCGGCCAACGCCGGCGGCTGGGGCAACACCCAACTGCACACCCTGCTGCGCGATTTTGCCCAGGCTTCTCTGACGCAGCGAGCCTGGGAGTTACACCTGCTGCTGCTGGGCAAATCAACCCGTGATGGCTTGTTGGGCATCATGTTCGACACGCAAGACCAACTGCCACGGCAGGGAACGGCCGTGTTCGCCACCGCCATCCGCCAACTGTTTGGTTCCAGCGCCGACCGCAAGCTCATCCAGACCACCACCCACGAATTGGGCCACGCCCTCAACCTGGCCCACCGCTTCGAGCGCATCGTGGGCCGGGCCGATTCGCTCTCTTTTATGAACTATGATTGGCGTTACAAAGGCGGCAACCATCGCAACGAATATTGGTCAAAATTTGATTTTCTCTTCGACCCAGACGAACTGGAATTTATCCGCCACGCGCCGCTGCCGGCGCTTATTCCCGGCGGCGCGGCCTTCCACTCCATCAACTACTGGGCCGACGGCAACGGCGGTTATTCGCCCTACGTGCCCGAGGTCGATTTCCCCGGCTATCAGCTAACGCTGCGTCCCCCGCTGGGCGGCGCGGTGTTTGAATTTGGTCAGCCGGTCTTTCTGGAAGTCGAGCTGAAAAACGTCAGCGGCCGGCCGGTGGACATTCCGCCGGTGCTGTTGGACCCGAAGGCCGGCTTTTTGGA
>JAKQCM010000512.1 GCA_029559155.1 Chloroflexota bacterium
CGGGCAATGTCGTCACAATGTCGCCGTTCTGTGCTACAATTCCTTCATTCATGTGGGACTTCGGTCTCCTTTGGCCGTCCGATACTGGCGAGAGTTCGGGCGGCCTTTTTTTGTTTGGTACTTGTCAAGTTAGTTAACAAAAAATCATGATGTGATTATATATCTGGGCGGCAATGTTGTCAAGTTACTTGACGTTTGTAATAAAGGCAATACCGTCAAGCTTCTTGACGTTTTTATGTTTGTGGTTTAAGATAGGGGATATGGTCAAACTTTTATTGAGTAAAGCGGAGGCGGACATGCAAGAAAAGCTGTACACCGTTGCCGAATTAGCGAAGATGTTTGAGGTAAGTCGCCAGACTATCCACAACTGGAACAGCGACGGACGATTCCCAAACAGCATCACTGTCGGCGACAAAAACACCGTTCTTGTTCCTGCTTCTGACGTGGAGCGTGTAAGGAAGGATGAGGCGGAAAGGCTGCTGGCGCAGCTTGACCGTCTTGGATTTCAAACTATCCCTGCGTAGGAAGTCGGAATAAAAAAAAGACTTCCTACGCAGAACGCAGAAAGCCTCTCTTTAATCCCCCGCTAGTCCACCAAGATTGCCGGGGGTTTACTGTACCGGCCAAACGGCCGTTAGTACCTTAATAAGGATTTGAGATGATAGAAGTCATACGAGAAACCCATTTTCACATTTACCTGGAACCGGGCGATGAGATGCCTCCAATTAGCCACAGCCCCTTATGCCACCCGCCCAAAAATGCGACTATCCATATCCACATCCCAGCAAAATCGCTACCTGGTAAAGATGGGTCCATTCAAGCGGCCGAACTTAACGGTCGTTTTCTGGGAGACTTGGAAAGTGCCGGAAGCGGTCGAGGATATCTGTTTCGAGACTTGATTCCTCAAGCAAGCGCTCCCGAAAAGCAAGCAGAGTAGCGACTGCGGCCCTCAGGTGTTCGATTCCCACAAGCATTTCTTTGGACCGAGTATTGTAAGCCCTGTAGTTAAGCGAAGTGCTCGCGGATGGAAGAAATGCTTCTTTAAGGCACTCGACCTGATACATACCGCGCTCTATTCGGTACGATTCTTCATACTCATCGAGCGCTTGCCGCTGCGCTTCTATCAGGTAATCCAGTGCTTCGATAGGGTTTCTAAAATCAGATTCTATTTCCATTTCTTGTTACTTGTTCTTCAGGATTTAAACGAAACGAGGCCGCCGCCATGCTGATCCGGCCTGCGGCGGCCTCAAATCTGAACCTTAACAACCCCTATATAGGGAGGTTATAGCTCCTCAGGTTGGACTCGAACCAACAACCCTGCGGTTAACAGACGTAGGTTTGTTTCACCACAGTTTTCCAGAGTAGCCGGTTAGCCGCGCAGCCACGCCAACCTCGCCATCGTCGATGTAATCATAGGCGCGGGTGGTCTGTATATTGGCATGATCTACCAGCCGACTGGCCAGCTCCAAGCCCACCAACTTACGGCTCCTGATGACCTTCGCGTGCCGCATTGAGTGCGGGCGAAACGGCCGTATCCCGGCCTGGCGGCAGCGCCGGGCCAGCATCTGACCCAGCGCCGGCGCGCTCAATTTCTCCGGCGCGCCCCCGCGTCGCCAACTGCAAAACGCCCACGTCAACGCGAACGGGCGTTTTTCGTACCACAGCCGATACAGCTCAACGGTCGACTGGGTAACGTGGTAGGTTCGATCATTTGTTTTGCCGTAGGCCACAAGTGAGTAGGCCGGGGCAGGCTGGGCGAATGCCTTGTTTAGCCGGTGGCTGCTCAGATTGCACAGTTCACCAGCCCGGCAGCCGGATTCGTAAAGCAGCATCACGGCCGTCAGGTCATGCAGGGTCTTCAGCGACTCGTAATTCCAGCCATCGTCGGCCGCACGCAGCGCGCCAAACAAGTCGCGGTGCAGCAGCCCTTCCAGGGTTCCAGCCAGGCGGCGAATCAGCGTTAACATGTCGCTCTCTTCCGCATGATGCTTTTCCTTGACGGCTCTGGGCTTTACCAGCCGTCGGCCGTAATTATCAGCCGTAATCCCCTCCTGGTGCAGCCAGGAGGCGAATTGTTTGAGGTCGCCAACGACTGGCCTGATCGTGCCAGGGCTGTACCGATTGCGCAGGTGATCGGCGTAGGCGATGAAATCACCAGCCGTCAACTCCACAACGAGCACGTCCCCAACATCGGCGGCGAATGCGCTCAGTGACCGGTACAAATGGACCATCGTGGCCTGGGAGACCTCCTCCGCACGAAACAGTAAAAATTGCTGGATGGCCGCCGACAAACTGCCAGCGGCAGCTGGCGCGGACATAAAATCCAGCGTTTTCCGATACATCGTTTTCATGTTACCTCCGGTAGGATGTGCGCCGAACAGCAGCGCGACTTTGGCGTATTTTAATGGCCGCAAACGGCCGTATCCGGAGATTCTGTTTTTTATTTAATTTTTTGAGTTTCCCTATTTCGTTTCAGATTAGCACGAAACGGATGGCTTGTGACAACTTCAGGAGGATTTATGTTGGACATGATTTTATACGCCGCCCTAACCGGCGTCGTTGTGGCTTTGGAACACGCCACATTTGGCCGCTGGTGGGCGCGCAACGAACTGGCCCGGCGCACGATGGGACACGCAACCATCCTTTTCCTGGCGCTGCTGTTTGTGCCCTCTGGCCTCATTGACTTCACGACCCTGGCCGCCATCGCCATTGCCACCGGTACGGCCGGGGCAATCACGGCCGCTCTGTACGTCAACGAAAACGAGCGTACTCGCCGGCAGCGCGCCGCGTCGCTGCGCCAGCGAGTGGATCAGTACGATGCGACTACCAGATAACGAACTGCACAGCTACGAGGACGCGATTGCCGTGAGCCTACGCATCCAGCAGCGCGTGAGACGATTGGTCTACATGTCCGATGATCCGGATATCCTGGCCGACCTGGTGGGCATCGCTGAGGACAGCGCCCGGATTCGCCAGATTGTCATAGCAGAGGTGGACCGGCGACGACTAGAAAGAGCGACCGGCCTGGGGAGGCCGGTCTAAATAGGGGGTGGATGGGGACAGAAATTGGGGAGTGTTTGTATTATAGCACAACCGTTCTGTTTCATGTCCACCTGGCTGTGGCCAACGGCCGTTTCCGCCCTCCTGGCGGCCGTTGGCCACAGCCAGGTGAACGTGACGAGTCACCCGATTTCTTCCTCCTTTGCTTTTGTGGGTTTGCAGGTTCCGGGTTCCTTAGCCTAAACCCGGATTTTAATAACTTGTCACCGGTAGCTCAGTCAGGGCAGAGCGACGGCGCGCCCCGCGCAAGCGGACATGAAAGTAGGTCGCGGGTTCGAATCCCGCCCGGTGACACTTTTATTTATCAGACAGGAGTAAGTATGATGGGACAAGATACAGTAACCTTCGAATTCAATAGTTCAATCGGCTCAGTCAGCCATGCATTGGCTGACATTCTTATCCTGCCTAAGAAATACAAAAGCGGACCCTACGTGTACGTCGCCACACGGCCGTACTGCCAATGTGCGCTGGCCGTTCATCCACACGGCTACGATGAAAAAGCAGCCGGCCGCGTGCTGGCCGAGTGGGGGAAGGCGGGATGGATGGTACGCACCGTCAAGAAGATGTCTGCCAACGTCGCCATTTGCGACCACACGCCACCACCGGATGCCGAGCCGCTGGTATACGTGGCCGAGAAAAATTGCGGCTGCTGCGTCGGCGTGCAGCCACCCATCACCGGCGGCGAAACCGGCGTGGCGAAGGTGCTGCAAGTCTGGGCCGAGCAGGGTTACTACATCCAGTCCATCCCCCTCTCCGAGGTATACATTGAGCCTACCTGCCCTCACGAGAAACCCAAAGAAAAACAAGAAATGCTACCCGGCCTAGCCTCAGCGGATGTGGAGGAATACCGGTGAGTGAACACGACGAGCAGGCAGCCCTTATTGACTGGGCCGATTACCAGGCCAACGTCTGGCCAGATCTGAAGCTGCTTTTCGCCGTCATCAATGGGGCCAAGCTGCCCTGGGCGAGAGACGCTAAAGGGCGACGCTTCAGCCGCGAGGCCATGCGCCTGAAAGCCGAAGGCATGAAAGCAGGCGTGCCCGATTTGTGGCTGCCGGTCCCTCGTGGCGGTTACCACGGCCTGGTGGTTGAAATGAAGTTCGGCGACAACAAGCCAAGCGATGAACAGCTGTGGTGGCTAGAAGCGCTGGCCAAGCAAGGCTACAAAACGGCCGTATGCTGGGGCTTCGAAGCCGCCCAGCGCGCTATCACACAATACTTATCACTGGAGAATCATGAAAAAACGGACCGGAGCGCGTCTGCCTGTAGCGCCCGCTGACCCAGAGGAATCGATGGATAACAATCCAGCACTCCCCATAACCGATGACTGCTATCGGCAGCAGCTCGTGGATGATGAAAGATTGACCATCATGCACACCCGAATTTACGACCATTGGCGCCCAAGTGTTGGCGCGCCAACAGCCTACCGGCTGGCCCGCGTCGCCTACAGCGATAACGCGGCCTACCAGCGCTTGAAGCAGGAGGCGGGAGCGGCATGAGCATTCAGGCTATTACGGCCGTCCGGCTGCATTCCGAATTCGTAAAAGACCGCGACTTCGGCGCGTTCCGTGTCCTCATGGCCATTGCCGACCGCGCCGGCGACGATGGGGTATGTGGCGTCGTTGGCAACCCGCAGCGCTGCCTCAGCTACTCCGGCATCGCCGAGGCCGCACGCGTCCACCGCAACACCGTCTACAACCTCATGCCCACGCTGTTGGAATCCGGCGAGTTAGAGGTGGTCCAGCAGGGCGGCGACGGCCGTGGTTCCTGGACCGTCTACCGTGTGACGATAATCGATAAATTGTCACAAGGCGATGTGACGATTATTCAAGAAACGTCACAAGCAGCCCTTGCCGCATCGGAAACGTCACAACAAACCCCCGAATCGTCACAAGACAAGGCTGTGATGATTCGCCTTGTGACGATAGTTGAGGAATTGTCACAACAGGTCAAAAGATTGTCACAACAACTCGCCGAATCGTCACAACAAAAACCGGAAACGTCACAAGAGATCGTCACAATCGTCACAAGCAATGCTTGTGATAGTTCCGTAGAGTTCCTAGAGAGTTCCGAAGAGTTCCGTGAAGAGAGAGGGACTCCCCCCCTCCCCCCGCAAAAGCTGCTGCTGGCCGAAATGGTCAACGCTCTGGCCGAAGTGACCGTGATGGACGGCCATGCCAATTGGGGAATTTTGAGCAAAACGGCCGCTGGCCTGCTGGGCGCTTACACCGCCGGGCAGGTGCTGACACATTACAGCCCTGGCCAATCGGCCAACGGCCACTGGAACTGGTATCTCCACGACTGGCGCGGGCAGAAAAACCAGCCGCCCAGGCCGAAGGAGGTTCTGGAGACCATCAAGCTCGCCATCAACGACCTGATCCCGAATCAGACGCCGACCAGTACAAGCAGCGCCCAGACCAACGGCCAGGTGGACGTAGAAAAAATCTTCAAGGAGTTAGGTTTGCCACATGAATAGAATCGAGATTATCCAAATGCTGCGCGATGAATATGCCGGTCCCAACGTTACCGAAGCCAGAGTTCGCAACCTGGCTCAAATGACCGCCCATGTTCCGACCGACATGCTGCACGCGGCGGCACAGGAACATATGCGTTCAGGAAAATACTTTCCCCGCGTGAATGAGTTCCTGGCCACCATCGAGCGCGTATATGCCGCCGGAGAGGTGGAACGGCGCACCCGGCGCGATGCGTGGCGCTACGGCCGCGGCGAGTTTGAACACCCGCCGTTTCAGGCGAACCACGAGCCAATTGGCGATGAGCTGCGCTACGAAATGGAAGCGGCCGTTGGTCTGATGCGCCCATTGGCTGTTATCGAAGCAGAGATTGAGCAGGCCCGTCGCCAATTGGCGCAAATGAAACAGCCCATGTTTATCATGGCTTAGTCCCCCCAAAAAAGGAGTATCTGATGCTAATTTTTGTCCCCCTCACCCAAATTGATGACAACCCATTTCAGGCGCGCCAGGAATACGGCGACACCGCCGACCTGGCCGGCCGTATCGCCGCCGCCCGCGACAGCTACCCGGACACCTATGGCCTGATGCAAATTCCCCGTGGCCGGGTCATCTTCCGCAACGCGGCCGAACCCAACGGCCGTGTGCTGTCCCATGACGAGGTGCAGCACCTGATCACCACCTCCGGCCGGTTGATGCCCGACAAGGCGGTGCGTGTGGAGCTGGCCTTTGGCCACCGCCGAATGCGTGCCTTCCGTTACCTGTACGATATGTCTACCGCTGGCTACAGCGACGCCCGTTTCCCCATCCACATCGACGCCCTGACTGATGAGCAGATGCTCGACGCCGTCTGGTCCGAGAACCGTGAGCGCAAGGACATCTCAGCCGTCGAGGAAGCCGAGCTGCTGCAGCGCAAACTGGAGCGCTCCAAGAGCCAGCGCGAGGTAGCCGCCGCCTGGGGCGTAGACCGGTCCACCGTGGCCAACCGCCTGCGCCTCCTGGAGCTGCCGGCCGAGATTCAGCAAGCCAACCGCGACGGCCGTCTGAGCGAACGCGCCTGCCTGGCGCTGGCTCCGGTGGTCACCATCCAGGCGCTGACCAACGGCCGCACGAAGTGGGGCAAGGCAGACCAGTATTGGGGGCCGCCTGTTGCTCCGGCTGATTTCATCCAGCAGGTTGTGAGCGGCGAAAAGATTAGCTCAGACGGCATACGGGACTACACCAAAAACGCGCTGAGACACGTCGGTCGGGATTTACCAAAGGCAATTGCGGATATGAGAGCGCCGCAGGGCGGGGCAATCATCAGTTCTGGCTGCGCCGGGTGCGCCAGCCGTATCAACAACACCTGCCTGACGCCAGAATGCCTGGAGGCGAAAATCGAGGTGCTGAAAGAGCAGACTATAGCGGATGCTGAGGTCGTGTTGGGCATTCCGTTCAGCGACCGGGAAGAGGATTTTGTTTTTGCCAATTGGGAAGACAAAAAAGTTCTACAACAAATTTGGGACAGCGGCGGGCAGCGGGGCGGGAGTAATTTTGTGTTTGCCTGGCGCACAAACGAGGCGGCGTTACGGCCGTTTGTGAACAATCGGCTTGAGTTCGTCCACATGAACACAGCCCTGGCCGAAGACCCGCGTGCCGCAATTGCCATCGGCCACCGTGGCAATTTCCCCACTCACCTGCTGCCGGATGGGGGCGAGCGCTCCTACATGCCGGAAAGAGCCATGCGTCAGGCGTGGGACAAAGAGGCCAAGCGCCTCATGAAAGAGGCCCACCAGAAAGCGGTCGACGCGCTGTGGGACATGATAGATCGGCGGCTAGATGATGGCCTCATGGACATGATGCAGGCCATCATCGCCAGGCCAGAATCAAAATGGCAATACGAACGATCCGAGCAGGTCAAGTTGGTGCTGACGCACCTGCTGCAATATGGCGGCGGCACGGTAACGCATATCCACAGT
>JAKQCM010000517.1 GCA_029559155.1 Chloroflexota bacterium
ATCTGGTATGCCATTTATGAGCGCGCTTTTCGCCTGGGGCGCGAGGAATTGCTGCTAGAAGTTATGCCGCCGCTGGATTGGGACAAAGTTGGCGGCGAGACCTGGGGTGATGTGGTGCAGCAGGTTCGAACTGTGGGGGCGAAAAAAGTGGCCGCAGGGCTGCTCTCCGGCGACAAACAAGAGCGAGTGGTCACGGCCGATGCTGTGTTTCGCCCTGTTCGTCAGCCGGATTGGTGGGGCGGCGATGCAGCGTACCATGCGCCGGCTTACGACGCGCCGGCGTCTGACCTGGAGCGCCGCCTCCGCGCCGGTGAATTTGTGGTGACGGCCGAAGTTGCGCCGCCGATGAGCGCGGCGACGGGCAAAATGTGCCGTAATGTGGAGATGGTGGAGCCGTATGTAACGGCCGTTAACTTCACCGACTGCCCATCCGCCACACCCCGCATGTCATCGCTGGCCTGTTCTCTGATGGCGTTGCAGCATGGCGCGGAGCCTGTGCTGCAAATTGCCGCCCGCGATCGCACGCGAACCGGCTTGCAGGCGGAGGTCTTGGGAGCCAGCGCCCTGGGCATCCGCAACATCCTCTGCCTCTCTGGCGACAGTTTCCGCATGGGGCCAATTCCACGCGCCCGCGCCGACATCATCGACATCGACTCGATCCAAATGTTGTGGATTTTGCGCCGGATGCGGGATGATGGGAAATATCTGGACGGCCGTGACATCAAATTTCGGCCGCAATACTTTTTAGGCGCCGCCGCTGCCCCGTTCGCTTCACGCCCGGAATTCCAGGCGATTCGCGAGCATAAAAAGATCAATGCCGGCGCTCAGTTTTTTCAAACCAACTTGGTTTACGATCCCGACGGCCTGGAAATCTGGCTCAACGAATTGGCGAAACGAAACATTTTAGACAAAGTTTATATCTTGATCGGCGTGACGCCCCTCAAAACTCTGGAAATGGCCCAATACATGCACCACGAGATTCCCGGCGTGACCATCCCCGGCCATTTGCTGCGGCGATTGGAATCGGCGGGGGCTGGCGCGGCCGAGGAAGGCGTGCAAATCGCTCTGGAAATCATCGAAGCGATAAAAAGCAAGCAGGGCGTGAGCGGCATCCACCTGATGGCTGTGGGTTGGGAAGACATTGTGCCGCGCATTGTGGCGGAGGCGGGTTTAGCCCCGGTGAGGCCACCGGCTGACGAAAAGTTGCCTTTGGCGGCGTAAGCGTGATCCACGACGAGCGGTTAACTTGATGGCTGTTGGTGAAGCGAAAACCGGCTTGCTGCGCCGGGTGGATGAATTGCGGCGCGATCTGGCGCAGCGAGACACGGCCGTTCTCGCCGCCCATTCCGGCGCAGTTCTGGCAGCGAATGGGCTGGCGTTGGTGGTGTGGGGAACGGCCGTTCACATCACCTTGCCCGACTTTATCGCCCGCAGCCCAGCGACCGGGCAGGTACTGGACCCCATGACCCAGGCGCTTCTGGCCTATTACCTGCATACCACAAACGGCGCGCCGGTTGCCGGGGAATGGATCGCTTTTACGCAATTGGCAAACGGCCGTTTTTATACCCGGGCTTTCCAGTCTTACACCGGTCACAAACTGACGCAGGTGTTTGGCAATAACGTGGGGTGGTTTGAGAAAACGGCCGTGGCCCTCGGTGGGCAGGCCATCGCCTTTGCCGGAGCCGCTTTCCAATTTCAGGTGCTGCCACGCGTTCCCCTGCTTGTCGCCTGCTGGCCCGGCGACGACGATTTCCCACCTTCATACAAAATGTTGTTCGACGCCCACGTCAACCATCACCTGCCAACCGATGCTTGTGCTATCATTGGGAGCATAATGACAGGACGCTTGTTAACGGCAAAGGCATAAACCATGAAACTGGCAATTAGCGGCAAAGGGGGCGTGGGCAAAACGACGCTAACGGCGCTTCTGGCGCAGGCATTGGCCGACCAGGGGCGGCAGGTATTGGCCGTAGACGCCGATCCGTCGCCCTGTCTGGCAGGAGCGTTGGGCTTTCCGGATGAACTGCGCGCCCAACTGCGCCCCATCTCGCAAATGGACGCCCTGATCGAGGAGCGCACGGGGGCAAAACCGGGCGCCGTGGGCGGATTTTTCACACTAAACCCCCGCGTAGACGACATCCCCGAACGATTTAGCGTCACCCATCGCGGCGTGCGTTTATTGGAAATGGGGGCGGTGGACATTGGCGGCTCGGGCTGCATTTGCCCGGAGAGCGCCATGCTCAAAACTCTGTTCACGCATCTGCTTTTCCGGCAGGATGACATTCTCATTTTGGATATGTATGCCGGCGTGGAGCATCTGGGACGGGCGACGGTGGACTTTGTCGATGCGCTGATCATTGTGGTGGAGCCGACGCGGCGAAGCCTGGGGACCGCCGCCCAGATCAAGAAACTGGCTGCCGACATTGGCCTGACGCGGCTGTGGCTGGTGGGCAACAAGATTCGCAACCAGGACGAGACCGCATTTTTGCAGGCAAACACGCCGGGCGTGCCAATTTTGGGCCTGCTGCCGGCCGATTTAAGGGTACAAGAGGCGGATCGGTTGGGCACGGCCGTTTACGACCACGTACCGGCATTAAAACAAGAAACAGAAACCATGATACAGAGACTCGAAGCGACAGATTGAGCAGCGCCCGCCGCCAATCTTTAGTCTCCAGTCTCCCCTCCCAAAAATTATGACCACAACCATTGCCTTAGCCGGAAAAGGCGGCGTTGGAAAGACAACCATCGCCGCCATGATCATCAAATATCTCATCGAAACCCAGCCGGGCGCAGTTTTGGCTATCGACGCCGACCCCAGCAGCAACCTGAACATGGTCCTGGGACTGGAATTAGACTGGACCGTCGGCGACATCCGCGAGGATTTGCTGGCGCAGGTCAAGCAGTCGCTTACCGCTGGCGGCGCGGCGATGGGAACCATCGGCGGCGGCGTCAGCAAGCAAGAATACCTCGATTATCAGGTCCGTTCAGCCCTGGCCGAAGGAGATCGTTTCGACCTGATTGCCATGGGGCAGCCGGAAGGGCAGGGCTGCTACTGCGCCGTCAACCACAATTTGCGCCAGGTTATCGACGCCATCAGTAAAAATTACCGCTACGTGGTCATCGACAACGAAGCCGGTATGGAGCACCTCAGCCGGCGCACCACCCGTGACGTGCAGCACCTGTTTATCGTCTCGGACCCCACCCAGCGCGGGCTGGCAGCGGCCGAACGCATCGCTGCCTTCCGGCAGGAGCTGGACATTCACATCGCCCACACCGGCCTGATTTTGAATCGGCTGCGTGGCGATATGCACCCGGCGCTTCAGGCGCGCATCGACGAATTGGGGATTCCGCTGTTGGGAGTTGTGCCGGAAAATGAGGCGATGATGGCGTTGGAGTTTAGCGGACGGCCGTTCATCCAATTAAGCAGCGACTCGCCGGTTTATCAGGCCGTGGCGGGCATCGTCGGCGAAAGCCTGATGCGTTAGTTGGCAGTCCATTTTGATTTACAAATGGATGTGAAGTGCTCAAAACCCTAAGGGTTTGTTTCAATTCTGCAAACTGATACTGATTTGGCAAACCCTTAGGGTTTTTATTTACTGATTGACTCGCAATATTTTCGGAGGAAAGATGCTTGTTGTCCTTGTGTTTGTGCATGTGAAAGAAGACAAAATAGACGCTTTTAAGGCCGCCAGCCTGGATAATGCCCGCAACAGCGTGCAAGAACCCGGGATCGCTCGTTTCGATGTGATTCAGCAGCAAGACGACCCGGCGCGTTTTGTATTGGTGGAGGTGTACCGCACGGCCGTTGCTCCCGCCCACCATAAAGAAACCGCCCATTACGCCCGCTGGCGCGATACCGTCAATGACATGATGGCCGAACCGCGTTACGCCATCAAATACGACAACATCTTCCCCAATGACAACGGCTGGGACTCCGACTATGAACTTTGAGTTTGCTACTTCAGGACGAATTCTCTTTGGCGCGGGGACGGTGGCGCAGGCCGGACCGGCGGCAGCCCACATGGGCGCGCGGGCGTTGGTGGCTGTGGGCGCGCCGGACGAGGTAACGGCCGTTCTCCTCGACACCCTTGCCCAACACAACGTCGCCGCCACCCGTTTCGTTGTGTCCGACGAGCCGACCATTCAGACGATTGCCGCCGGCGTTTCCCAGGCGCGTCAGGCTGGCTGCCAATTGGTGATTGGGCTGGGCGGCGGCAGCGCCATCGACACAGGTAAGGCGATTGCGGCCTTGCTGACCAATGGCGGCGAGCCGCTGGATTATTTGGAGGTGATAGGGCGTGGACGGCCGTTAACCCAGCCGTCCGCCCCCATGATCGCCATCCCCACCACCGCCGGAACCGGCGCGGAAGTAACGCGCAACGCGGTCCTGGCTTCGCCGAAGCACCGCGTGAAGGCCAGCCTGCGCAGCCCGCATATGCTGCCCGATCTGGCCATCGTCGACCCGGAACTTACTTACGCCATGCCGCCCGACGTGACGACCAGCACCGGTCTGGATGCGCTGACTCAGGTATTGGAGCCGTTTGTCAGCAACAAGGCCAATCCCGTAACTGACGCTTTGTGCCGCGAAGGGTTGGCGCGTGGGGCACGTTCATTGCGACGGGCGGTGCGAAACGGCCGTGACACATCCGCGCGTGAAGACATGGCTCTTACCAGTCTGTTTGGTGGGTTAGCCCTGGCGAATGCCAAGTTAGGCGCAGTGCATGGGTTTGCCGGGGTGTTGGGCGGCATGTACCACGCGCCACACGGCATCATCTGTGCCCGCCTGCTGCCGCATGTGATGGCCGCCAATGTGCGCGCCCTGCTCGCCCGCGACCCGGAGCATCCCGCCCTGGCCCGGTATGACGAGGCAGCCCAAATTCTTACCGGGCGGCCAACCGCCACGGCCGCCAATGGCGTGGCCTGGATCGAGGCTTTGTGCGCCGACCTCGCCGTGCCGCCGCTGTGCGATTACGGCCTTGAAGAAGATGCGTTTGCCGAAGTGGTGACTCAATCCCAGCAGGCCAGCAGCATGAAGGGCAATCCGATACCCCTTACCAACGCCGAGCTGACAGAAATTTTGGAGATGGCGATTTGAAGATTGCTAAAAAGGTCTAGAACTGGTGACAGGGCTGCACATGGCGGTGCGTTTGATTTCCCGGTCAAAATTGTCATCACGTTTGGCGTGATGTTCAGCGGGTGTTGCGACAAAACGCCCGCTGAACTGTCGCTAACCATTAAAAGAGACCTCAAAGGTTTGATTATGAGAATGTGGATTATTTGGGTGGGTATCAAACGCTTGGGGTTTTGCCAGAGAACCCAGATAAGTTACAAAGGGGGCATCCAGTGAAACTGGTTTTTCATGCCCTTATCCCTGATACTTTTTTGTCCTTAGCACATTGGCAACAAGTTAAGTTTTTTTGATCTTTGTCAAGGCGCAAAATTGACACGGAAACACCGCGAAACGCTATAGCCTCGTTTACGGGGCATTG
>JAKQCM010000014.1 GCA_029559155.1 Chloroflexota bacterium
TTTTTGGTTAACTTCGACCCAAACGCTTCGGCGCTGGGAGCGTTCGATAGATATTTTGGCTTAAAGGAAGAATTGGAAGAACTTTTTCAGCGCCCGGTTGATTTGATTGAGGAAGAAGCGATTCAGAACCCGTATTTCCGACGGGCGGTTGAGCAGGATAAGGTGCTGGTGTATGGACCTGAAAGCTAAGAAGTTGCTTTATGATCTCGATCAGGCTGTGTCGTTAATCACGGAATTTACTTTGGGAAAGACCTTTCATGACTACGCTGGCGATGCTATGCTGCGTTCAGCCGTCGAACGACAGTTTGAGATTATTGGGGAGGCGCTAAACCGCCTTAAGCAGGTTGATGAAGCTTTGCTTTCTCAATTGAGTGACTATCAACGCATTATTTCTTTTCGCAATGTGCTGGCACATGGGTATGACGTTATTTCCAACAGAATCGTGTGGGATATTATTCAGAACAGACTGCCCATTTTGCGCCAGGAATTACAAGAGATTAAGCGGCAAGCCGGTATGGATTAACGCCAGAAAATTTTTGGACCAATGTAAAAGCCCTCACACTTTAATTCTATGGCTGCGAGGGCTTTTTGTTTTATGCTGAATCGGTTATGGGGTTTAGTCGCCGGCCAGGAGTTTGTCCACGGCCGTTGCCAACTGCGCCAGGTTTCTTACCACGTAAATCGAATCCACGGCCGTCGCGTATTCCAGCATGTCGCTGTCGCCGGTGCCCCACTGCCGCTCCTGCTCCGGGCAGAACCAGATGACGCGGCGGGCGCGCTTTTGCAGGTCTTTGATCAGGTCGATGCGCGGCGAATTGTAGTTGTTACGGCCGTCGCCCAACACGACGACGGTGGTACGGCCGTTCACCGCGCTCAACCAATGATGATAAAAGGTGTCCAGGCTGCCGCCAAAATCGGTGGCGTAATGCCCCGGCGAGCCTTTGTAAAAGGCGTCGAACACTTCCTGCGCCGCTTCTTCCGCCCGGTTACTATTCAGCAAATGGCTCACTTCCTGCATGTCTGAGTAGTAAGCAAAACTGCGCGTCTTGGCGACCTGATCTTGCAGTTGGTAGATGAAGGTCAGCATAAACTCGGTGACGTGGAACATGGAGCGCGACATGTCGCACATCAGCACCAGGCTGGGTTTGAGCTTGTTCTTTTTGAAGCGCAGTTCCAGGGGCACGCCGCCGTAGCGTTGATTGGCGCGAATGGTGGATTTGGAGTCGAATTTGCCGCGCGTGCCCCGTTTGCGGCGCATAGCCGCGCGGGTGCGCAGTTGGGTAACCAGGCGGGCGACTTCTTTGCGGAGCACGGCCGTTTCCTCCTCCGACAGCGCCGAAAACGGTTTGTGCATCAGGTCGGAGCCGTGCAGGTCGTCCGGGCGGTTGGCCCGCTGCTGGGCGATTTGCATGCCAATTTGCTGCGCCACCTGCTCCGCCAGCGCTTCGCGGTTCGCTTCCACCACGCCCATCAGCTGTTCGATGGCTTCCTGGCTCATGCCCATCTCTTGCAGCTTCTGGTACAGCTCCCGCAGCTGCTGCTCCAGGTGGCCGAAGCCCATCTGCTGCAACATGCGCCGCGTCACCCAACGCGCCTCGCCGGGATTATCGGCCCACTGCGCCCCGGCCTGATTGGCCAGCGCTTCCAATTCTTCTTTCGTCGGTCCTTCGCCGCTGGTCAGCCAATCCAGCAAATTTTGCATCCGGCCGCTCAGGGCTTGCAGCGCCGCCTTCAGCATATCCTGGTCGCCCTCGCTTAAATCTTCCAGCGCATTTTGCAGCATCGGCCCACCGCTGCCAAAGTAGAGCGGGAACAACTGGTCGAACACGGCAAAATCCTGCGCTTCCTTGATCAGCGTGGCGCGCATGGAGGATTTGAAGATGGTTTTATCGGTAATGCCCAGTGCTTCAATGGCCCGCATGGCGTCCATCGACTCGGCCAGCGATATCCGCACCCCCGCCGCCCGCATGCCGCGTACAAATTCAATGACTCGGTCGTCCATAAAATTCCCAGGAATTGACAATTGGCGATTGACAATTGCCAATTAACAATTTTTAACGCTCCCAACGGCCGCGTTGGCTGCCGCCGCTGTTGCCCATCATGCGTTTGGCCTTGGCCACGTCGGTTTCATATTTCAGCAGAACGGTGAGGGTGTTGCTGAGGGTCTTTTCGTCGATGGCGCTGGCGTTGAGCGTGACCAGGGCGCGCGCCCAATCCAGCGTTTCGCTGATGGAGGGCACTTTGCGTAAATCCATGTTGCGCAGTTGGTGCACCACAGCCACCGCCTGCCGCGCCAATTCCGGGCTGAGGTCGGGCACTTTCAGGCGCACGATGTCCAGTTCGGCGTCTTGGGCGGGGTAATCGACGTAGAGGTAGAGGCAGCGGCGCTTGAGCGCTTCGCTGAGTTCGCGGGTATTGTTGCTGGTCAGCAGGACCATGGGCTG
The DNA here is from genome assembly GCA_029559155.1 of Chloroflexota bacterium. Classification (GTDB taxonomy): domain Bacteria; phylum Chloroflexota; class Anaerolineae; order Promineifilales; family Promineifilaceae; genus Leptovillus. The sequence continues at coordinate 2,445 of JAKQCM010000014.1, forward strand.
GTGTTTGGCGGCGATGGTGCCCAGTTCGGGCACGCTTACCTGGAAATCGCTGAGGACTTCTAGCAGGAAGGCTTCAAATTCGACGTCGGCGCGGTCAATCTCGTCGATTAGCAAGACGACCGGCTCGTCGGACATGAGGGCGGTGAGCAGGGGGCGGGGGAGGAGAAAGTTTTCGGAGAAGAACACATCTTCTTCTTGCGCCAGGCGGGAGGCGGCGTCGGAGAGGCTTTGCACGTCGCCCAGGACTTTGTGCAGGGTTTCGCGCAGGAGCTGGGTGTAGAGCATTTGCTTGGCGTATTCCCATTCGTAGAGGGCTTTGCTCTCGTCCAGGCCTTCGTAGCATTGCAGGCGGATTAACGGCCGTCCAATTGCCTTCGCCCACGCTTTCGCCAGTTCCGTCTTGCCCACACCGGCCGGTCCCTCGGCCAAAATCGGCTTGCACAAGGACTGCGCCAGAAAGGTGACGGTGCCTATCTCTTCTGAGGCGATATATTGCTGCTTGCCCAATCGTTCACGAACATCGGCGATATCTTTGAACATGATGGTTCTCGCTCCATTTTTAAATTACAGACTCAATCTTGGCTGACCGGGGTGCGAGGTTGGGGGGATTGACGGTCGGGTTAACTGTGAAGATTGTAATGGGGATGGGGGAATCGGTAAAGCGGGGAACGGCCGTTTCTCATTTACAGTTTACGATTACGGGTTGGTTACACAGAGTTTCACGGAGAAGGCACGGAGGTACACAGAGGGAAATTCTTGTTACTCCTCGTCTTGCCTCCGTGAAACGCCATGCTCCCTCTGTGAATCTCTGTGTGCCAAAATAACGGCATCTAACCTCACACTGTACAGGCCAGATAGGTGATGGTTTCCTGATGCCGGAAGCCGACGCTCTGGTAAAGGGCCACGGCCGTTTCGTTTGCCACCCACGTCCCAATCTGCGCCTGTGTCGCTCCCCGTTGGGCCAGTTGGTGCAGCGCCACGGCGAGCAGGTAACGGCCGTATCCCTTACCCTGCTCTTCCGCCACAATCCCAAGCGGCTCGATCTGCCCCAAACCTTTTTCCGGCCAGCGCAGCCAGGCAAAGCCAATGGGCGCCGCGCCGCGCCGCAAAAACAACACATCACGCGCCGCCGCCAGCTCGGCCGACACCTCCGTTTCGCTGTAAGGCTGATACCAGGGAAAATCGCGAAATGAGGCGTCGTAGAGGCGACAAAACAGGCGGCCGACCTGAGCGTAGGGTAAGGTGTCCCACGACAAATCCGATCGGTTGGTCGGCGGTAAACAATCGGCCAAATTATCTTTTGTCAGGAGCCATTCCTCGTGCTCGATGGTGAAGTTATGGCGGCGCAAAAACTGGGCCGCCGGACTTTGCAAATCGGCAAAGAGGTGGCTGATCTGGCGCACGGCCGTGCCCTGCAAATCTGCCATCACCTGCTGCAGCAGATGGCTGCCCAACCCGCGCCGCTGCCACGCCGGTGCGATAAAGCCATCCAACTCATACAGGCCGGGCAGGCCAGACAGCGGCGCCACAGAGGCCATGCCCACCGGTTGACCGGCGGCAAAAATAACCCAGACACGGCCGTCTTCCTGCACAATCGCCCGCAGCCGCCCATCCAACGATCTGGCGCTGACAGACGAGGCGGCGCTCAGATCGGCCGCCATCGGCGATTCATATTGTCCAATCGTGATGGGCACGTCGGCGATTAACACGGTGTTATCCCAGCCTTGCCAGCAGCGCCGACCACGGCGCGCTGGCGTGGAGCGCCTGAAAATGTTCGGACTGTTCTAATGCCAGGCGATCCGTAAAACCGGCGTCGATGGCCCGGTTCAGGTTAGTAAATACTTTGGCGCGATTGCCTACGTGGGCGTAAGCGCAGGCCGCATTCCAGAACAGCCAGATCGGGCCATCGCCGTGGCTAAGGGCTTTTTCGTACCACGCAATCGCTTCACGATATTGCCCCTGGCGAAAACGGCCGTTCCCATGCGCGCCGTAGTTGATAACCGGATCAAAAAAAGCGTAATAGGTGGGGTCTTCGTGGCGTAATTGAAAACCCAGATTTTGCGCCGCCGCCACAGAAGGCTTGTTGTCGGCGTCGCAAATCCAGCCAATTTCGGTGTAGCCGCGGGCGGCGGCTTCGCGGATGGTGGCCGAAGCGGTCGCGCGCGCCAGCCCGCGCCGCTGGTAGCCTTCGGCGGTTTCGATGCCCAGTTCGCAGCGCGTGCCGGTGTTGTACTCCGACATGCACCAGCCGACGATGCGCGTGCCTTGCAGCACGGCCGTGCCAAAACTGTTGGCCAGGAAATCTTCGACGGACGGCCGTTCCGACACCATTTCCTCGGTCACGTAGGCCAAATTTTCAATGTGTGGATCGGCTAACAGGGCCGCATCCACGCGGCGCAGGGAAAAACCATCCGGCAGGACCGGTTTCCAGGGGTGGCGGGTAGGGTCCAGGCGAAACGTAAGCCGCTGGCCGACAAACGGATCTTTCCCGGCCAGCACCACATCCATCACACGCTCCCAGCCAGGCGTATAAATCAGCGTAAAGGCCCCGCCCCCCAAATTGGCGGCGATCATGTGGGGGTAATAACTTTCGTTCAGCAGTTGAGCCAGAGCGCGGTTAATGGTTTCGCGGCTGCGGTCGCCGGTGAGGAACAGGCGGCGTTTGAACCAGGCCACGGCCGTTTTGGGCTTACTTCTATCATCCACAAACAAGCGCCCCGGCGTCAGGCCGGTCAGGATAGAGTCGATGACCAGGTGATGGGTGAGCGGCGCGAATAACGGCCGTACATGCTCAAAATCCGCCTGCTCCAACTCGATTAAATCGGTCATAAATTCCCTTCATTCGTTAAAAAGGCGGCTTCATCCACCACCGGCACATTTTGCTCGATGCGCTGTAAACGGCCGTTTAGATACCGCGTGGCCCAACTGTCATGTTCCAGGTTTTCCGGGCCATAATCGCGCATCAGGATCGTATAAAGTTCGATTTCGCGCAGCTTCATGAAAGGCGCAATTTCCCGCAGCCAGGCCGGATCAAGCTGGTTTTCCATCTGGTAGCCGCGCCAAAATGCGCGCCAAAAAACGGCGGCAAAGGCGTCGGGGTCGGCATGATTGGCAACGGCGTAAAATAAAACCATCGCCAGATCATAGGCAAAATGGCCATAAACGCAATCATCGAAATCGAAAAGGGTGATACGGCCGTCTTCATCCACAAACAAATTGCCGGTGTGCGCGTCCTGGTGGATCATGCCATAGGCGTCCGGCGTACGCGGCAAAGCCTGCAAATGAGCCAGAACATCCAGGTAATGGCGCGACACGAGGCCGCCCTCTTGTTGCAGCGTTTCATGGGCAATCAAATTGGCGGGAGCGTCCCAGGGCGGGCGCTGCCAGGCGGAATGGGCCGGTTGATAGCTTTTGCTCAGGTGATGGATACGGCCGAGGAGACGGCCGTATGTCCCGAAAAATGTCTCATTCCACTGCTCCGTCTGCCAGACCGGCCTCCCCTGGGCTTTCACAAAAGCCGTCGCCAAAAAATAATCGTCCTGCCCGTCCGGGATGAGTTCCACCAGCTCGCCGTTGGGCGAAAGGACCGCGCGAGCCACACCCGCCCCGCCATCAGCCAGATAGTTGATCCAATCCACTTCGCCATGAACGAGGTCCGGGGTGCGGCGACGGCCGTGTCCCAACCGCAAAATAAATGCGTCGCCATCCTTCACAAACTCAAACATAAAACTCTCAAACCCATCCAACAGGTGAATCTGGTCGGCGGCGATGCCATACCGTTCTCTGGCATCAGCCAAAATCTCATCATTAAATCGCTCTCGAATGATCGGTTCCATACCCATTCCCTCATCAACGGCGGAAGATACGCCCACGCAGACCAGGACGACCCAGATAATTCAGGTTTTCTTGCAGCCGGGTGGGGTGAAACCCAAATTGACGCAAAATGCTGTCAAAATCGGCCACTTCCGGCACAAAAAAACGATCCACAAAAAAATTGCTCACCGGCGGCCAATACCACCAGCTAAACAAAGTGCGGGTAATCGGCCGCATCATAATAAGCGGAATCGGCAGCGGAATGCGCCGAATGCCCATCACGTCCATCATTTGGCGCAGCACTTCTTTGTAGGGCAGCCGCTCCTCCCCGGCAATGGCGATAGTTTTGCCGCTCAGGTCTGGCCGGTCCACAGTCAGGGCAATGCAGCGGGCCAAATCTTCAACCCAAACAGGCTGGAGCCATAATTTGCCGCCGCCCGGCAGCCACACCAGCGGCCAGCTCCACAAGGCCAGGCTGGCGAGCATCTCGAAATAGCGGTCGCCAAGACCATAAGCCGTGGCCGAACGGATGATGGTGTAGTTCAGGCCACTTTTTTTTACCATGCGTTCGATGGTATCTTTTGCGCCCAACAAGGGGTGGAGCGAGTTGGCGACGGCGCCCAGGCGGCTAACAAAGATAAAATGCCGCACTTCTGCGCGACGGCAGCGGTCGATCAGACGTTCCGCGCCGTCGATGTCGACGTGCTGCAGCAGCCGTTTCCGGCCGCGCCCTTCCGAGCTGGCCAGATGGATGACTGTGTCGATGCCTTCGAGTTCGGCGCGCAGGGCGATGGCGTCGGTGAGACGGCCGTGATACGGCCGTGCCTCATGCCCAGACCGCGACAGCCAATCCATAACTGAGCGGCCGACGAATCCTGTTGCGCCGGTGACTAATATCTGCATGGGATCACTCCGAAAGCGTATTTTAGCTGGTGGAAGCGGTAAAGGAAAATCGGGAATACCGCAGCCGGCGGCTAATTCCCACACCCACGATTGGCCGCCGGACCACAGGCGGGATTGGGCAGGCGGCGAAGGCTGGGGCTATAATCCGGCGAAGATGAAGCACAGCAAAGATTTGCAGGAAGAGATAGAAGAAGTCCAGGTAAGCGCAGGTGAACGGCCGTTGCGTATTTGCTATTTTGGCACCTACCGGGCCAATTACACCCGCAACCAGATCCTCATCAAGGGCCTGCGCGCCCAGCCCGGCGTGGAAGTGTTCGAGTGCCACAGCACGCTCTGGCAGGGCATTGAAGACCGGGTGCAGCAGGCCAGCGGCGGCTGGCGACGGCCGTCCTTCTGGCGGCGCGTGGTCGGCGCATATTGGCGCTTGCTCCGCCGCCATGCTCAAACACCCCCCTACGACGTCATGCTCATCGGCTATCCGGGGCAGTTCGACGCCTACCTGGGTCGCCTGCTCGCCTGGCGGCGGCGCGTCCCTATGGCCCTGGACATCCTCATGTCCCTGCATCTGGTAGCCGAGGAACGCGGCCTGACACAAAAAAGCCCCTTCACCGGCAAGCTAATTTTTTGGCTGGAAAAAGGCGGCCTGAAGCTGCCCGACCGGCTCATTTCGGAAAATGGGGCCTATGAGGCGTATTACTGCGCCCAATTTAGCCTGCCGCCGGAGCGCTTCCGGCGCGTGCCGCACGGCGCAGACGACGCGGTGTACCATCCGCGCCCGGTGCAGCCGCCAAACGATGAATTCCGCGTGACCTATCATGGCACGTATTTGCCTTCGCACGGCCTGGAGACGGTGATGGGCGCGGCCAAAGCGCTGCAAGATGCGGGGGAAACGGCCGTGCACTTCCACTTTTACGGCGATGGCCCAGAAAAAGCCGCCAGCGAACAGTTCGCCCAGGACAACTCTCTGCAAAACGTCACCTTTCACGGCTTCGTCAGCCGCGACGAACTGCTGGATGGGTTGGCGATGGCTCACGTGTGCCTGGGCGTTTTTGGCGAGACGCGCCAATCACATTACACCATCCAAAACAAGGTGTGGGAAGGATTGGCGATGGGACGGCCGGTCATTTCCGGCGATTCCGCAGTGGTGCGGGAGGCGCTAACCGACCGGGAGCACATCTATCTGGTGGCCCGAAACAACCCGGCGGCGCTGGCCGATGGGCTTTTGGACCTGAAGCGGCGCCCGGCGCAGCGGGAACAAATGGCCCAGGCCGGTTATGCGCGTTATCTGGCCGGGAACTGCCCGGCGGCGATTGGGCGGCAGGCGGCGGCGGCGCTGGTTTCCTTGCTGCCGCCGACGAAAACGGGGGCGCGGTGATGGACGAAAGGGCCACGGCCGTCAGCATCATCAT
>JAKQCM010000015.1 GCA_029559155.1 Chloroflexota bacterium
CTGGGTTGCTGCCGATGGCCTGATTTCAGGCGGGGTGGCTTCCTGGGCGACAATTGAAGATTCTGCCGATTGGCAGGCCATGGCAAAAATGATTGTCAATAAGAGACTGAAGATGAGATTTCGTTTCACGACACACCCCCTAGGTCCGCTCAACAACTGCTGTATTTCCTTGCAGTCAGTTTCGCTTGGGAGGGTGATTGGTCCGTGATTTTAAGGCGTCTGGCTCGTGATGCTGCGTGATTCTTGCGTGATTCCTTAAAAGAGAGGGGGGTATGCTATAATGCTAGAAGCTAGTATTGATTTGTGGGGAGAAAAGGCACCTTCAAGCACCCCTTCAAGACAACGCCACCGGTTCAACGTTTTTACAATTGCATAGTTGGTGACTCATCTCCCAAAAGCGGGAACCAAATGAAAATACTATCCCTTGCCCTATTAGGCCCTGTTATCGCTGAGCTGAACGGCCGTTCCCTCAAACTATCCAGCAGCCGTGCCCAGGCACTGCTGGCATATCTGGCAATGAATCGGGAATATCCGCAGCGACGCGAAGCCCTCATGGAATTGTTGTGGCCTGGCATGCCGCCCCAGTCTGCCCAGGTCAACCTGCGCCGCGCCCTCTACCTGCTGCGCCAGGCTCTGACTGCCGAAGACAAATCTCTCGCGGACCACTTCTTCCTTTCCGACCGGCACACCATTCAGCTCAACCCTGAGGCCGACATTGCCCTCGATGTCCACCGCTTCTGCAGCTTACTGCGCGGCAGCCCCAGCCAGGAACAACTGGAGGGCGCCGTAGCCCTGTACCGGGGCGACTTCCTCAGCGACTTCTACCTGCCCGACTCCGCTCCCTTTGAGGAGTGGGCCAATGCTCAGCGAGGGGCATGTCGGTTGCAGATGCTGCAGGCACTCGATCGCCTGTCTGATTTGTACCTGGCGCAATCAGACTGGTCCAAAGCAGAAGTTGTTGCCCGGCAGCATTTGGCGTTTGATAATTTGCAGGAAAGCGCTCACCGGCATTTGCTGGCAGCTCTAGCAGGAAACGGCCGTTGTGTTGACGCCCTTACTCATTATGAAAGACTTTGCCTATTGCTGCGCGATGAACTAGAAATCGATCCCTCTGCAGAAACCCAGGCGTTAGCTGCCTCCATTCAATCAAAAGTACGGCAAACTAAAGCTCCCTCAGATGAAGCTGTGTCGTCAACCTCACTAAAGCCGCCTGCCATCTCCCACAATTTGCCATTGCAAGCCACAACCTTTATAGGTCGAGAGCAGGAACTGGCCAATATATTATCGCTGTTGGCTGACCCCAAAATCCGGCTTATCACCATCATTGGTCCAGGCGGTATGGGTAAGACGCGGCTGGCCATTGCCACCGGGAAGCAGCTTATAGCCAATACGGCCCGTTATAGGGACGGCATTTTCTTTGTCCCCCTGGTAGCACTGCATCGGCCTGAAGAAATCCCTATCAGAATTGCCCAGGCGATGGAACTGGCGCTGGATGGCAAAAACGAGCGTGGTGTCATTAGTCAACTGCTTGAATTCTTGAAGTACAAAAAATTGCTGCTAATTCTGGACAATGTTGAGCATTTGCTGGCGGGTGTTCCTCTGCTAGCCGATGTGTTATCTGTGGCACCTAGCGTACAGTTATTGGCTACGTCACGCGAGCGGCTGCAATTGGTGGAAGAGCATATGTTCTCTTTGGTGGGGCTTTTACGTCCGGCTGAAACGGCCGTTCCCCCACCAGACATCCTTGCTACCTACCCTGCCGCAGCGCTCTTCCTGGATCGCGCACGGCATGCCGATGCCAACTACACCTTGACCGTAACTGACGCGCCACACCTAGTCCGGCTGTGCTGGCTAGTTGACGGGCTGCCGCTAGCGCTGGAACTGGCTGCCAGTTGGATGGACAGCGTGCCGCTACCAGAGATCATATCTGAAGTCGAGCAGAACCTCGATTTTCTGGAGACTGAATTAATCAACGTGCCCAAACGCCATCGCAGCATGCGTGCCATCTTTGATGCCTCATGGCGTCGCCTGAACCAAGATGAGCAAATCGTGCTGGCCAAGTTGTCGGTATTCAGCGGCGGGTTTACGCTGGCGGCAGCAGTTGAAGTGGCAGGGGCCAATCAACGGATACTGGGGCACTTGGTGCGGCAGTCTTTGGTGATTCTAGATCAGGGAAACGGCCGTTACACCATGCACGAACTGCTGCGCCAATATGCTGCTGATCGATTGGATGGACTGCCGGGCATAGAAATCAATCCAGCCATAGCCCTACAAACAAACCATGCTCGATTTTTTTGTTTGCAGCTGCGGCAACAAGAAACACAGCTCAAAGGCGGTCGCCAGCAAGAAGCGATGACCCAACTTGCTGCAGATTTACAAAATATCTTGAAAGCATGGCAGTGGGCGGTTGACCATCAGGAAATCTTCTTGCTTCACGAAGCGTTAGAAGGCCTGGCTGTTTTCTACCGGCAGCGCAAATCAGACGAAGAAGCAGCTATGGTTTTTCATCAAGCAGCAGAGGTACTCACGGAAAACCTAAGAACATCGACCGAAAATGATTCTGTAGCACTTCATCTACTTGCCAAATTACTCACTCAGTGGGGGTGTTTTGCACCCCCATCCAAAATTAATGAGATTTTGCCGCGCATCGAACCAAGCCTAGAACAAGCAACTGCTGGAGGCGAGGATACCCATTATACCACAGCACAACTGCTTGGCCTGAAACACCGACAATCCTATACCGCAGGTGACTATGCCACAGCCTTACCGCAAGCAAAAGCGTACCTAGCGCAGTACGAAACCATAAACGATCCGTGGGGGCTGTCTCAGGCCTATTTTCAACTGGGAATTACTGCCAATAAATTAGATATGGTAGATCAAAGCAGCGCCTGGCTTCAGGCTGGGCTAGATGTAAGTCGTAAGCAGCAAGACAAATTCACTGCGGCACAGATCCTCTACAATCTCGCCAATAACGCTGGTATGAAAGGCAATTTTGCTGAAGACGAACGACTAACGCGAGAGAGCCTTGCCTTGTACAAAGAATTGGGTAACGAAGCTGGCGTGGGCATTGTTCTGGGAATGCTGGCCAACACTGTTTTAGCACTTGGACGCTGGGACGAAGCCTCTGCAATGTACCAGGAGAGCATCGAATTATGCCAGAAATACGGACTATCAACCTATGCTTTTAGGCAGAGCTGCGCCCTGGCAGTGGGGCAACTGTATCAAGGCGAGTATGACAGTGCAAACCAACGTGCTCAGGAATGGCTCGCTGTCGAAATCGAAAACAAACCGATACAAACGACTTATCACGGTTTACTGTACGTGATTCTCGGTGCTGTTGCCATTGTGCAGGGACAGTACGACCAGGCGAAAGAAACGCTAAATTATGGCATAAGCCAAACGGAAAATGAGTTTTTCCCGGGCGCTACACTCCGGGTTCTCCAAACCCTCTTGGCCATTAGTCTGATACAACTCGGTCAGATGGCGTCGGCGCGTCATCAGCTGCTAGAAATTCTGTACGCGTTAGAAGGCAAGCCCATCGGTCAGCTAAAATGGGTTTTGTCAGCAACTTCGCTGTACCTTGCACGCCGAGGACTGGCGCAACAAGCTTTGACCATCTGGACTGCAACCCGACGATTCTCGCTTGCTGCCAACTCACGCTTGTTTGCCGATCTCTTTGGTAAATCATTGGCTGTGGCAGCGGCATCTCTTCCTGTCGAGACTATCAGGTCAGCTGAACCTGAATTGGGGGAAAAGGATTTGTGGCAAACGGCCGTTTCTCTCCTGCAAAAATCTGAGCAAGAGCTTGTTAACCAACACCGGTTTGTAGACCAAGATCAGTAAAAAATATAAGGTGCGAAAATCGATTTTGTCGCCTTTACCGCCTCACTAACTGTCAGATACAACGCTCAAAGCCACGATATTTGAGCCTGGTGGGCTATCGGAAAAGTAGAAATGGATACACGGAGGACACGGATTTATACCGATTTTCTGGTGATTTATCCGTAAAAATCCGTCGAATCTGTTCAATCCGTGTACTATCCTGGGTTCTACGACAGGCTTCTGGTGACTTGCTGCAACTAACAACACCACCCACTGTCCATTGGAGCACATTCGACTCATCACAGAAACAGGAAGATTTCAATGACAAAATGGTTACGAATCGTCACTCTACCCGCAGGCACAGCCATGGTCGTGGCCGATTTGCACGGCGACGGCGAGGCGTATGCGCGTTACCGCGACCGCTTTCTGGACTTGCGGGCCAACGGCCGTGCCGACACCCTCATCCTGGCCGGCGACCTGCTGCACCGCACCCCGCCCCACCCCGACGACTCGCTGGCCATGATTCTGGACGTGCTGCGCCTGAGGCGCGAATTGGGCGACCACCTGATCTACCTGATGGGCAACCACGAACTGCCCCACCGCTACGCCATCACCCTCATGCGCGGCGACGATTTGTTTACGCCGCGCTTCGAGTGGGCCATGGGCGAGCATCGGGCGGAGATCGTGGCCCTGTTGGACAGCCTGCCGCTGTATGTGCGCACGCCGGGCGGCGTGGCCATCGCCCACGCCGGAGCGCCGCCCGGATTAAACGAAGCGGGCGCGGCGGAAACATTGTTTGATTTGTCGCACGCGGAGATTTTGGCGGAAACGGCCGTTTCCCTCCCCCCCGACTTCCGCCCCCAACTGCGCAAACTGCTCGGCCGCCAGGCCGGCCGCAGCTACGACCGCCTCGTCCACGACTACTTCGCCGTCACCGGCCCCGACGACCCGCGCTACGACGACTACCTCATTGGCTCGTCGGCCATAGCCGCCCACCCGGACGCAGATTTGCTGTGGCGCGCCCTGTTCACCAAGAATGAAGAGGAATACGGCCGTGCCTACCCCGCCCACCTGCGCACCTTCCTCCAGGCGCTCTCCAACGATTACCCGCAGCCGCAGCGCGTCCTCGTCAGCGGCCACATCGACCTGGAAGGCGGCTACAAGCTGGTCAACAAGCAGCAGCTGCGCCTGGCCAGCGCCAAACACGCCCACCCCCGCGAAGCCGGTCTTTATTTACTTTTTGACGTTACCCAAAAGGTGGAAAAGGCAGAAGATCTGTTACCCGGCCTGGCGTCCGTGTTCCCTAAATAGATTGGACCAATCTCTGAAGATTGGTCCAATCTGCGCCGCGTAAATCAAGAAAAAATCCCCGTCTTTTTGCGCCGCTTTTCAATCGCCGCCAGTAGGCGGTCGGTCTTTTCGATCATTTCCTGGTCCTTCAGGCGCGCATAAAGCTGGCGCGCCTGCTGAGCATAGGGCAGCGCCTTGTCCGACTTTTCCTGGCGATAGACGACCAGCGCCTGCCGGTAATTGGTCCGGGCGATGGCCGGCAGGTCGCCGCTGCGAATGGCCAGCTTCAGGGCACGGTCCGCATGGCGCGATGCCTGCCACTGCTTGCCCATGAGGTTATAGGCAATGCTCATATTGCTCACCGCCCACGCTTCCCCGGCCAGATCGGCTTGTTCTTTGGCCAACGATTCGGCCTCTTTGTAGAGTTCGATGGCTTCTTTGGCGTTTTGGCTGTCGCGGACGACATTGCCCATTTTGTTCAGGCCATCGCCAACGGCCGTATAATCTTCCGCCTGCCGCACAATCGCCACATACTCCTCATACGCGGCATAAGCCAGCGCAAGCTGCTTGGTTTTGTGGTAACGCTCGCCCAGAGCATAAAGCATTTCGGCCACAGCCGGCCAATTCTTTTCTTGCCGCGATAGTTTTAGATGCCGTTCAAAATAATTGATGGCCCGGGTCGGATCGCCCCAGCGCTCATACGCCGTGCCAATACCCACCAGAGCCAGCTTGCCCTGATGATGGTCGTTTAGTTCACGCGCCAGCAAAAGCTGGCGTTTGTGGAAGCTGGCCGCCTTCATATAATCGCCCAACCGCATATTGACTTCGCCCAATTTGCCCAGGGCAATCATGCGGCTGGACTGCGCGTTCATCTGCTGGGCAATTTCCAGTGCGTCGGTAAAAAAGGTGAGCGCTTTTTCCGTGCCCCCGTTTTCCAGATAGAGGTCGCCTAAACGGCAGAGGTTGTCTACTTCTTTACGGCCGTTTTTGCTCTCCTTAGCAATTTGCAGCGCCCGCCGGTACAACTCCACAGCCCGGTCGAGCTGCCCCACCGAGCGATACAAATCGCCCAAATCGCCATAAGCCTCACCCTCGCCAACATGGTCGCCCAACTGGAAGGCAATATCCAACGATTGTTTAAACAGCGCCACCGCTTCTTTGGCATCGCCCCCTTCCAGGTAGATGCGGCCCATGTTGCTGAGCACACTTTTCACCCGCACCTGATCGCCAATTTCTTTGGCAATGGTCAGCGTTTGTTTATTCAGGGCAACGGCGCGCTCGATATTGCCCAACTGCTGGTAGGTCAGCGCTAAACTGTCCAGCGCGGCCGCCTCTTTGTACCGGTCGCCAATTTCGCGAGCGATGGCCAACTGCTGCTCATGGAACCGCGCCGCGCGATGGGCGTCACCCAGCGCGCGAAAATCGCGCCCCAATTCGCCCAACGACCGGCCTTGTTCCGCCCGGTCGCCAATTTCATGGGCAATCGACAATTGCTCCTCGTGAAACTCCACCGCCCGTTCCGTGAATCCCATCGCCCGATACGCCAGCCCCAGATTGCCCAACCCTGTGCTTTCCAGCGTCAGCGACCGCTCGGACCGGGCGATGAGGATGGCCTGCTCAAAATACATCACGGCCACATCCAGCTTGCCAATATCCAGATAAGACATGCCCATGCTGTTATAAGACTGCCCCAAAGCAATGCGCTCCAGGCGGGTCGAATCCCCGGCCAGGCGTTCTGAAGGCACATCGTCGTTGATGACTTTGTGGTACAGATCAACCAGGGCGTTTTCTACAATCGACCAATCCCGGTAGCGCTGATCGGGATTGACCATGAGACAGTTGCGCAGGAAGATGGCCACTTCGCGGGGGAGCAGCGCGGGCGGCGCTTTGATGCTGCCGGAGAGGTGAATGTCGCGTATTTCGGCTTTGTTCTGCCCATCGGCGGCGTAACGGCCGCTGAGCATTTCATACAAAATACAGCCCAGGGCATAAATATCGGCGCGGGAGTCCACCGGCTGCTGCTGCCATTGTTCCGGCGCCATGTACAGCGGCGTCCCCACGACGCCTTGCGTCAGCTGCGTGCGCAGGAAATACTCGGCGGCGTGGGGCAGGGTGGCCACTTCCGGGCCTACGCCGGTGAGGGTGCTGGCGAGGCCAAAATCGGTGACGCGCGCGATTTCGTCGTGGCCGATGAGGACGTTTTCCGGTTTGAGATCGCGGTGGACCAGGCCGGGTATTTTGCGGGTGGCGTATTTCATGCCGCGGGTGATGTGCAGGGCGAAGGCAAGGGCTTGTTGTAAGCGTAACGGCCGTCCTGGCCGCAGCCAGGCGCGCAAAGAAGGGTTATCTTTGCCTTTGGGCTGGACAATCCATTCCAGAACGAGGTAGACCTCACGGCCGTCGCCGATACGCTCCACACGATGCGCGCGGACGATGTTGGGATGGCTGCCCAACTCTACCCACATGGTCCCTTCGCGCAAAAACAAATCGCGGGCGACGCGGTGGGAAAGATATTCCGGCTTAAATGTTTTCAGGGCGACCAACTGGCTGGTTTCCTGATCGCGGCACAGATAGACCAGCCCCATTCCCCCCGTCAACCGGCTGACCACCTCATAACGCCCGGCAATTAGCGGCAGTTGGCGGTCTGGGACGGACGCCATGGGAAATTTGTGCTTGGTTCCTTTCGATGGGATCAGGTCTTCCATTCAGGCTGCTGCCACTCCAAACTGTTACCCGGTGAAGCGCCATTGCGGATACGGGAAACGATCATAGTATAACATTTTGCGCCTTTTGCCGCAGACTTTGACATCTTACCCGCCGCGCGGCAGCCGACGACAAATACGGCTAATACGTCATAAATGAGTAGCCAATGCCGCGTTCGGTGCGCAGGTAGCGTGGGTGGGCCGAATCTGGCTCAATTTTTTGCCGCAGCCGGCCGATGTATACCCGCAGGTACTCTGTTTCCTGCCCATATTCCGGCCCCCAAACATGGCGCAAAATCATCTGGTGGGGCAGCACTTTGCCCTCGTTTTCCATAAAATACACCAGCAAGCTAAATTCGGTGGGCGTCAGATCAAGTGGTTTTTGGTTGAGTTTGATCTCGTGGCGGTCCAGGTCGGCGGTGAGGGGGCCGCGCACCAGGAGAGCGTCGGTAAACGGCCGTTTCGCCACCTGCGCCCGACGCAGCACCGCCTGCACCCGCGCCAACAACTCGCCTACGCCAAAAGGCTTCGTCAGATAATCATCCGCGCCGCGATTGAGCGCCTGAATTTTGTCTTCCTCCTCGCCCAGCGCCGACAGCACGACAATCGGCGTCTGCGACGTTTGGCGCAGGCGGCGAATGGTTTCCAGCCCATTCATATAAGGCATCATCAAATCCAAAATCACCAGGTCGACGGCGTTCGATTCGAATAAAGCCAGCGCCTCCAGGCCGTTAGCGGCCGTCAGCGCCTGATACCCGCGCACTTCCAGATTGCGCTTGACAAAATCACGCAGCGATTTTTCATCATCTACCACCAGGACGGTTAATTTATTTGGACTCATGATGCCTCACGCTTCGCTCCTTAATCTTCACTCGCCGCGAAAGACGCCAATTGCTGCCCAGAAGATGGCAGCGGCAGCGAAAAGGCCAGACACGCGCCAGAAGTCGTTTGTTCTACCCAGATTTTGCCGCCGTGCAGACGCACAAATCCACGGGCAATGGACAGCCCTAAACCAGCGCCTGAAGCGTTGCGCGTCAGACCATTTTCCAGGCGGTAGAAGCTGGTGAAGATGCGCTCGGCGTGTTCCGCATCGATGCCCGGGCCTTCGTCTTGCACATAGATGGTTAAGTGGGTGGGCTGGGAAACGGCCGTTATCCAAATCCGTCCCTCGCCGCCATATTTAGCCGCATTCTCGATAAGGTTGCGCAGCACCGCTTCAATGCGGCGCGGATCGGCGTAGATGGGCGGCAGATCGGGCGGCAGGTTTACCAACAGACGCTCGCCGGGCTGTGGGTGCGCCCGCATCGCCGCCTGGCCGATCAGTTCGCCCAAATCGCAGGCAATCCGCCGTACCGTCAGATTGCCCGCTTCCAGCCGCGACATATCCAGCAGATCGTTCACCAAATTGTTCAGATGGTCCGATTCCTGAGAAATAATCTCTAAAAATTCCCGCTGGCTGGCCATGTCCCACTCCACATCTTCGGCGAGCAAGGTGGTGGCGTATCCTTTAATCGCCGCCAGCGGCGTCCGTAGTTCGTGGGAAACGGTGGCGATCAGGCTGGACTTCATGCGATCCAATTCCTGGCGCTGGGTGATGTCTTGCAAAATGCGCCCGCGCCCCAGCGGCAAGCCCTGGGAATCGGTTACTTCAAACACCTTCAGGCGTAAATAGATGGTCTGATCCGGGTAAACGAGGGCCAGGTTGGCTTTGTGTTCGCCGTTGGGATGGAGGGCGGCGGCAACGGCCGTTGCCGCATTGTCTTTGTCCGGCGCGCGCTTGAGCAGTTGGGCCATCACGTCATCCACCGGCGACTGCTGAATTTGCTCCGGCGGCAGGCCAGACAATTCGGCAATCCGCCGATTGGCGTAAATCACCCGTCCCTCCAGATTTTCCAGAATCAGGCCGTCTTGCATGGATTGGACCAACGCTTCCAGGCGGCGGGTTTGCTCTTGCAAACGCATATCGCTGCGGGCAAACAAGGCCGCGTTTTCAATGGCCATGGCCGCTTGCGTGGCAAAACTGTACAGCAAATTGCCCTCGCGCTGCGTAAATTCGTGAGGATCAGGCCGGAAAACAAGCAGCGCCGCCGGGGGCGCGTGCTGCGTTAACAGCGGCACAGCCATCACCGAGCGATACCCAGCGGCACGGGCGCGATCCCGATGGGCCTTAAACGAGGGGTTGGTCTCCGTGTCGCCAATTTGGATGGGCTGCCCACTGCGGATGGTACGCATGGTAATCGAGCTGGGGTCGCTGGGGTTGATGACCGCCTGTTGGATATACCAGTCGGGCAGATTGCGGCTGGCTCTTACGCGAAAAATATTGCGCGCTTCGTCGTAGGCAAAGACGGCGCTCATGTTCACGTCCAACAAGCGCTCTACCTGAGCCAAAATCGTATCCAGCACCACGGCTGAATCGAGGCTGGACACAACCGCGCGGCCTGTTTCCAACAAAGTGGATAGTTCGTTGAGGCGGGCTTCGATGGCTTGCTGCATTTCGGTCATGCTGCGCATGAGCAGACCCATCTGGTCCGGTCGGCTGGTGAGAGTGGCTAATTTTTGGCGGTGGTCCTCGTTGAAGGCTTCTTCCAGGCCGACAGTCTGGCTGAAATAGGCCAGCCGCTCGATGGGGCGCAGAACGCGCTCGGAGAATATGAGCCAGAAGATGACGCCGCCAATTAAAAAGACAACAATGGCCAGCAGAGCGCCGCGCCGGAAAATGCTGGGCGAGGCAAAGGCCACGGCCGTTGGCCGACTGACCACCACCCCCCAACCGGCGCTGGAAATGGGCACATAGCTGTACAACATTTCTTCGCCGGTCAGATCGGGAGCGATGCGGCTGCCGGTGGCGTTGTTGAGCACGGCCGTTATCACCTGCGGCATGGTTTCGGTGGCGTCGCTGAGCATCAGGCTGGAGTCGGTGTGGGCGACGATCTGGCCAGCGTCATCGACGATGAGGATGTCCATTTGTTCTTGTGAAGGGTATTCGCCGACAATGCTGCTGAGTGTTTGACTGAGTGATTCGAGTTTGAGGTTGGTGCCGACGACGCCGAGGAAACGGCCGTTTTCATCCCACAGAGGCATAACGGCCGTGGCCACCGGTTTATTCGTTGTCGGCGAGATGCGCCCCTTGGAAAGAATGGGGCCATCGGCGGTCAGAGCGCGTTGGAAATAATCACGGAAGGAAAAATCTGTGCCCACGGTAGACCCCGGCTCGACAGGATAATGAAAAAGCATAATCCCCTGCTCGTTCAGCCGGTAGACAAGATTCACGTCGCTGCGCACATCCAACACCGCGCGGAAAATGCTTGTCATGCCCGCAGTATCGGCGGCCATCACTTCCGGATAGCTGGCCAGCCGGCTTACAGCTAGCAAGGCGTTGCTGGTGAAGGTGTTGGTTTCTTGGGCAATGGCCCGCGCCAGGGCCAGATCGGCCGCCTGCACATCGGCTTGCAGGCGGCGGCTGGCAAAATTTTCAAAAAGCAAAGTGGAGGCCACAACCAGACCCACGAAGATAAGGTAAAGGGCCAGGACCTGCAGCCCTAAGTCGCGGCGGAGACGAAGTGAGCGCATCCTCAATTCTTCCGATGCAGCCAGTCAGCTTGCTAGCCGTTTTGCTTCAGCAGCCAGCGCATATCGGCTTCGATGGCGTCGTCGGGGGCTTCGTGTGGGTAGGCGACAATGATACGGCCGTCTGGGTCCAGCAAATACGTGCGGGCTGTGTGATCGATGAGGTAGCCGGTGGCAGGTGTGCCGTCGTGGCGATCGTAATACAAACCATACGCCGCGCCGGTCGCATCCAGTTCCTCATCGCTGCCTGTCAGACCGACAAAGCTGGCATCAAAGTGACCGACATATTCGGCCAGTTTGTCCGGTGTATCACGAGCCGGATCCACCGAAATCATAATGACCTGCATCTGTTCGCCCTTGTCGCCTAACGCCTTATGGACACGAGCCAGTTTGGCCAGAGTATCGGGGCATAAATCGGGACAAAACGTATAGCCAAAATAGATAAAAACATATTTGCCGCGAAAATCGCTGAGGCTGACGCTCTGGTTATTGACGCCTGAAAGGGTGAAATCAGGCGCAACTTGTGGATCTTCGAAGGACAGGCCGCCAAATTCATGGGTTTGCGGCCCACAAGCCACCACAAGAAGAAGCAGACCGAGGATGAGTAAATTCAGACGTGTAAAGATTTTCATAAGTTTGTGTTCCTGTATTTGTCGGTAAGATTGGTCCAATCTGGGAGATTGGACCAATCTGCGCTACGCAATTTTTGGACGGCCGTTTCAGGGCTTCCATAAACGCTGCCGGTTACGTGTTCCGGGCGTTTAGGATTGGACCTGCCAGAGGCGCAGGACGTTGTCCTGACCGACGGAAACAAGCATTAAGCCATCGGGGGAAAAGGCCACGCGCCGGACGATACCGCTGTGGCCGTCTAGCGTGCCCACTATCTGACCGGTGTCTACCTGCCACAATTGGATAGCTTCGCCGTTGCCGCCGGCGGCCAGCAAACGGCCGTCGGGCGAAAAAGCCAGATCGCTTTGTTTATACTTCTCTCCCTCGAACGTGCGAACCAGTTCGCCAGAAGCCATGTCCCAGAGGTAAAGGCGGCCCAGCATGTCGCCGCCGGCCAGGTAACGGCCGTCGGGCGAAAAACTAATCGTCCAAAAACCACCCACCGACCCGGTCAGCTCGTGGACCAATTGGAAATCGGACAGCCGCCACAGGCGAATGGTGGCGTCTTCGGAGGCGGACGCCAGGTATTGGCCGTCGGGCGACAGCGCCACATCGAGCACGGAGTCGGTGTGTGCCGGGAAATTATGCACCAGCGCGCCATCGCTTACCTGCCACAAGCCCACGGTGAAATCGTGGGAGGCGGAAGCCAGATATTGGCCGTCGGATGAAAAGGCCAGGCTGTTACGGAAGAAGGAACAGCCGGGCGCATCTTCTTTTTCCCCGCCGAGGCTGGTGTGCAGCCCGCCGTCCGGCATCTCCCAGATGTCAACGGTGTCATCAAAAGCTGTGGGGCCGATCCGTTCGCCAAGGCCAGACGCCAGGAAACGGCCGTCTGGCGAGTAAGACAGGACATCGACTTTGCCCGCCGGGCCGGTGATGGTGCGCTGCAAATCGCCGTCCAGACCCCAAATTTGGATGCCGCCGCCGGCCAGACTTACGGCAATGGCCGCGTTGTCGGGCGAAAACACGGCGTCGGTAATATCGCTGGAGACGTGATTCGAAAGAGCTTGCAGGAGACGGCCGTCTGGCAGTCGGCGAACTTCAACCTGACCTGTTTCGTCGGTAATAACCAATTGATCGTTCTCCGGAAGGAACTGCAAGTCTGTCAGAGGGACGCGAGAATCGACCAGGAAGCGATCCAGCCCAAGTTCGGTGGCTTTCCATACGTTTAGGGAGCCATCGTCTAAAGCCACAACGATGTGCTGCCCGTCGAAGATAATCTTCAATTCTGAGGCGCTGGCCACGGCTCTGGCAATGGGCAGGGCGGCTGTACTCTGACCACTGTCCAGTTGGATGATTTCAATCTGCTCGGACAGTGTGGTGACAGCCAGCGACCGGCTGTCGGTGGCGAAGTCCCAATTGGTTTCGGCGACAAATTGGCCCACGGGAACCTGATAGCGTGCGTCGGGGGTGTCTGTCTGCCAGATGAGCAGGGCGTTGTCGCGCTGCAAGGTAGGGTCTGTAACAATGGCTGCGTAGTAAGCGCCATCAGGGGACAAACGGCCGTGTTCCAACACCATGCCCTCCAGATTACGCAGCACAGGCAAAGGTTGGCCGCCGTCGGTTGGCATGACAACCACTTCGTAACCCGACTGGGTTTGCACAGGCACGGCGATAAATTCGCCGTTGGCAGACCAGGATGCGCGCCCCAAACGGCCGTTATCCGGGGCTAAAACCAGGTTGGACGGCGCGGCCGCGTTTTGCCAATCCTGCGCGACAATCTGGCTGGCGGTGCTGCTGACAAGCAAGCCTGAGGGGGAGAACACAACTCGCGCGCCAGGTTCATCGTTCCCATCCAGCAGGATAGGCGGCTGATCGCTGCCAAACTCCCAGAGCGTGATCTGGGTATTGCCCCAGTCGGTTACGGCCAGATGGCGGGCGTCGGGCGAGAAGGCCGCGCTGCGAATCGGATCATCAACCGGCAGAAAATCGACCAGCGTCCAGTCAGTTTTATCATAGACATACAGGCCGATGGTTGTGATAACGCCCAGGTAACGGCCGCTGCGATCCACCACGACCTCTGTTGCCCGATCGTTGCCCAAACGGGTGACGGCCGTCAGGCGTCCCACCGTTTCCGGGGCAATGGGATCGACAGCCGGTGGTAACGGCCGTGATTCTGCGCCGTCATTTGGCGCATTGGTCGTTGTTTCCGGGGTGACGACCTGCGCGGCCAGCGTTGGCGGCGGTAGAGGAGAAGGGTCGCCGGTTGCCGCGTCTTGGGCCGGTGATATGCCCTGGCAGGCAGTGAGCAGAACCACCAAGAGCAGGGCAAGAACCGTGAACAGGGCGGAAGGGAACGGCCGTTTCACCTGCGCGGCAAAAGGCACCGTTGGCTCAAACTTGGGCGGGCGACGAGCCGGCACGGCCTGCTCGAACGCATACGCCAACCGGATAAGGACGCCTTCCTGGTACTGCCCGCCGATAAACGAGATGCCCACCGGCAAACCCTGCACGAATCCCATCGGAACGGTGATGCTGGGGTAGCCGGCCACAGCCGCCGGCGACGAGCTGCCGCCGCCGGAATGATCGCCATTCACCCAGTCGATGAGCCAGGCCGGGCCGCCGGTCGGGGCGATGATGGCGTCCAGGCGATGGGTTTGCAGCGCCTTATCGATGCCTTCCTGCCGCGCCTGCTGGCGATTGGCGGCCAACGCTTCCAGATAGGCGGATTCCGTCAGCGGCCCTTTTTCCTGCGCCGCCAGCATCCGTTCCTGCCCAAAATAAGGCATGACGGCGGGATTGGCCGCGTTAAAAGCGATCACGTCGGCCATGGTTTTCACCGGCGCGTCTGGCCCTAAAGTCGCCAGATAAGCGTTCAGATCGGCTTTAAATTCGTACAGCAAAACCGTCACTTCCGACTCGCCAAACCCTTCCAGAGAATCCAGGTCGGCGGGATCGACAATTTCTGCGCTCTGCGCTTTCATGGCGGCGATGGCCTGTTCCATGAGGGCGTCCACGTCGGGATGGTGGCCAAAAAAGTTTCGGGCAACGCCAATACGCGCCCCTTGCAGGCCATTTTTGTCGAGGAAAGAGGTGTAATCGGTGGCGGCGGGATGGGGGGAAACGGCCGTTTCCGGGTCGCGGGGGTCTGCGCCGGTGATCGCGCCAAGCAAAATGGCCGCATCGGCAACGGTGCGGGCCATCGGCCCGGCCGTATCCTGGCTGTGGGCGATGGGAATGACACCCGACCGACTGACAAGTCCAAGCGTAGGCTTGATGCCTACAATTCCGTTGGCGTGTGAGGGGCAAACAATGGAGCCATCCGTCTCTGTGCCGATGGCGGCGGCGCAGAAATTGGCCGCCACTGCCGCGGCCGAGCCGGAACTGGAACCGCACGGGCTGCGGTCCAGGGCATACGGATTGCGCGTTTGCCCGCCGCGGCTGCTCCAGCCGGAGGAGGAGCGTGTGGAGCGGAAGTTGGCCCATTCGCTGAGATTGGCTTTGCCCAGAATGATCGCGCCGGCGGCGCGCAGTTGAGTTACCAGGAAAGCATCTTGCGGGGCAATGGAACCGGCTAGGGCCAGCGAACCGGAGGTGGTTTGCATGGCATCGGCGGTGTCGATGTTGTCTTTGAGAAGGATGGGGATGCCGTGCAGCAGGCCGCGCGGCCCCTGGGCCGCACGTTCGCGGTCCAGAGCGTCGGCAATGGTCAGGGCGTCGGGATTGAGTTCGACGATGGCGTTGACTTGTGGATCTAGCGCCTGAATGCGGGCCAGATACTGTTCTACCAGGGAGCGGGCGGTGAAACGGCCGTTGCTCATCCCGGCTTGCAGATCATGGATGGTAGTTTCTAGCAGGGTAAAATCAGTCATGGGGCCTCTCAAATAATAATGTTAACTGTAAGCCACAGGCTATGGGCTACAGGCTCTGACTTTGCAAGGTCCTATAAATCACAGGATACGGCCTTCGGGTTTCGGCCATCAGATTGGGTTAGAGCAAAGGCAAACCGACGCGGAACCGAGAGCCAATACCCAAATTACTGCTTACTTCAATGGACCCATTATGCAGGGTGACAATACTTTGGGCAATATTTAACCCCAAGCCCATACCGGGCATGTTGGATTGGCTGGCTCCCTGACCACGATAGAAACGATCAAACAAGTGCGGAATGTCGTCGGCGGCCACACCGATGCCGGTGTCTTCGATTTGCAGGCAGGCGCTGTTGGTAGCTGGATCAGCAAATGTATTCAGGCGGATTTCGCCGGTTTCGGTATATTTGATGGCGTTTTCCAACAAAATGGTCGTGACTTCGGCAAGTTGTTTAAAGCTGCCCCGCACGGAAAGAGCGTCGGTGTGGGGTGCAAACGACAGTTTTAGTCCTTTGCGCCGGGCCTGAAATTGGTATTTGTCTAATACATGGGCGACCACATCGTTTAGATTGATGCGGCTCCAGGTTTCATTGCCTTGATTCAAATCGAGTTGAGATAACCTGAGGATGCTTTCCACCAGCTCGATCAGGCGAGCGGTTTGAAGGTTTAGAACATCGAGGTAGTGGGCGTATTTTTCGACCGGACTTTTGCGTAAGAGGTCGATATATAGCATGAGGTTGGCCAATGGCGTGCGCAGCTCATGGGAGATATCGTCGATGAATTTTGATTTGAGGCGGTCGAGTTCCTGTAGTTGGACATATGCCTGGCGCAGTTCCAGAGTGCGGTGATTGACGCGGGTTTCCAATTCATCGGCGTATTGGTGAATTTGTTCGTGCAGCTGAGCGTTGACGATGGCGACGGCGGCGTGTTGGCCGAATGCCAGGCCAATGGCGGCGTCTTTTGGGGTGTAGTAAGCGGCTTCGCCTTTGGTGAGGCTGAGGAGGCCAATGGCCTGGCCTTTGATGATGAGGGGAACGCCAAGCCAACTCACGCCGCCGGGGAGCAACGGCCGTTGCTCCGCTTCCGCTTCATGTCCTGCAGAGACAATAACAGGTTCTAGTTGGGTGAATACTTGTTTGAGGTGGTCTGGCGTCGGGTTGGGGCGGATGGGGGGAACGGCCGTTTCCGGCCCATCTGCGTGAAATGCGACATTTTCCAGCTTGTTGTCGATCAACAGCAAAACGGATGCTGTATCATACACCACCACTTGAGCCAACTGCGCCAAAATCACCTCCAACACCTGCTTGGGAGCCAGGCTGCCGCTTAACGCGCCGATCACTTTGCTGAGCGTTTCGGCCAGTTCGCGCTGTTCTTTTTCAGCCTTTAGCGCCTGAGCTTTTGCCAGGGCCAGGGAAATGTGGCTGACAACCTGTTCCCCCTTCTGAATCTCGTCTGGGGTAAAGTGGTGCGGCGCGAGAAAGGTGATGAAGGCCGCGCCCAATTTTTGGCTGCCGGCAATCAGCGGCAGCGCCATAATGGATTGGCTGGGAAACAACATCGCGGTGTGCGTGGCGGCGTAAGGGGAATGACTGACGTTTTCCAACACAAATGCGCGGCCGGATTGCAGAACGGCTTCTGTCATGGTCTTTTGGCGGATATCTGGGTCGGGCAGGAACAATTCCTGCAATAAAGCGCTGCTGATGGCGCCGGCAACGGCCGTTTGCCGTTCTTCATGCCACAATGTGATATTGCAGCCATCTGCGCCAAATAACTCGCCCAGGCGTTCGGCAAAAATCTGGAGCATGGCGGAAAAATCCGGCGTCTCCAAGGCGGCGCGAGTGATTTCATTTAACCAGGTTAGAAAATGCTCGCGGGCGCGCAAGCCCTCTTCGTTTCGTTTACGATCCGTTATGTCACGCAAAGAAGCCAGGTAGGCAATTTCTTGCCGCCAAACAATTTCAACCACTCTCATTTCAGCCACTTTAATGACGTTATCAGGATTAATAATGTCTATCTCCGTGGTTTCGTTAGCCACAACCGGGTACCCAAACATAGCGCCGATCAGGTCAGCCTGGCTACGCGCAAAAAGTTTAACAGCCGCCGGATTGACATAATGAATAATACCCACGGCATCAACAATGACCACGGTGTCTGCGTTTGCTTCTATCACCTTTCGGAAGCGATTTTCGCTTGCCTGTAACAATTTCTCGTTCATAGTGTCTGGCAAACCTGTCCTCAAACAGATGCTCACAACGGGGGGATACACAGGCCTTGCGCGATGGCTGAGTATCGCCAAAATCTATCTAGATCATAAAACGCGGCTTATTGGGGATTAGCGGTTGAACAACTCGCAACGGATTGGGGCAACGTGGGCAATCAAACCAACTTACGTCTCAACCGGTAATTATCGCTAATACCTCAAACGTCAGGATCATCCTGAAACAAATTGCTTACACGTTCTATTTCGCTTTGTGAGATGTAAGTTGGGTTGCCGACGAGGATGCCGGTGACGTTGTTGAACGCTTTGCCGATGTGCATGCCACGGCCGTCGATAGAAAATTCGCGAATGTTTTTATCGTGCATGGATCCTCGCATTTTTAGGACTGTCAATCCACGACGCATTTCACCATACATTTCCACGTAATGCAGCATGATGATGGAATCGGTAACGGTAGAGATGTGGGCTTCGGTCACTGAAGTGCCGCCCATAATCGACGGCGTTGTCGCCGTAAAAAGTCCGGCCGTTTCCTGGTGCTTAATAAACGAGGTCAGGCCAATCACAAATTCACGAAAACCCTTTACGGTGGCCACTCGTTCCAAAGCCGACAGGCTGTCTACGGCGATTCGATTGGGCGCAAACCGTTCAATTTCGGCTTTCATGTTGATGAGGTGATCTTCCGGGCCGGCAACTTCTGGGTATCGGCAAACCAGTTTAAGCAGACCTTCTGCCTCCATGCGGCGAAAATCGACGCCCCAGCCAGTGGCGTTACGGAAGAGTTGCTCGCGGCTTTCTTCAAAAGCGAACAGCAGGCAGCGTTCGCCTTTAATTGCGCCCCCTGCGATAAATTCGGTGACCATGAGGGTTTTGCCCGTTCCGGTGGCCCCAGACACCAGGATGATGGAATCGCGGAAAAAACCGCCGCCGCACATGTCGTCTAGTTTTTCGTTGCCGGAGGTAATCCGAATGTCCGACGAGCTTTGTTTTAGTTCGATAGCCGAAAGAGGGATGATGGAAATGCCGGAATCGGGCATGATGGTGAAAGGATATTCCCCCTTTTGGTGTGATGTGCCGCGAAACTTGAGGATTTCGATGGTGCGCCGCCGTTTTTCATCATCCAGCACGTTGCGAAGGATAATAACGTTGTCGGCGACAAATTCTTCGACGCCATAGCGGGCGATTTCACCGTATTCATTGATACGTTCAGCGGTGAGAACGGCCGTTACCCCCATATGCTTCAAGGCCGAGGCAATCCGAAACAACTCATGACGAATCGACCCATAATCAGTCAGTTGGGTAAAAATTGCGCCTAACGAATCCACGGCCACGCGAGAAGCCTGGGTTTTATTCACCGCATATTCAATTCGGGCCAGCAGCGCGCCAAGATCATAACTCCCTGCGAAGATAATTTCTTCGGCAATTTGCGGCGAAGCATCCACAAAAGCCCATTGGCCGCGCTCTTCCCACTGGCGAATGTCCCAGCCAAAACTGGCCATGTTTTGGCGGATGTCGGCGGGTGATTCTTCGAAGGTAACAAACACGCCAGCTTCATCAGATTTTTCGATGCCGGCGGCTAAAAATTGCACGGCAAAAACGGTTTTTGCGCTGCCAGCTGTGCCGGAAATTAATGTTGTACGATCTTTGGGCAAGCCGCCGTGGGTGATGTTATCAAATCCGGGAATTCCTGTTTTTATTTTGCTAATCGGGTTTAATGGGTTGTCATTCATTCTGGGTGGCCTCCTCTACGCGCTGGACGCGCATGATTTGTAGATAAATCAAGCCCTGCAAGTACTTTTTCCGTATCAGATAGATCGCCGATGATTCGTCTCAGAGGGAGGGGAGAAATTTTTATGAGGGTTGGCGTGGCCATGATCTTTTCCTCTTCGGCTGAGGCCGGGTTTTCTAAGACGTCGATAATGACAATGTTGTAACGGCCGTCTAACGCTTCCTCACATGTCCGGTACAAATTCTCAATGGCCCGCTGTGAGCGCGGCGTCTGACCTGTGACATATAGTTTGAGAATATATTCAACCCCCATGATCTCGATCCTCCGTGTCCCAGGATACATCTGCGGCGTCATTGGCAGATGTGTGTTTACGCAAAAAATCCAAAGAATAACTGCGGTAATAGGCTGCCAGATACCCCATCAACTGCAACACCAACAACCGGCCCTCCTGAAAATAAATGGCCGCTTTAGACTGGGGAACGCCTGTCACTTTTTGGGTCAACGCCAGACTGTGTAGATGCGTCACATCTTGCGGCCCGGCATTTAAAGAACCGAGCTGTTCGGCCAGCGCACGCAGTTTTTCCGACAAACTCCGATCACTTTTATATGTTTTTATCTGTAAAGCCATCTCTAATACAGATTCATATTCCATGGTTAGCTGCCGAAAAGTTTCCGGTAAACTTTCGTCCAGCGGCAATAATTGATAAGAGCGTGCGGTGATTTTCGATGCTGGAGACCGTGAATATGTTTCCAAGGAACGCAGCTCTTCTGCCAAAAGTTCTTGCCGCCTGGCCAACTCTGCGCTTAACAAGCGCAGTTCGGACTCGACGCGCTGCTTTTCCAAAATTTCTTCACGAAGTTTTTGGTTGGCCTCCACCAAATCAGCTGTCCGTTCCTTTACTTCTCGTTCCAACCGTTCGTTGGCTTGTTGCACGGCCGTTTCCAGCGCTTTTTGCCCACTCATATCCCGCAAAAAAGCCGTTACAAACATCCGTTCCTGCGTTTGCCAGGGAATCAGGCTAATTTGCACCGGCACCTCATAGCCCTGTTTATGCTGCACGGCCAATTCACCACTCGTCCCCATCGGCCGAGGCCAGGGATGATCATTGTAAGCAGATCTATGCACCAAATGAGCCAATTGAAAGCGTTCCGGAATCAACTTTTCAACCTGCTCACCCAGCAACTCATCTGTCGTGTACCCAGAGATAAAGAGCGCGGCCGGGTTCGCCCAGGCAATAACGCCCATAGTATCTATTATCACTGCGCCGTCTGGCAAAGACAGCAATACATCCTGGTACTCGGCCAAAACCCATTGATGTAAAACCATGCGATCTTCCATGAAACCCACTATTCAACTGAATTCCTACTACT
>JAKQCM010000061.1 GCA_029559155.1 Chloroflexota bacterium
CGTAACCGAGGCTGATTGTCAACGATTGACTGCCC
This sequence comes from Chloroflexota bacterium, assembly GCA_029559155.1. Lineage (GTDB taxonomy): Bacteria > Chloroflexota > Anaerolineae > Promineifilales > Promineifilaceae > Leptovillus. The sequence continues at coordinate 36 of JAKQCM010000061.1, forward strand.
TAGCTGATAAACTGGCGAAACAGTCCCCAAAAGGGCAACCCTGGAGGGATCATCGTTGGATTTTCCGGCACAGGCAAAGACTTTTACACCAAAAGTAACCACACCCTTATGTACCGTCCAGCTAAAAACAGGCGCTGCCAGAGGCAGCAGGCACGGATTTTATAGGGAAACGGCCGTTTCCCCCATTCCTCACGCCCCTCTGCAACCTTTTGTAAACGGTCACGTATAAAGGAATGTATTGTACAATGGGTACATGGCGTCAGGAGAAAACGCATCCAAAGTGAGCAGAGGTAGGCAAAATAGATACCCGTTTTTGCCAATCTCCCCGCTTCAGTTTCTTATAAAAAGGAATAGATCATGAGTTCAAAGAAATCCGACAAATACGAAGAATTACGCGCGTCTTTGCAAACCCTGCCCCACATCAGCCCAGTTCAGGTTGATACCTGGGTCGAATTACAGCGCACCATAGACGGAACCCGCGACTATTTAATCCGCGCCGTACCACAAGCGCAGTTTAGCATCGACGAGGCGCAAAAAATATTGGGCCAGCGCACCTACACGCTGGTCTTTTTTGGCGGCACTGGCGTGGGCAAAAGCACGCTCATCAACGCGCTGCTGGGCCGGAATTTGCTGCCTACCGGAGCGGTAACGGCCGTTACCGGCACCATCGTCTACATTGAGCAGGCCCCCGAAGGCGAAGCCGAATCCCTCATCCTCACCTACTGGAGCAAAGACGAATTCGCCGAACGCGTGCGCCGTCTCTGCCAGTTGGCCGAGATTGATGGGTTCGACATCACCAACGAAGGCGAACGCGACCAGGCCCGCGAAACCATCAAAGCCGTCGTTGAAGCTGGCAAAGACAACGCCAAAACCGAACGCGACGAATACCTGGACATCCTGGTAGACTGCCTCGATTCCTACGACCACAACAAAGAACTGTATAAAAACGGCGGCACGCCCCCGCCCATGAGTCTGGCTCTGGAAGACGAAAACTCCCTGCGCCACCTGCGCGAAGACGGCTTCAAAGGCAGCACCCAGCGGCAAATCCGTCTGGTCAAAGCCGCCACCTTCAAGATTCATCCGCAGGCTGGCCTGCCCAACCTGCTCATGAACGGCTACCTGCGCATCGTCGATGTGCCCGGTCTGGGCGCGGGCATGAAGCTCCACGAAGCCATCACCCTGGAAGAAATGAAGCGCGAAGACGCCATGATCGTCCTGGTGACCGATGCCGGGCGGCAACGCGTGGACGAGATGAAGTCGCTTTCGGCCGTCAACTGGATCAAAGAAAACCGCCTCTTCGGCCTCACTGGGGCCGATCTGGACGAAGCCGCCTCCAAGATTTTCCTGGCCGTCAACGGCGGCAACGTGCGGCAAGCCTTCGACCGCCTGAACTCCGGCCTGCCGCAGGCGGAACTGGAAGTGAAAGAAGTCACGCGCTACATCGCCCCCAACTACTGGGAAAAATACCGCGACCGCGGCCACAACCGGCCCTACTTCCTGGTGATGGCCCCACCCGCACTATATGTTCAGGATCCAAACAACGCGCCGGAAGAGTTCGCCAGCGAAACCGAGCGCATCCTGAAGGTCTTCAAAGACCAGCTTGGTCCCATCAACAACGGCGACCCATTGGAACCGGACACCAAAGAGGCGCTGCTCAAACTGAGCGAAGTCAGTCTGCTGCGTGAGCGATTGGTAGACTTCATCAAAACCGAACGTGTGCGCGGCCAACTGCGCGAGGCGGCCACCCGCATCCGCAATGCCCTGCAAGCGCTGCGCTTCTATTACGAAAAGCAGTTGGCGGCGCGCGGCGTGCAGCCGCCCTTTGCCAACAGCTGGGAACAACTGCAAGAGCGCCGCTTCGAGAACGTTCTGGTGCGCCAGCAGAAAGAGCTGCCGCGCTCCTTCCACAATGCCTTGTTGGAACTGAGCATGCGCACCAACAGCGATACTCGCTTCCGCAACCTGCTGCGCCCCACACTGGAAGGGGTCAAGGGCATGGTCAGCGACTCCGTGCGCCGCGAAGTGGAGACTTTGCTGGAGAGTTATGGCACAGAGTATTGGGACGACCGCGATGTAACTTACGACAACCTGATTTGGGGCACCAGCGGCATCGAAATCCCGATCAAGCGCATCCTGTACCAGGTGGAATTGATCATGCAGGATTCTGTCTCCAAGTTTATGCCGGAAGTGGCCGACGTGATGGGCGCGGAATTGCAGCGCACGTTGGAAGCGCACGAAATTTACAGCCGGCTGGCGCGCGCGAGCTACGGCCAGGGTTACAACTATACGCTGCCTTATGCCTCAGACGCGCTGGACCTGGAAGGCGCTTACAATGCCATCATCGGCCAGGTGGGGGCGAATTTCCGCCACATCTGCCGTCAGGCAACGATGTATGAGTTGATGAAACCGGACCGCTCTGTGCATGATCGACTTGACCAGGGCGAGCGCGAATTGGCCTTACCGACCAATGAGCGTTTGTTGGACGTGGCCCTACTGGGACCGGAAGCGGTGCGGCGTGAATTGGCTGCCAGCCAACCGGCCCCGGCGACATCGGGAAACAGCCAAACGGCCGTTGCTCCCCAACCCGCCGAGGAAGAATTCGCCATTAACATCCTGGACGAGCCGATGACTCAGGCGCAGCCCGACTTCGACATCAGCTTCCTGGGCGACGAACCGGTGGCCAAAACCAAACCGGCGGCCGAACTGGAAACCAGCTACGCCGACATGCTGGACAATGTAGCCGTCAAGGTGAACCGCATCTTCGCCGCTATCATCGACGATTTGTTCAGCGATGATGAACTGCTGCCACGCCTGCGCCGCCTCTTCTGGCTGGAAGCCACCAAAGCCGAACGAGATTTTAACAACCATCTCGTTAAACCCATGCTGAAACAACACGACCGCAACCTGCAAAGCCAGGAACTGCGCGACGCGATGGAAATCGACCTGGAATCTGTTTCCGACCTGGAAAGCCTGATGCGCGTTTGGGAAGGTTTACACAAGCTGGAAACGAGTCTGGCGATTTAAGAATTTGGGAGACTGGAGACTGGAGATTAGAGATTAGAGACTGGAGACTAGAGATTTTACGCAATCTTCAGTCTCCAGTTCTCCAGTCTCTGTTTGTATGAGGAGCAACTATGCCGGATTTTGCCATAAAATTAATTCAGACCAATCCGGACGGCGACCATCTGGCCCTGTTTGCCCAGCGGCTGCGAAGCTGGCTGATTGCCGATCTGACCGAAAACGCGGCGTTTACGGAATCGCGGGCGAAGGCGCTGCTGCGTGTGACCAATGCCGTGGACGACGCGACCTTGAACGACTTTGCCCGGCTGATGGAACAGGAAACGGCCGTGCGCCTGGCCCTCCATCACCTGCTAGACGCCTCCGGCCTGGCCGAAAACAGCGAAGTCGCGGCCCTGGCCGCCGCCTCGGCCCAATCCGAAATCCCAAATCCGAAATCCGAAATCCAGTGGTTGTCCTTGGCCACGGCCGTTTTCGCCTGGAAAGCCGAATATCCACTGCATCAACTCGACCCGGCCTCGCCGCCCGACACCTACAGCCCTGCCGGACTGGTCGTCAAACAGACGGCTCATTTCCTGCGCCAGCAGGTGCAGCGCAGCGCTACGGAACGGGACAAACTTGGCCGCCAACTGGCCTACACCACAGCAACTTCAGGCACGCCAACATTGGACACCATGCCGCCAACCGGCGAAATTCCGCCGCTGCCGCCGTATTTCCGCCCGCCCATCCCGGTCAATTACCCGGAAGTGGCGCGAAATACAGTGCGGATTGAGGAGGATGAACAGCGAGATGTGCCGGGAACGGCCGTTACCCGCAGCGCCCCTCTCACCATCACCGAAGACGACCTCCACCAGGAACCGCTGCCCAACAACGTCACCCGCATGCCATCCATTCGCATTACCCAGGACCAGGTAACTCGGCCAACAACACCCACGCCGCCACCGCCCGCCTCGCGGGTTGTGACGCCCGGTGGACCAGACAGCAGCACCAATTTTTCCGACAACGTGCGGACTTCATTTGGGCGCAAGGAACCGATGGCGGCCACCAAGCTGCGCGTTATTGTGCAAGAATACCCGGATGGCCCAGGATTGTATGGGCTGCAAGTGCGCGTCACCTGCAAGGGCATTAAGAGCTACGTGGCCGGAACCACCAATCGCGAAGGCAATTTCCTCTGCGAATTACCGGTGCGCATCCATTCTGGCCTGACCTATGACGTAGATGTGACCTGGCCCCGCGAGATGAACAACGAAATCGAGCGCAAATCGGTCACTCTGAACGCCGATCGCACTGAATTCCGTCTGCCGTTCTACAGAACATTATCGCCCGAAGGCAAAGGCTAACACACCGGGTATCGTGGAACGTTTACGATTAACCGAGGAAGACATCGCAGCGGCCCTGCCGACGGTGTCGGCCGGGTTGGTGAAGGTGACGCTGGATGATTTAACGGCCGTGCCCCCCCAACCCAATGCCTCGCCCGATCTGGACGTCTTAGAAACGCTCATGTTCAATCTGGTCAACGCCGCTCGTTTGGAAAACCTGCTGCGCTGGCTGCCCAACAACCAGTTGAAATGGCATCCGGGATTAGCGGCCGTCGCGCGCGGGCATTCTGCCGACATGCTGAAACGACAGTATGTTGACCACACCTCGCCGGATGGCGTAACTTCAGCGCAGCGATTGACCCGTTACGGCATCCAATATCTGGCTTGCGGCGAAAACATCGGCATTGTGTATGGCGCTGCCAGCCACAGCGACGCCGGCATCTACGAAATCCAGAACAAGTTTATGAACCAGCCGCGCAAATTTAGCAATCACCGTGGCAACTTATTAAATCCCTTGTGGACCCATGTGGGCATCGGCCTGGCCTATACTGCCAGCGGCGCTCTGGTGGCCACCCAAAATTTTATTTCCAATCTAGTGTAGTGTAGAGTGTAGAGATAGAGAGTACCACTCTACACTCTACACTCTACACGCAAAAGGCAACTATGAGCGAACCCGAAACCATTGTCATCACCGATCCCGATGCCGACCGGTACCATACATTCAGCTACATCAGCTGGTGGCAGCAAGAAGTTGTGCGTAATGCCCGCGTCCTGGTGGTCGGCGCAGGAGCTTTGGGCAACGAAGTCCTGAAGAATCTGGCGCTAATGGGCATTGGCAATCTCATGATTGCCGATTTTGACACCATCGAAGACAGCAACCTCAGCCGGTCGGTGTTGTTCCGGGCGAAGGATAACGGCCGTCGCAAAGTAGACGCCGCCGCCGAAGCCGTTAAAGAACTCAACCCCGACGTTAACGTACTCACCTGGCACGGCGACATTAACTTCGAGCTGGGCATGGGCGTTTTCCGCCACGTAGACGTCATCATCGGCTGCCTGGATAACCGCGAAGCGCGCCTGTCTATCAATCGCATGAGCTGGGCCATCGGCAAGCCCTGGGTTGATGGGGCCATTGAGGAGCTGATGGGCATCGTGCGCGTCTTCTGGCCCGGCGAGGGCGCGTGTTACGAATGCACCCTCACCGACATGGACTACCAGCTTATCGGCTTGCGCTACTCCTGCCCGCTGCTGGCGCGGCAAAATCTGCTCAAGGGCAAAGTGCCCACCACACCCACCAGCGCTTCTATCGTAGCCGCCTTTCAAACCCAGGAAGCGCTCAAACTGCTGCACGGCCTGGAAGTCCAACCCGGCAAAGCGATGATCATCAACGGCCTGACCAACGACATCTACACCACCGAATACCCGGTGAAAAAAGATTGCCTCAGCCACAACCGGCTGGAGCCGATAGAAGAACTGGCAGGGGTAGAAACGGCCGTTACCACCATCGGTGAATTGTTAGCCGAAGCCCGCCAGCGACTCGGCCCGGGAACTGTGCTAGAATTTAATGGCGAACTGGTCGTTTCCATGCGTTGCCCAGACTGTGGTCAGGAAGAATTTATCTTCAAGAGCATGGCCCGACTGTACGAAAACGCCGCCGACTGCCCCAACTGCGGCGGACACCGCGACATGAACCTGACCCATCGCATCAGCGGCACGGAAACATTTTTAGATCGCCCACTGGCGCAAATCGACATCCCCCCTCTGAGTATTATTCGCGCCCGCAACGGGAGCGAACGCATCTACCTGGAACTAACCGGAGATGTAGAAACATTTTTAACATTTTCATAACGCGCGGGTTCTTGCAACCCTGCCCATAAATTTTCGTAATTAACAGTGATATTTGCTTAGTAAACAATGGAGGCTTAAACAAATGGCTAGCATCAAAGTAATCATTTACGATCCCACCGGTTCCAAAAAAACCCCGGTTGAACTTCCGGCCGACGTGCCCATGCGCCGTCTGATCCCGGCGTTGGTCAGCAAAATGGGCCTGCCCACCAACCAGGGCGCCAACCCCATCACCTACCGGCTGGATCACCGCGCTTCTGGCAAGCGTCTGTCCGAGGACGATTCCTTGGCCGACGCCGGCGTGCAAGAAGACGACATCTTGAGCTTATTCCCCGAAGTTACCGCCGGGTAACTTGTTTCAGGAAAGCATTGAGCGATGAGCGATGAATCTGTGTTCTTCGCTCATCGTTTCTTGTTCATCGTTTGAGGCAAACATGGCATTCGACATTCGAGAGACTCGGCTGCGCAACGATTACAAAAACATCCGTGAACTGGTCAACCGCAGTGAATTTATCCGCGTACTCAGCACAGAAGGTGACCCGCCGGAAAAGTATCTGATCCAATTCACCTGCCGAGGCGTGGAAAATATCAAAACCAGCGGCGAGCCAATTTACCGCCAGGATCATAAGGTGAGCATTTATTTGCACGCCGAATACCCGCTGAAACAACCGCAGTTAAAATGGATGACGCCAATTTTCCATCCGAATATCCACATAACCGGTGCGGTTTGCATCGGCGCGTGGTGGGCCGCAAAAACGTTAGACGAACTGCTGCTAACGCTGGGAGAAATGGTTCAATACAAGAACTATGACCCACGTGACCCGATGAACTCTAAAGCTGCTTCTTGGGCGCTGCGAAACAAAGGTTTATTCCCGGTGGATAAACGCAGCCTGAAAGGCCAGTCGCTTGAAGAGTTGATCGTACTTGGGAACACGGAGGCAGAGGGCGATGACTTTGGGATCAACATCCTCTAAAACGGCCGTTCCCCCCACCCCCGGCGACGACGACAAACCCATCACCCCACCCATCAAAACAACGCCGCCCGAACTGCGCCAGCTGGGAACCAAACAACCGCCAAACTTCGACGAGCAGTGTTATTTGCACGGCCGTGTCCCCTCAACCGGACAGGTCCAAATCATCGTTAGCCAGGCGGCGCTGCAACAAATCGACAGTCACGGCCGTTCCAACCTGTACACCGAATTGGGCGGCGCACTTCTGGGGCGCGCCTTCCAATACCAGGAACAACTCTTTGTCGAAATCCAGGCTGCCCTCCCCGTTGTCAGCGCTGACCATGGGCCGGTGCATTTTACCTTTACGGCCGACACCTGGAGCCAGCTCCGCCAGGACCGGGAGACAAAATACCCCAACCTGGAGATAGTGGGCTGGTTTCATACGCACCCCAATCTGGGCGTATTTTATTCCGGCGACGATGTGGTTGTGCATTCGGCGGCGTTTACGTTGCCCTGGCACGTTGGTCTTGTGGTGGATCCAGGCCGCGATGAAGCCTGCTTTTTTGGCTGGGTAAATGGGGAACTGGTTCCATTTGCCGGCTTTTACGAGCTGCTAGACAGCCAGCCGACGCCCTATGCACGTTGGCGCGTGGTGCGCACGTCGGTGTGGAAAGACACCAGCGAAGCCGAACTGGCCCAGAGCAAACGGCCGTCTCATTCCCCAGAACCAACCACCGTCTACGCGCCGCGCACCGCCAAACCATCATTCAACCCCGGCATTGGCCTGATTGTCGGCAGCCTGGGGCTGCTTCTGAGCTTTTTTTTGCTCGTCGGCTGGGTTCTGCCGCTAAGCCAACAGGTCAACCGCCTGGAAAACGTGGTGCTGATGATGGCCGATAAGTCACTGGCGACCAGCAATGCCGCTGCCTGCCCCGACCCGCGCCTGCGCATTTTATCGCCCTTAACCGGGCAGCGGTATCCGGTTGGTTCGACGATTGAAGTGATTGGCACAGCCAGCCACCCAGACGCGACGCGGTATCGGGTAGAAGCACGGCCGTCTGGCGCCGATAATTGGGTTCCACTGCGCACACTGAGCCGGGGAACCACTCTGGGCACTTTGGCGCGTTGGGATACCACCAACTACACGTCTGGCTTGTATGATATGCGCTTAACGGCCGTTGATTCCAACAACATCCGCTTAGTCAGCACCGACCCGTGCGAGCTGCAAATCGAATTAATTCCCTAAAAACATTCAGACCTGTCAGGTTTTAGAAACCTGACAGGTCTCTTCAGAAAACTATGACCGACGAACCTGTTTACGCCGCAATTGTAACCATTAAAGTGCCCGAATCCGGCCAATCCACTTCGGTGACGGTGGTGCTGACGCCGCCAGACACAGTGACCGTTGACGGCCGTGTCAAACCCCTGGCCGACTGTACCCTGGACGATCTGCAAAGTTTCGCCGATGAATTAGAAGCAGATGTATGGGACGCATACAAAGCCATCACCCTGCTGGAGCTGGATGAGCAAGACAAAGCCGAGATTGAAGTGACCGTGCTGGATCGCCAGGGAGAAACCCGCTCTTTGGAAGCTGTGTGGCGGCGACAGGCGATTATTTTGCCGGCCGAGCCCGCGCCAACCTCGGACGCGCAGCTTGAAACACCGGATGAACCGGAAACGGAAACGGCCGTCACGCCCCCAGCCCCTGAGCCACAGCCCATGCCGGAACAAAGCGCCGCGCCAGACGATACGGAACCCGAAGTCCTGGTCGCCGAATCCGAGCCGGTATACGCCGAACCGGAAGAGACCACCGGCGAAGGGCCAGACGCGGCCATCATCGCCCCCAGCCGGGCGCGGGTGCAAATCGCCGGGCGCAGACTGCCGATTGGTTCGCGCACCTGGATGGCTACGGATATCTTGATGGACGAACCTGCTTTTCGCGCCGCTCAGGCCCACGCTCTCAGCAGCCCCAACCGGGAAGTTGCCGGCGTACTCGTCGGTCCACGCCCAGAAAAGCAACCAGACGGCCGTTACGTCGTCCACATCATCGACACCATCATCGCCAAATATACCGTCATGCAAGGCGCCAGCGTTACCTACACGCCAGAAAGCTGGCGCTACATGAACGATAAACTGCGAGAACGCTACCCGGATGAAACGGCCGTGATGGTCGGCTGGTACCACACCCACCCCGGGTTTGGCATCTTTTTATCCGGCATGGACCAATTCATCCACCAAAATTTCTTCACCCAAATCTGGCACATCGCCCTCGTGCTGGACCCACAGGCCAACAAAAGCGGCTTTTTCTGCTGGGACCGGCAAAAAACGCGCGTCAGCCCGGTGGACTATGAATGGCCCAGTTGGGCGGCGCGTTCCTGGTAGTTTTCCACCCAAGTGCTTGCCGATTCGTGTATAATTTAGAAGATGCTTGAAGTTAGCCTGTGTAGGTAGTTTCATTTGTTTGATGGACGATCACGTTGGTTCGTTGGGTCTTCAATCAAGATAACAAACCATCAAACCAACAATCTAACGAACCATCAAACTGACAAATAAAATGGACGAAAAGGAATTACCCTTCATCGAAATAACGGACGACGACATCAGCGAAGCCAATCGCCTGAGCCTCCATTGTCCGATCTGCGCTGGCGCGGTGGAAAACAATATCCGCGAGCGTTCGCTTCTACCGGTTGTTTGCGCCAAGTGCGGCACCCTCTACCACAAGACTTGTTGGGAGCAAAGCGGCGGCAAATGCGCCATTTTGGGCTGCGAATGCACCGAAAATTACGTCTACGGCCGTAACCGCGACCCCGCCCTCACCATTACCTACTCCGACCTGCCTGCGCCATCCTTAAACGGCCGTGGCCCCACCGTCAGCCAGCAAACCAAACGCCTCAAAGCCGAACAAGCCCGCGAAGTGGAACGAATGCGCCGGCCCGGCTTTTGGCAGCGGCTCTGGCAGTGGCTGTTGGACCAGATACAGGTCGGCTAACCGTGATTCGTAAACCGTAATCCATGGTTCATCGGCTTACAGGTTACGAATCACAGGACTTCCCCCTCATGATCCGCCCGCTTAAAGTCAGCGAAACCTCCGCTTTTCTGGACCAGCAGTGCGCGCTGTGCAAAGAAGCCTTTGTCGCTGGCGACGAAATAGTCATTTGCCCCGAAGATGGCGCGCGCCATCATGCCGCCTGTTGGGAAGCCAACGGCAACAAATGCTCGGCCTTTGGCTGCACGGGCAACGGCCGTCTCCAATCCGCAGCACCGCCGCCGCCATCACCCACCCGCCCGCGCGTCATCGACATGCCCGTCGCCGAGCCGGAGGCGCGCTCCAAAGTGCGCGTCATGCCCAGCAGCAGCCTGGGCTGCGCCCAAACCTGCCTTCTACTCAGCATCGCCCTGGCCATCATCCTGATGGCTGTGGGCTGTTTCGGCTTGTGGGCCATCGCCGACTACATTTTAATCGACCGTTTGGGTTGGCAGTACCGCGCCCCCTTGGGCGGGATGATTTTGCCGCAGCTATTTTTGCTCTGGCAGATGCTGCCCTGGTAAACACGGCCGTTCCCCCCTCTTTCCCCCATTGCCGCCCCCTGATCTCTCTGATACGATATGGGCTATGACCCAAGAAATCAAACCCTTTGCCCAAAAAATTATTGCCAACGTCGAACGCGTCATCATCGGCAAGCGCGACACGTTGGAACTACTGCTGGTTGCTCTCCTATGCGAAGGCCACGTCTTGTTAGAAGATGTGCCCGGCGTGGGCAAAACAATGCTCGCCCGCGCTTTGGCCATCAGCATGGGCGTCGATTTTAAGCGGTTGCAATGCACCCCCGACTTGCTGCCCAACGACGTGACCGGCGTCTCTGTTTTTGACCAAACCCAACAGGCGTTCACGTTCATCCCCGGGCCAACCTTCACCAACATTTTATTGGCCGATGAAATCAATCGGGCCACGCCGCGCACCCAAGCGGCGCTTTTAGAGGCGATGGGAGAACGGCAGGTGACGGTAGATGGCGTGACGCGAGAATTGGAACGGCCGTTTTTTGTCATGGCCACGCAAAACCCGGTGGAATATGAAGGCACCTTCCCGCTGCCAGAAGCCCAACTTGACCGGTTTTTCATCAAATTAAGCCTGGGCTACCTGGACGAAACCACCGAAAGCCAGATGCTGCTCAATCTGGGTGGCGTCCATCCGATTGAGACATTACAGCCTGTTAGCGACGGCCGTCAACTAACCGATCTTCTGCCCCAAGTCTGGCAGGTCCACGTCGATCAAACTCTCCGTGAATATATTGTGCGCCTGGTATTTGCCACTCGCCGCCACAAAGACCTGCTGCTAGGCGCAAGTCCACGCGGCAGTCTGGCCCTCTATCGCGCTTCTCAAGCTTACGCCGCCCTCCAGGGGCGCGACTTCGTGCTGCCCGACGACATCAAAAAACTAACGACGCCCATCCTGGCCCATCGCTGCCTCGTCCACCCCGAAAGCGCCCTGCGCGGCACAAAAATTGAATCTATCCTGGCGGGCATCATCAACAATACCAGCCTGGATATCGGCGAATTAACCAGTTTGTCGGCATAATTCAGATAACCGCAGTTGTAACGTGCATCTTGCGGTGACGGGTAGATGCACTGTCAGGTAAGTCGTTTATGGGGCAATTCTTCGGCCTGATCATCATCTTAATGCTCGTGGCCTTTCTGCTGAAAGTTGATTTCATTTTTTATCTGGTTTACGTCAGCATTGGCCTCTACGCCTGGAACCGGTGGTATACGCCGCGCATCCTGGGCCATATTTGGGCGCGCCGCGACTTCACCGATCACGCTTTTTGGGGCGAAGATGTACAGATTGTCTTGCGCCTGGAAAATAAAAGCCGCCTGGGCGTGCCCTGGCTGCATCTGCGTGAATCGGTGGCGGTGGAATTGGAAACTCGCCAGGCGACAAATCGTGTTTTTTCCCTGCGCGGCCATGAAACAACTGAATTTTCCTACTTTGTGCAAACGCGCCGCCGGGGCTATTATCGTCTCGGCCCCATGCGCCTAAAAACGAGCGATTTATTCGGTCTGTTTGCCGAACAGGCGCGCAGCTTGCCGGCCGATTATTTGACGGTTTATCCGCGCATTTGGACCCTGAGCCAGCTAAATTTGCCTTCCAGGCTGCCGTTCGGCGTGATTGGCAGCCACCAACGCCTGTTTGAAGACCCGGCGCGGCCGATGGGCGTGCGCCAGTTTCGCTCCGGGGATTCGCTGCGGCAGATCAATTGGAAGGCCAGCGCCCATACGCACAGCCAACAGTTACTGGTTAAGACATATGAACCGGCGATTTCCTTGGAAACGGCCGTCTTCCTCAATTTACACACCGGCGATTACATTGGCCGAGATCGCGCCTACACCATCGAATGGGCCATCGAAGTGGCCGCTTCCCTGGCCACCCACCTGGTCGACTTACGCCAGCCGGTTGGTCTGGTAAGCAACGGAATCGACCCGCTGCACCAGTCAGAAGGCCAACCCATCGAATTTGATGAACAAAGCGGCCGCCTGCTTATCTCCCAGACAGCCCAAACCTCGCAGGTCGCTTTACCTCCGGCAATTCCACCGCGTCCTGGGCGCCCACACCTGATGAAAATTTTGGAGCAGTTGGCCCGCCTGGAAGCTGGAGAGACGGTTCCTTTCAGCCAATGGGCGGCCACAGCCTGCCTGGATTTAAGCTGGGGCGTCACCATCCTGGTTATCAATCCCAGCGGCAGCGAGGCTAGCTGCCAGACCCTGCATCGGCTGGTACGCGCCGGATTCAACCCCATCCTGTTGGTTATAGAACCAGACAGCGAATTCAGCCGGGTGCGCGAACGCGCCCGACATTTGGGCTTTGCCGCGTATCATGTCACGGAAAAACGCGATCTGGAACGATGGCAACGGCCGTTTCCCACCTGACCATGACCACGAAACCAACCACCCAACCCACAGACACGCCGCCGCCCACCGTCGCCTCATGGTCGCACACCATCATCCAGCCCGCGCTGCTCATCACCAACACCCTCGCTTTACTCGGCGCTCTCATAGGCGTTCTGGGCGTCGCCGATAACGGCCGTCCCTGGTCGTTAATAATGTTTTTAGGCTTATTCGTCGCCTTGGAAAGCTACGCCACCACCGTCTGGCTCACACATCCAGACCGCCGCCTGGTAGAACATTCCCGCTACCGCGCTGCCGAACTCGTTTTCTTGCTGTTGTTAACTCGCCTGTTCACCTGGATAGTCCAAGGCAACTGGCCCTCATGGCAATTATGGACAACGTATCTGTTTGAACCGCTGCGCCTGATATCCGACCCCTATTTCATCGGCGCAGTGATATTGGTGTACGCGGTTTGGTATCGCACCGTCACCACCAGCAACCTCTTCATTCGTTTATCGCCCGATCTGGCCGAGCAGGCATACTACACAACCCCGCGTGGAGAACGATTGGAAGCCAACCTGCCCATGCCCATCGATCGCAAAGCATTGCAGCACAATTTTGTCCAGCAATTTTTAGGCGGGGCAATTCTCATGCTGTTTTGTGCATCGCTCACCAGCATAGATTTTGCCACAGTGCGCAGCATCTCTAATCCCCTGACGACCGGAATCGGCCGTTTGGGATTATCCACCGGCATGTTGTGGGCATTGCTGCTGTATTTCCTGACCGGCTTTTTGCTATTTAGCCAGGGACGTCTGGCCATGTTGGAAGCGCGCTGGCTGTCTGAAGAAGCGGTAAGAAGTCCGGGCATTGGCCGCAATTGGTACCGCCGCACGGTATTCATCTTATTGGCGATTGGAGTGGCAGCGGCTTTTTTGCCCGTGGGATCCACGTTCTTATTTGGCCAGCTCATGCAGGCGCTCATTTTTGGGGTAATGTGGCTCTTAACGGCCGTTACTTTCCTGGGATCCCTTCTCATCTATTATCTGCTGGCTTTGCTGTTTCCCCTCCGAAGCACAAACCCAGAAGTGCCCGAAATCCCTAAACCCCAACAACCCCTGCTCCCTCCGTTTCCAAATGAGCAAACCGCTCCAGATCCCACAATGCAGATGGTTTTCACTTCGGCCTTTTGGGCTGTTGTCATCGTTTTGAGTATTGTCGCTGTGAGCTTTTTTATCCGCGAACGAGGCCTGAAGTTTAATTCCTCTCTACTGCGCCAGTTCTGGCAAGCACTGCTTGCCTGGGGACGCGCCTGGTGGTCGGGGGTTCAATCACAAGTGAAAGCCGCGCGCCAAACCCTTCAAACCCGCCGCCAAGCTGCGTCACAAACGCCCAACACAAAATCCCCCTGGCGCTTTGTGCGCCTGAACGCCTTATCACCGCGCGAAAAAGTGCGCTATTTTTATCTTTCTACGCTCAAACGCGCCGAAAAAGGGGGTATCCCGCGACAGGAAAGTGAAACGCCTTCAGAATTCGCCAACGACCTCAAACTGAATTGGCCAGATACCAGTCCGGAAATCGAAGATTTAACGGAAGCGTTCCTTCTGGCCCGCTACAGCCGCCAACCGATCGCCGAAACCGATATTCCACCGATTAAAGCGAAGTGGGAACGGCTAAAAGCCATCATACGCCGCCAAACTCAAGCATCCACATCGGCGCAAGAAACGCCACTCAACGACTGACAATCGCCGACAACAAGCCCCAAATCAACAGGCCGGTTAAGAGGCGAAAAAAGGTTGGATTCAACGCCAGTCCAATTTCGCCTAAAATCCATTTGAAAACAGCGCCAACAATTGCTCCAAATAAAATGCCAACGAGTCCACCCTTTAACGCCTTGTCGGGCACTGTCAGCGCAACCCCAATGACCGCGCCGACAAGGATCGCGTAAACGGTGTAGACAACTGCGCTCAAGATCAATTGGCCGACAACGGTTCCTGCAGCCCCATCCAGGGAATTAAGGATTTGCCCCATGCTGGTCCCTGTCACCTGGCCGATCAACACCAGTTGATAAACGGCCATCCCCAACCCCAAAAGCAGACCGATCAACAGTGATCGTCCCAGTGCGTCTGGCGTTTGAATAATGGGAATGACGATGGCGCCCACGACCAGTCCGGCGATGATGCCGTCTAGCGCTCCGGAGGACAGCGTGGTCCATATATTCAGCATGATCATGGTAAAAATTCCCACCCCAGATGTAGAACTCAACAGCAAATGGTCCATAGCTCGATTTCCTTCCCATCCTCAAACATTCAGGCACACAACCTGAACAATGAAATTGAGATTAGCGTTTCCAAATGATTGGCACGCCTGTCCGGCCAAAAAGGTTAACTGAATTATAACGAAATAATGACTAGCCTTACAATTTCTGGCATTTGCCGCCGGGACGCATAGAATTGGCAGGCTTGAATCTGGAACAAACGCAGGCAGCCTGCGGGAAGGAGAAGGTTTTTTGATGAAACAAATAGTGGAGTGCGTGCCAAATTTCAGCAACGGCCGTAACCCCGAAATCTACAACGGCATTGCTGAAACCATCCGGTCTGTGCCGGGAGTCCACGTCCTGGACGTCAGCGCCGATTCGGACCACAATCGCACCGTGATCACCTTCGTTGGCTCGCTGGCCGATGTGGAAGAAGCTGCGTTCCAGGCCATCGCTTTTGCGGCCCAGCACATCAACCTGGAAACTCATACCGGCGAACACCCGCGCCTCGGAGCCACCGATGTCTGCCCTTTTATTCCCATCAAAAACGCCTCCATCGCCGACTGCATCGCCCTGGCCAACCGGTTGGGCGAACGTGTAGGCAGCGAACTTGGCATCGCCGTTTATCTCTACGGCGACGCAGCCACTCGCCCGGAACGCAAAACCCTTTCGGCCATCCGCAAAGGAGAATACGAACTATGGAAGCAGCAGGTGGCAACCAACCCGGATCGCCTGCCGGATTATGGTCCGGCCGAAGCCAGAACCTGGGGCGCAACTGTGATTGGGGTACGGCCGTTCCTCATCGCCTATAACCTCTACCTGAACACCGACAACCCCGACATCGCCGACCAGATCGCTCGCAGCGTGCGTTTCATCGGCGGCGGCCTCCGATTTGTCCAGGCCAAAGGTTTTCTCGTCGAAGGCCAGGCCCAAGTCAGCATGAACCTCACCGATTTCGAAAAAACGCCTATCTTCCGGGTGCAGGAAATGGTGCGCCGCGAAGCTGCCCGCTACGGCCTTACCATTACCAAAGCGGAACTCGTGGGCATGACGCCGCAAAAAGCGCTTCTGGACGCCGCCAAATGGTACCTGCAAATCGACGATCTGAAAGATGAGCAAGTGCTGGAATATCGCCTGCAAGAAGTCGCCGCCGAGGCCGATTCGCCGACTCAAACCGAACCATCAGCACCGGCCACAGCCATGACCGACCTCACGCCGCACGCCTTTATCGAGGCTACCGCCGCGGCCACCCCTGCGCCTGGCGGCGGATCGGTAGCCGCCCTGGCCGGCGCTCTGGCCGCCGCCCTCACCCAAATGGTCGCCGGGTTAACCCTGGGACGCAAAAAGTACGCCGCTGTTCAAGACCGGGCGCAAGCTATCCTGGCCGAAGCCGACCATTTGCGCCAAAAACTCACGGCCGCCGTTGCCGAAGATGCCGCCGCCTACGGCCGTGTGATGGACGCCTTCCGCCAAAAAGAGTTAGACCCGGCCAGCCGCGCCGCGGCTATCGAAGCCGCCACCATCGGCGCCGGTGATGTTCCCTTACGCGTGGCTCACCTCAGCCGCGACGTCATTTTCCTGGCTCAAAAAATTGTGGAAGTCGGCAATCTCAACGCCATCACCGATGCGGCGGCGGGCGCACTGCTGGCGCAAACGGCCGTGCGCATCGCCGCGCTCAATGTCAAAGTCAACGCCGTCAACCTGCAAGATCAAGCTTTGGCCGCAAACTGGCGGCAGCAAACCAACGCGCTGGAAACCGAAGTCGACCGCCTGCTGGCCGATATTCTGGCGCTGGTGAGCGAACGGAGTGGATTTACCCTGTGACACGGCCGTTTCCCCTCCTGCTCCTGACTCTATTCACGCTTTTCGCCCTCTGGGGTCTGTCTGGCTGCCAGCAAAATGCCGCCGGGCAGGAAATAACGGCCGTCACCCAGCCGCCACCCACGGCCATTTTGCCCACCATTCCACCCACCAACACCATCATGCCGCCGCCGCCTACTCTGGCGCTGACGGCGACCCCTGTTTTCGCGCCGCCTTCATTCGCCGCCGTCGATCCGGATGAGGTAACCAATTCCAAACAAACGGCCGAAGTCACGGCAACGGCCGTAGCCAACGCGCCAACCGCTACGGAAACGGCCATGCCCACCGAAACCACCACCCCGCAACCCACG
>JAKQCM010000021.1 GCA_029559155.1 Chloroflexota bacterium
GCGGCCTACCTGGAACACATCAAAGCAGAAGTAGACACGGAGACGCGACAATGAGCGAGCCAGACAAAATCGTTATTGTTCCTTGCAGCGGCATTGGCAAGACCTACGGCACAGTCAGCCGCGAGGCCGCCTATGAAGTCATCGAAACGCTGCGCCCCGAAACCGCCCAGTTGGTGGCGCTTTCCCGGCTGGTTCTAGGCGAAACCAACGCCTGCGCCGCCGTAGCGGCCAATCCGGCCATCACCATCGATGGCTGCAAACTGGCCTGCGCGACCAAAATGGTGCAAGAAAGCGGCGGCCACGTCGCCGAAGAGTTCGCCGTTCTGGACGTTTTTCGCCGCAACCGCCAGTTTAAACCGCAGGGTATTGCCGAATTGAACGAGGGCGGGTTGCAGTTGGCCCATGCGCTGGCCGAAGAAGTGGCCGCCGTGATCGATGAGCTGCAAGAGAAGCCGGAAAAGTAGGAGGTTATAATGCCCAATTTACCCCAAAAGAAGGTCGGGATCGTCGCCTGCTCTGGCGAAGAGATGGCCGAGGGAACCGTTACCCGTCTGGCTGCGCTCAAAGTATTGGAAGAGCTGCGCCCTGAAGATACCGTGACCATTTGCCTGCCGCTCTTTTTGGCCGGGGGTGAAGGCGACCGCGCATTTGCCCGTTTTTATCCCACCATCGCCATAGACGGCTGTGATCTGCGCTGCGCCGCCCGCGCCACTGAGATGCACTCCGGCAAACCGGCGGCCAGCATTGTGGTAACGGATGTGGTGGCCGAGCTGGGCATTGAGCCAGTTGCCGGGCTGCGCCGCCTGAACAACGCGGGGCAGCAGGCAGTAGAGGAAACGGCCGTGCGCCTGGCCGATTTGGTCGACACCTTACTGGACAAAAAATGGAGCCGTCGTGAAGGGCGCTTTGTAGAGCCGGAAACCGTCCCCCTGACCACGCAACAGCCTAAAGTGGCATCGTGCGCTTGCGGGTCGGGCATTCCCGTCCAGGTGGTGGAAATTGAAGGCCAGGCTGTAACACTGATCGCCTTGCCGGTGATTTTTGCCCAATTCCACGACGCCGGGAAACGGCCGTCGCCCGAAACCATCACCGCCCTGTTAGACGAAATTAAAATCTATAACCCTGTTCCGCCAACCGCCGAAGCCGCCTACCGCGAGGCAATCGCCGCCGAATATGCCACTCTCTGGGGAGAACTGGAGCCGACAAGATGAGCAATACGGCCGTTTACCACACAACCGTCCGCTGGCAGGGCGAACATTGGGGGCACATTGTCATGGGCAATGGGCCGGAGATGCCCTTCTCTGCCCCGCCCGACGCCCAGGGGCACGAAAATGTCTTCACCCCTGAAGACGCCTTCGTCGCCGCCGTAAATACCTGCATCATGATGATGTTTATCTGGGCAAGCGAACGTTTTAAACTCGACCTTCAGCAGTACGAATGTCGCGCTGAAGGGACCAAACAAATCGAACTGGACCGCACCGAAATTTTCACCCAGGTCAAACTCTGGCCCCACATTCGCATCGCCGCCAACGGCGTTAAATCGGAAATTATCGAGGCGCGCATCCAAAAAGCGCTCCAATCCGCGCAAAAATATAGTCTGGTCGCCAATTCGGTGAAATCAGACATCATCATCGAGCCAACCATTGAAATTGTTGCCGCCAATTAACCGATCAACAATAAGAAGACGACATGAGCGCAAGCGCAACACCAACAATGAAAAGGACACGGATGAACACGGATTTCACGGATTCCTATCCGCGTTCATCCGCGTCGATCCGTGTCCTATTTTCGAAGAAGACAACATGAGCGCAAGCTCAACACCATGAATGAAAATCCGCAGATTTCGCCGATGACGCAGATTTTTCTCTGCACCTTTGCGCCTCTGCGCCTTTGCGGTAAATTATTTTCAGAGGAGACGACATGAGCGCAGGCTCAACACCATGAATGAAAATCCGCAGATTTCGCAGATGACGCAGATTTTTCTCTGCGCCTT
>JAKQCM010000038.1 GCA_029559155.1 Chloroflexota bacterium
TCGCCTGGGCCGCACGGTTCGCGAAAGCGTGTCGCTGTGATCAGGAGCTGCGCATATTCGGGTTTGATCCGGAGTCGTGAGTGCGGAGTGCGGAGTGCGGAGTGGGGAGTGCGGAGTGGTGAGTGCGGAGTGGGGGATGAGAACGGCCGTTTCCCCCCTTCCCATCCTATCCAAAAACACCTATGATAGAAAGCCAGGGACGTCCCTGGCCTTTTTGTTTCGCCAATCTGCAAAACGAGGTGATACGATGTGGGGTGATGAAGAAGACACGACGATGTACAAAGTGGTGATCAATCATGAAGAGCAGTACTCTATCTGGCCGGTGGACCGCGAAAACCCGTTGGGCTGGAACGACGCCGGCAAGAGCGGCACCAAAGCAGAATGCCTGGCTTACATCGAAGAGGTCTGGACCGACATGCGGCCGTTGAGCCTGCGTCAGAAAATGGAAGAAGATGCCCGGAATGCCGGGCGTGCGGCGTAGAGAGTGGGAAGTGGAAGGGGAAACGGCCGTGGCCGGTTGGCGCGGCAGATGGGGCGTCAGCCCCGGAAGGTTAGAGAGGTGAGCGCGATGAGTCAAGAACAGGTGTCGCCCGAAACAAAAGGGGTTGCGGTGACGTTATTGGCCACGGTTGACCTGGGTCCGGAGATCGAGGGCATGGCCGGACGCCAGCTGCGCATGCGGCTGGTGACCATTGAGCCCGGCGGCGTCTTTGGCCCGCTTCACGACCATAAGGACAGACCCGGTATCGTCTACATCCTGCAAGGCACGATCACCGACATTCGAGGTGGCGTGGCCACGGAATATGGGCCGGGCGTGGGCTGGCCCGAGGACAGGAACACCCTGCACTGGCTGGAGAACAGAGGCGCGATTCCGGCGGTGGAGATCTCGGTCGATATCGTCAGGCAGGCGTAAGCGGCGGCCCGGCAGCGTTGCGTGGGGAGAGTGTAGAATGCGGAGTGGCGGGAACGGCCGTAGGCCCTCTATACCAGCCGAATCAGGCGGCGTCTAAACTTTTTGTCACGGGTGGGTCGCTTTGCCCGCGACCCGGTTGGGCCAGCAGAATTAAGACCACAATCTGCCCAAATGGCACCAGCCAGAAGAACTGCCACCAGGGGCTATGGCCGGCATCGTTTAACCGCCGGGCGCCTGCGGCGAGGAAGGGCAGCAGGAGGATTATGGTGGTAATTTGGTATGCTTTTTCGTGGAGGATGGTGGCTACGGCCGTTACCACCACAAAAAATAACAAAAACCACCCATACTCATAGCGCGTCATCGTGCCAGAGAAGTTAGCGAACTCGCGCAGCCCGGTTTTCACCGCATCCCATGGCGTTGGAGCTGCCTCGGTTTCGCCGATCATTAGCTCGTTTGGGTCAATCCCAAACGCCGCAGCCAGCGCCCGAACTGATTCGATGGAGGCATTGCCGCCGTTTTCTAGTCGTTGAATGGTACGCAGACTTAGCCCGCACGCCTCGCTGAGCTGCTCTTGCGACCAGTTTTCGGCCGTGCGTAACTTCTTTACCAGGCTTGAATTAATTTTCATCTGCATTTCCCTCATTCTATCGTTTGCGGTTATCGAACCAGGCAAAGTATAGCGGAGAGCATGCAGTCATGTCTACGACAACCGGGCGTCAGTTGGGCGACACGTGTGGATTTTGTGGGGATGATGAGAAAAGGAAGGCGGAACGGCCGTGTGTGACGACTTAAGAAAATGGAAGAGGATGCCCGGAATGCCGGGGGTAGGGGGAAACGGCCGTGGCCAATTGCGCGACTTATCGCGGCGTTCGCGTGCCCAAGGTAGGGTGTTTGGTAAGCGCTTAAAAATTAAGTGGCGCAGATTGGACCAATCTTCTGAGATTGGTCCAATCTAAAACTTGCAGATTGTTATCCGTGTTCATCCGCGTCAATCCGTGTCCCATTTTCAGAGGAGACGACATGAGCGTAGGCTCAACACCATGAATGAAAATCCGCAGATTTCGCCGATTGCACAGATTTATTTCTAATCTGCGAAATCTGTGTAATCTGTGGATTATTTTCAGAGGAGTTATCATGAGTAGGCGACCCATGATGAATAAAAAGGGTTAGAATTGTCAAATCTTTAAGATTTGACAATTCTATTTTCAAGGGAAAAGATAATGCCTAAACATCGCATTTTTACGACAACATTTGCCACCGTGTATCCGCTGTACGTGCAGAAAGCGGAGCGCAAAAATCGGACGCAGCAAGAAGTTGACCAGATCATTTGCTGGTTGACGGGCTATGACCAGGCGGGGTTGCAGCAGCAAATCGCACAGGAAAACGATTTTGAAACGTTTTTTGCGCAAGCCCCAGCCATGAATCCGAACTGTTTGCTGATTAAGGGCGTGGTGTGCGGCGTTCGCGTTGAAGAAATCGAAGATCCGCTGATGCAAAACATACGCTATCTGGACAAATTGATTGATGAGCTGGCTAAAGGCAAAGCGATGGAGAAGATTTTGCGGCAATAACGCGCTGCGCTATCAGGCGCGGCAGCGCCTGGAGGGCCTGCCCGGGGCGCGCATGATCTGGTCAGGGCGCTTGTGGGCTGTTGGGCGGAGTGGCATGAGGAGAGAGTATGGTGAATGATATGCAGGTGACGCTGGAAATTGGACCGAAGGGTAAGAAGGTGGTGGCGGTGGCGCCGGAGTGGCCCGGTCTTGAGCGCGGGGCCAAGACGGAGGCGGTCGCGATTGAACGACTGCGCGCTTACGCGCCGCGGTACGCAGCGGTGGCGACGCTGGCGGGCATGGAGGCGGCATTTGCGGCCATCGCCGACGTCGATGTGGTCGAGCGCTATCCGGGCATAAGCTCGACCGACTTCTGGGGTATCTCGTTCGCCTTTTCGAGCATCGACCGGCAAGCCATGTTGGACGAAGCATTGGCGCGGGAACTGGCGTTGATGCAGGCGGCCTGGGCGTTTTTCGACGAGGTGCGTTCGCGCGTGTCGGCGGAAATGCGGCGAGGTCCGCGCGGCGGCGGGCGCGACCGGGACCACATCGTCCGGCATACGTTTGCCGCGGAGCTGGACTGGGCCAGGAAACTCGGCGTGCGCACGCCGCTGGAAGAGATGTTGACCGACGAGGGGTTGAAGGCGCATCGCGCCGCCTATTGTGAGGCCATCCAGGCGTTTCATGCCCAGGGCAAACCGGCCCGCACGTGGCCGCTGCGGTACCTGATTCGGCACACGGCGTTTCACGCGCTGGATCACGCCTGGGAAATGGAAGACAAGGATTTGCGTGCGGAGGTGTGAGCGCCGTGCGGTGTGGCGTCAGGCCGCCCGGAGTTTTGGTAGCCGGGGTCGATAGACCCTTGCAGGGAGGTGTGTCAGATGAACAGGGGCAGAATGTTGGTACTTGTTGGTTCGTTTGCCTTGATCGTTGGAGGGTTTTTGCCGTGGATATCCGTGCCTCATCTATTTGGTCTGAGTGGGGTTGCCTACGAGGGCATAGAAATAGGCTGGGAAGGTGATGGAATTTTGACGGCCGTTATTGGGCTAATCCTCTTATTTGGCGCGCTGCTGCTCGGGGGAGCGTCTCGGCGATGGTTTGGACTCATAGGGGGCGTTCTGGCGCTGCTGGCGGCGTTGGTGGCGCTGCTTGACTTTCGCCGGATTGTGGAGATAGCCCCGGCAGCAGGTTTTTACGCGGCCACAGATATTGGCCTTTATGTGACTCTTGCCGGGGCGCTGCTGGCGTTGATTGGCTGTGTGTGTAGCTATGCGCCGGCGTCAAAGCGACAGGGGGCGGCGGCGGCAGGCGCAACGGCCTGGTACAACAGGCCATAAATCCTCAGCGTTTTGTTGCAAACAGATTTGCGAAGTTTGTTTGTGGAATTTGTAGCCGCGTTCCGGGGAATACGCGGTAGGGATACCGCGGCTACTGACTACTCTCCAATCTCCTGTTGGGTATTTAAGCCGCGTTTTTAGCGATAGGAGGTATCACATGGACACTGGTTGGCAAACGGCCGTGGCCCAACAATTTGGGGCGGCCATCGATATGCTGGAGAAGGTGCTCATTGCCTGTCCTGATGAGCTGTGGCAGATTCGTCTTTGGGACGATCCGCAACTGCCCCGGTCTGCTGAGTTTTGGTACATTGTGTATCACACCCTCTTCTGGCTCGACCTGTATTTATCCGGTTCGGTTGCAGGGTTTATGCCCCCGGCTCCATTTACGCTGGATGAATTGGACCCGGCAGGCATTCTTCCGGAGAGACCTTTTAGCAAAGACGAACTGAGGACCTATCTGGCGCATACCCGCGAAAAATGCCAGTTGACACTCAACGGCCTGACCGAGGAGAAGGCCCGGCAGCGGTGTGCTTTCCCGTGGGGAGAACTCACCTTTGCCGCGCTCCTGCTGGATAATATGCGTCATGTGCAGGAGCATGTGGCCCAATTGAATATGATTCTTGGGCAGAAGATTGGCTGGTCTCCTGGATGGATTACCAATGCCGGGAAAACGGCCGTTTGAGTGCGGAGTGCGGAGTGGGGAGTGCGGAGCGCGATGAACTATTATTTTGTGCCGATGAATGAAGCGTACGCGCAGGAAATTGTGACGCATTGGGTGTATGGCGGGGAGTATGCCATCCACGATTATGCTCATGAAGCGGATCATCTATTGGATAAGACAAGTTGGGGCAAGGGGTTGTTTGCTGTGTTGAATGATGCGGGTGATTTGGTGGGCGAGCTGACGACGGAATTTTTCGACGCCGATGACGAGTGTGTGGCGTATGACGATTTTAACCCGCAGACGCTCAATGCGGCGGAAATGTGGCTGGGATTCGGGCTGAAACCGGCCTTGACGGGGCGTGGTTTGGGCGCGGAGTTTGTGGCGGCGTGTATTGATTTTGCGGTGCGTACGCATTGTTATGCGGGAGAAGCGGTGCGGTTGGGTGTGCCGGCCAGCAATACGCGGGCGATCAAGGTGTATCAACGGGTAGGGTTTACCATCTTTAATCGCGTGGTGGGCGAAGTGGACGGACAGACGTTTGAAGCGGTTCAGATGCAGAAGGTGTTGGGGAAACGGCCGTAGATTGTGGGCAAAAAGTTGGCGAATGTGGGGATGGGTTTATTGTGGAATGGTTATAATCGGGAGAGATGGGCAACGGCCGTTTACGAAACAAAACCATACATTCCATAACAAACTACCTGCGGTCTTGCATTTTACGAGAATTATATGCTGGGGAATTTGCCAATGAAAGAGAGAAGATTAATCCCTTGCACAAAGGGCATCAGAAAAAAACATCAGCTTCATCTAAAGTTTTCAATCTTGTTTTTCGTGTTAATTATTGGACTATCGGTTCTTTTCCAAACCAGCCATGTACAGGCAGAGACAAATCCCCCGGCATCAATCGATTTAATGATTGATCTAAATGAAGTAGACAGCTTTCAAGCGCATTACAGCCTGTCCACTTTTCAGCCCAGGGACGAAGGTTACTCTCTTACAGTCGATGGACCTAATTTGACAGATGGGGATATTACTGTGCCGCTATCGTCCATCAGCCCAATCTTGCAAAGTTTGCATACGCTTTACCCCGGTACGAGGCCAGTATTCGTGCAGCGCTGGACAGACGATTATCCTTATGCAGAAGTGAACATAACGCTTAAAGACGGCCGTCACCTCTTGATTACTTCACAATCTCAATATGGGTGGTTAATCCCATGGAATGTTCAAATTTGGGAAGGCGACCCTTACGAGAACGGAACCCTCCAGAGCAGTTACCTCTTACTTCATGAAGGTTTCCATGCAGGCTTATCAGAATTGTGGCTGGAATTAACAGGCAGCCCCTTTCCCCGTAACTATGGTCCCGAACGTTTTTGGGAATATTACGAGAAGACCGAAACGATAGATTTTTACGTATACGGCTCTTATGCTCCTGGAACAGCGATCGAAATAATGGGTGCTCCTACAGGCGTCATTGAGCCTTTTGTGCCGATTCTGAAGGAAAACAGTGTCATCGCGTCACTTCTCGAAGATGGTTATTCAGTTTTTGATCTATCTTTTGATGTGACAGTTACCGTAGAACAAATGCGTCCCGTCCAGTATTCGGGAACAATCGCATTTGCTTCGCCAGATGGCCGGGATGTCATTGTTACCACAGTCAAAATTCAACTCGAACCTGAACTGGTCGTGGAAACCCCGCTAACCAAAATAGAAGTGGAAAATCGTTTGCAGGAAAGGCGCGGATTCACATTTTTAGAAGAAGTGAGTCAGCTTTTGCCTGATATCGTTTATTTATTGGATACACGAGCGTCGGTTGAATCTATTGCTGCTGATTGTCCAGAGAATGAGGACATGGATCACACGGGCTTTGGTGTGCAGGCTCTATTGCGGCATCATGATAATTTGCCAATCACTTTCTATTATTTTGACGAATCCGAAGCCTGGTCAATGGATTTAAGCCTTGATAGAGAACGTGGGTATTGGGATGATCAAATAGCAGATACTGTATTGACTCATTGGTTTCCTGCTGATTTCCCACCACTGCTAACATCTGACTTGAGTATATTGGTTACTGATTTCGAGATCGCGTTTAATGCGGACACTTCCTACGAAAAGCGCCATTTAGTGGATGCCTTACAATCTTCTTTGCCTCCCGAAACCTTCGTTCATTACGCCCATCCTCAAAAAGCTGGTGATATGAGTTTTGTCAGACTTCTGGGACGAGTTTTCGTCCCAGATAATGGCGAATCACCTCAAGTGGTTTATTGTGGTTACACACGCCCTGATTGGTATGGACCCCCCTATCAAAGCGAACTAGTTGAAACGCCTCAAGAAGGAATCCGTTCGGATTTTTATGAGGCAGTAGAAGATGCTTGGACGAGCGGTATAAGACTGCGGAATGGAACAAGCGGCGCTAATTGGACGACACTTGGCGTGAGCAAGCCGGGCTTTGTTCACCTGCTTTGGACAACAGATAATAGTGTGTATTACGCGGATGGGTGGGCAGATGGCAGCGAATGGAGTGAAGCCCAGCGTCTTGGTGATGGTTCATGGAATATAGACATTGCGGCAAGCACAAGTGGAGAAGTTCATTTACTCTGGTCTACACATTTTGCGCCAATAGGCAGCATGCACGTTTGGCGAAACGACCAGGGCGAATGGCAGAAACCTGAATATTGGGAGGGAATAGGGTACTTTAGCCAGGCAATTTTAGATCAAGAAGGTGTCTTGCATTTGGGTTATAAAGGGGGAGACGGATTAGATGAAGAGTTCTTTTATCAAAGGTGGACAAAACAACAGGGTCTTTCTGAACCGGAAAATGTATCACGTCGCTTGGGAGACGGTGGTGACGGCGTTTTGAGGCTTGATTCTCAAAATGATGTCCATGCTGCCTGGGCACATCCTTTAAATTCCTCGCAATATATTGACCCTTTGTCGGGCCAGATTTTCGATCAGGTTGGCGTCTTTTATTCTCACCGGTTGGGTCCCTCAGATTGGGCACTCCCAGAACAGATTGGCACTTTTGCGCCTTTTGCCTATTCAATGGACTTTATTCTTGCAGATCAAGATGAACCAGTTGTCGCCTGGCAATCTGATGAGGGTATTGTGATAAGCATGATGCGTGATGGCAGCTGGACAGAACCATATTTGCTGGCAACGGCAAGCCCGCCAGAAACGCCTGCTCCTTTTGGTCCTGATCGGTGGGGCGAAGTGACGGCTGAGATACGGTTAGGCAAAGATGGTAAGGGAAACATGTATGCGGCGTGGGTTACAACAGCCAATGGCCTATATCTAGCAAAATATGATGGAAAAGAATGGTCAACGCCCCAACAAATTTCTGAGCCAGGATGGATTTTTAGTCTTAATATGGCGGTTGCATCGGATGGGGCAGTACATCTCCTCTATTTCAGGGATATTAATTCCAACAGTTCCTCTGCACTTTTGTTTCACACTCTTATCTCTGAGGATGGTATTGATACAAACCAATTGGGTGCTCCATACACCGGCTATGGGTTAGATGATAATCAATTACTTCTAGATGAAGCTGGTTACGTTTATGCGTTGGGTTTACCCCGCACACCATCCTGGTTCGTTTATATTCCGCCGAATGGTATTCGACCGCCCATAACACCCACCCCTGTTATGACTCTGACACCCACGCCATCGATGCCTACGCAAATGCCAACTTCTGTACCAACGGCCGTTCCTACTATGGCGGTCACAGCTACCAGTCAAACAAGCTATCCGACTTCTGCCCCACCTGCAAATGAAGGGTCAGAAATTCCTTATACAGGTTTCCTTGCCGGATTTCTGTTGATTGCGGCATTGGGAATTGTGGCAGGGTGGATTGTGTTCCGAAAAAAGACAATCAGATAGGGCAACGGCCGTTTATTGGAATGTCAGGCAGCAAATGTCAGGTACAGCAAATGAATGGGGGTCTATAAAATGGCACAAGAACCGAACCATAAGGGACAGAATAAACAGGCAGTAGGTGTTGCTGTCGGTTTGGCGGTAGGCGCATTATTGGGAGGTATCATTGGCGTAGTTACAGACGACATCGCGGTCTGGTTGTCGATTGGCATAGGCAGCGGAATGGCCATTGGCGTGGCCATTGGCACATTATTGGATCGTTAAGGATTGAATTTCAAATAGCATGCGGAAGATTGGACCAATCTTCTGAGATTGGTTCAATCTAAACGTGTAAAATGGAGGTTCCCTTGCAAAAACAAAACACTCTCTTCGGACAGATTGGCGGCTGCCTGCAAACTGCGCTCTTCTCGCTCATCTTCATCCTGGTTGGCGTGGGGCTTTCCTGGTGGGGATGGACCATTTTGCAAAATGCCCGCAGCAGCGCCAGTTGGCCCAGCGTCCAGGGTCAGATCACCGACGCCCTGTTGGATTATTCCACGGATGCGGATGGCGGTGATTCGTACTCGCCACAGGTTACATACACGTATGCGGTAGACGGCCGTTCCTACGAAAGCCAGACCATTAAATTTGGGGAGAACAGTTACGGCAGCAAACGCCAGGCGCAAGCAATTCTGGATCGTTACCCGAACGGGCAGCGGATCGCTGTGTTTTATGATCCCACGCAGCCAGATCGCGCAGTTTTGGAGCCAGGCGTCAGCGGGGGAAGTTATATTGTGTTAGCCATCGGCGTGCTGTTTGTGGGTTTGTCTTTGCTGTGGATTGTGTTTGTCGGGGTTCGCGCCGTCAGACACTCCGAGATTTGACAGGCAAAAGTGACGATGGGGATGTGGGATGGGAAACGGCCGTTTCCCATCCCCATCACTCTCCTTCTTTCTTCACCAACACCTTGTCCACCCGCCGCCAATCCATATCCATCACCTCAATCGTTAAACCGCCCCAGGTAAAGCGATCGCCAGATTGAGGAACACGGCCCAAAAAGCTCATCACAAACCCGCCTACCGTCTGGAAATAGTTTTCCGACTCTTCCGGCAGTTTGGTCACCTCAAACAACAGCTTAAATTCTTCAATCGACAGCTTGCCGTCAATCAGCCACGATCCATCGGCGCGACGGACGGCAATAGGATCCGCCGGGTCGCCATGCTCCGGTACGTCGCCGACGATAGCCTCCAACAAATCGTTAAACGTTACCAGCCCTTCAATGCCGCCATGCTCGTCGGTGACAAAAGCGATTTGCGCCCTGGCCTCCTTAAAACGTTCCAAAACGTTATAAACCGGCAGACCCGAAGGCACAAAAAGAGCTGGTTTCAGAGCGATTTTTAGCTCCGGCGTCTCGCTGCTCAGAGCTTGCACCAACAAATCCTTCACAAACACCAGGCCGACGATATTATCCAGGTCCCCATTGGCTACCGGGTAACGGGAATGCACGCCATCGGCAATTTTCTCGCGCAGGGCCTCCGTCGAGTCTTCCAGGTCCAACCAGATGATGTCGGTGCGGTCAATCATCAGGTCGTTGACGCGCAAATCCCCCACACGGAACAGTTTCTCAACAATTTCTTCCTCGATAGGATCCACGACGCCGCTTTCGGTTCCTTGCTCCAGCATCATCTGGATTTCGGCTTCAGTGACGGCCGGTTCATTGGAGGGGTTGATGGGCAGCAGGCGCATGACAGCGCGGGTAGAAATGCTGAGAGTCCAGACAAACGGCCGTGTCACCGCCGCCAGCAGCAGCATCGGCGTGGCCGTTATCCCGGCCACCTTCTCCGCTTTCCCCAGGCCAATTTGCTTGGGAACCAGTTCGCCCAAGACGAGGGAAAGATATGTCACCAGGCCAATCGCCAAAAAATTACTCAATTGTCGATGAAAATCTGCGCCGAATGGCAAATTTTGCAGATAAGGGTCCAGGGTAGCCGCAATGCCGGTGCTGCCAAAGGCCCCCATCAAAATGCCGATAAGCGTAATGCCAATTTGCACGGTCGAGAGGAAATCGTCCGGATGATTGGCCAGCGCCAGCGCCGCTTCGGCTCGTTTGCTGCCGTCGTTGGCGTGCTGCTGTAAACGCGCCTTGCGCGCGGACACGACGGCAATTTCAGACATGGCAAAGATGCCGTTAATTAAAATCAGAACCAGCAAAATAAACATGAACCTATCTCCCAATGGGTCACTGGTGTTTTACAAGAATCGATTGGTTCTAGTCTAACGCAATTTTGGGTAGGGCGAAAAACACTTTAGTAACCGTTGATCTTTAACTCGGAGATCCGGCAAGACCCCAAGGGTCTGATGCCCCAATCGTCCAAAACCTCAAGAGCAATTCCTTGGGGTTTGTACAGGTTTATTGGGCTAGACCCCAAGGGTTTGATGTCCCAATCATTCAAAATCTCAAGAGCAAACCCTTGGGGTCTGCGGGGCTACAGATTGATTACGTCTTTTACCGGGCAGCGACCGGCGTCGTACAGGCCGATATTTTGCCCCTTGAAGTTGAGTCGGAAGGGGGCTACCGCCCGCCCTTGTTGCACCGCATACTCGGCCAGACTCTCTAACCAATGCACGCCAATGGGTGGGATGAGTGGTTCGTCGATGACGCAGCAGGGGAAGAGGACAAACCCGCAGCCATAAGCCGCCGCCGCGTCGATAATGGCGATGTTGCAGCCATGCGCGTGCATGCCAACGAGCAGATCGTACTGCTGCCCCATCTCGCGGGTGAAGGGCTTGTTGAGGTAATGGACCTGTTCGGCGGCGTCCAGGCGTACGCGCTGGCCGGTGGCAATGTCTTTGTATTTGTCGGGCAGCGGTTGGTAGGTGGGGTCGATGACGGTGGCCTGCCAGCCGCTTTGTTGGAGCAAGTGGGCCAGCAGCCCTTTGCCGCCGGCGATGTCGGCGACACGGCAGGGGGCAAAATGTTCGGTCAGCCAGCGGTGCAGCAGCTGGAAGCGGAACTTTTTCATTTTGCGTAGCTCCCGGGCGCGCCCGGCTTCTACTTGCTGCTGGTAGGTGAAATCGGGGCGATGGAGGGTGGTAACGGCCGTTATCTCTTCCAACCGTTCGTACAAATTCTGGCCAAATTCCCGATCCTTGTGTTTGGTCATAGAAAGCGGATTGTAACAGGTCTACCCGGAGCGGCCAACGGGGCACGGCCGTTGCTCGTTTTTATCGCCCCAACCTGTGTTATAGTCTAAGCGTGGCAAACGATAGGAGAACAAAACCAAAATGACCACCCCAACCATCCCATCCAGCGAGCCAACCATCGTAGAAAAAATGCGCGGCTTACGCTGGAGCATCGCCGGTGACGCCGTCAATTCCATTTTTGTCCAGTTTACCTTCTTTGGCTCCGTCTTTATTCTCTTTTTGGATGCGCTGGGTCTGGGCAAGGGGGAAATTGGCCTGCTGCTTTCCTTTTTCCCGTTCGCCGGCCTCATTGCCCTGGTCATTGCCCCGGCCGTCGCTCGCTTTGGTTATAAACGCACCTTCCTCACCTTCTGGGCGCTGCGCACCGTTATCACCGCGCTCCTACTCTTCACGCCCCGCGTCCTGGCCGCTTTTGGCGAAGCGCCCACCATCCTCTACGTCGGCTTAATCGTCGCCGGATTCGCCCTCTGCCGCGCCACCGGCGAGACCGGCAAATATCCCTGGACGCAGGAATACGTGCCCAACCATGTGCGCGGCAAATTCTCCGCCCTGGATAATTTTTTCACCACCACGGTAGGCATCCTGGCCGTCGCCACGGCCGGATTTGTCATCGACCGCACCACAGATCTGCGCGGCTTTATGCTGCTGATGGGCGCAGGCGTGCTGGCCGGCTTTTTGTCCGTTTGGGCCTATTCCTTTATCCCCGGCGGCCTACCCATCACCGAAGGCAAACGGCAAACGCGCCGCGAATTACGCGACGCCATTGGCGATACCAGCTTTCGTAATTACCTGGCAGCCATCGCCCTGATGACCCTGGCGACCACACCGATGACCTCGTTTTTGCCACTGTTCATGCGCGAACAGGTGGGCCTGGGCGATGGCCAGGTTATTTTGCTGCAAAATGGCACGCTGCTCGGCAGTCTGGTATCGGTGTATGCCTGGGGATGGGCCGCCGACCGGTATGGCAGCACGCCGGTGATGTTATCCGGCGTGTTGATGCGGGTGTTTTTGCCGGTTTTTTGGCTGCTGATGCCCCATCACAGCCCTATCAGCCTGCAAATTGCCCTGGGCATTGCTTTTTTTCAGGGCGTGGCCAACATGGGTTGGGCCATTGGTTCGGCCCGGCTGTTGTTTGTGCGTATTGTGCCTCCGGCGAAAAAGAGCGATTACATGGCGCTTTATTATGCCTGGATTGGCGTGGTCGGCGGCTTGAGCCAGCTGGTCGGCGGCTGGGTTTTAGATCTGGCCCAAAATTTATCCGGCAGCATTTTGTTTGTGAGTTTCAACCCCTACACGCCGCTGTTTGTGTTAGGCATGACGCTGCCCCTGGTGAGCCTGATCTTTTTTCGCGGCGTGCAAACCGACAGCACGGTCAGCATGGGCACCTTTGCCGGTTTTATGCTGCGCGGCAATCCATTTATGGCCGTCGAGTCGATGATCCGCTATCACCTGGCCAAAGACGAGGAAGCCACCATCCGCATGACGGAGCGGTTGGGGCAGGCGAAAAGTTTGCTGACCACTGAAGAATTGCTGGAATCGCTGGCCGATCCCCGGTTTAACGTGCGTTTTGAGGCCATTGTGGCCATCGGCCGCACGCGCCCGGACGAGCAGTTGATCGCCGCGCTGACGGAAGTGCTGCACAGCACCGACCCGGCATTGAGTGTGATGGCCGCCTGGGCTTTGGGGCGTATGCACGATGAACGCGCCCGCCAACCGCTTCTGGCGGCGTTGGATTCTGATTATCGTTCGATTCGCGCCCACAGCGCCCGCTCGTTGGGCGCGCTGGGCGACGAATCGGTGGTTCCTATCTTGTTGGCGCGGTTGGCAGTGGAGCGGGATCATGGGCTGCGCGTGGCGTATGCCTCGACGTTGGGGCAATTGCAGGTGGTCGAGGTGGCTCCCACGTTGGCGCAGATGTTGTATGTGGAAACGGATGTGATGCTGCGGCGCGAATTGGCGCTGGCGATGGCCAGGCTGGTGGGCGAAGAACACGCGTTTATTCAATTGTCGCGGCAGATAAAGGTGGAGCCGGGCACGGTGCTGGCGCAAGCGGTGACGGCGCTGGACAAGCGGTGGAATGGGGTGGGGAGCACGGCCGTTTCCCCTCCTGATTCGCTCTTAACCGACTGCGCCGCCGCCCTCAGCCGCGACGACCTGGATGCCGGTTTTGACCTGTTCGGCCAGTTCCTGGACAACCTGCCGCCTGAAGCGTTTGGCGAACCCCAGGCTGCCATTTTGCGTGACTGCGCCCTGCGTTTGGCCGAATTTGGGGACCAACGACCAGAATATGCCTTGTTGGCGCTGACCATTCTCACCAACTTGCCGTTCCCGGATACACTTCAACTCACCGATGCGCTTTAGCAGTTCATCCACAAACACGCGCGCCAGAAACAAGAAAACCATTATTGGGGTCAGGTTTGGGCGCGTTATTTTTCTAACCGTCGTTTGAAAATCTGTTGCCTTGCGCCAATCTCGCATTATAATCAACAGGATAGGTTGACCATCTACCCCGGCAAAATAGACGGGCGGATGGCGGCCCATTGCCGGAAAACCTGACAAACCGGCCCACACCTTGAGGGAGACACGCCATGCGATTAGGAAAAGATTTAGTTGGAAAACCGATCATCAGTATTACGGACGGCCGTCTTGTGGGCTATGCCAAAGACGTCTACATCAATCAGGACCTCTACTGGATTACCGGCATCTTTACCGGTTCCGAGGGGCTTCTCAGCCGCAAATCCCGCCTTATCGAGCGTGACAGCGTCGTCGTTTTTGGCATCGACGCCATCCTGGTGAAAAACGCCGATGTCCAGACCGACAACAAAGAACTGGATGAGGCCGATAAATGGCTGCGCCTGGAAAAACTGCGTGGTCGCGGCGTCGATACACCCGGCGGCACCAAAGTTGGCGCCATCGGCGACATCATCATCGGCGAAGAAGGGGAAATTTCAGGGTTTGCTCTGTCCCGCGTTTTCGTCGAAGGTCCGGTGGCCGAGAAGGGCATGGTTCCGCGCAACGCCATCATCGACACCGGCCAGGTAGACGGCCTGATGACCATCGACCTGCAAAAAGTGGAACAGTATCTCACTCACCCGCCGGCCGAAGAATCTGGTCAGGAAAACAATAAATAATTCCGTTGGAAACCTTTCGTAACCGTCTACAAATTGCGAGACGCAGATTGGACCAATCGCCAGGATGGGTCCAACCTAAAAGCGGGAGGTTACTTGGGGTCTGTAAGGTTACTTCCGTTCATTATTCTGGAGGCAGGGAGCCGCTTCCACGCAACCTGAACCCGGACAGCAAAGTCAAATTAAGGAGAAATGTGCACAATGAGTTTAAATGATGGTATTAGCTTTGGCCTAACCGAGGAACAGCGCGAGATCCAGTTATTAGCCCGTGAATTTGCCAAAAATGAAATTGCCCCCAAGGCGGAACATTATGACAAATCGCACGAATATCCCTGGCCGGTCATTAAGAAGGCGCAGGAATTGGGTCTGACTACCATGAGCATCCCGGAAGAATATGGCGGCCTGGGTCTGAGCCTGTTGGAAGAATGTGTGGTGACAGAAGAATTGGCCTGGGGCTGCTCTGGCATGAGCACGGCCATGGGTGTGAATGGTCTGGCGATCTTACCTATTTTGATTGCCGGCACGGAAGAGCAAAAACAAGCGTATTGCGGCCGTTTGGCCGGCGGCGAGATGTCGTCTTACTGCCTGACCGAGCCGGAAGCCGGATCGGATGTGGCGGGTATTAAAACCACGGCCCGCAAAGAGGGCGACCATTACATCCTGAACGGCAGCAAAACGTTTATCACCGGGGCGACGGTCGCTAACTTTTTTACCGTGTTTGCCTACACTGACCCCGGCGTGCGTTACAAGGGCATGAGCTGCTTTGTGGTGGAGCGGGATTGGGAAGGCGTCAGCGTTGGCCAGCCCTTCGACAAATTGGGCCAACACGCTTCCGATACGGCCGAAGTCATTTTTGACAACGTGCGTGTGCCGGAAACACACCGGCTGGGCGCGGAAGGGACCGGCTTTATCACGGCCATGAAGGTGTTTGATCGCAGCCGTCCGGCTACGGCCGCCGGCGCTTTGGGCGTGGCTCGCCGCGCGTTGGAAGAATCGATTAAATATGCCAGGGAACGCATCTCCATGGGCAAGGAGATCTGGCAGTATCAGGCCATCGGCCACAAAATCGCCGACATGGCGATGGAATTGGAAGCGGCCCGTCTGCTGGTCTGGAAATCGGCCTGGGCAGTGGACAATGGCCAGCCGGATACGATGGTGTCGTCGTTTGGCAAGGCGTTTGCTGCCGACGCGGCCATGAAGATTGCCACGGATGCGGTGCAGGTGTTTGGCGGTTATGGCTACATGTCGGAATATCCGGTGGAAAAGTTGATGCGCGACGCCAAAATCTTCCAGATTTATGAAGGAACCAGCCAGATTCAGCGCAACATTGTGGTGCGCGAGTTGTTCCGCAAATAATCGCCCGCTTTTTTGCTGATTGTAAGAACGGCCGTTCCCCCCAGGAACGGCCGTTTTCTTTATCGCCCAACTATAAAAAGCTTTTCGTTGACACTTTTTACCAGATTTTGGTATTGAGCTTGCGACGCCTCCAGATGCTCGGCTTGCAAATCATCCAATATCTCGTCCAGGTCTAGGCCCGCCTCCGCCAGCCGGTCCAGGTGGTTTTGCGCTTTGGTTCGACCCCGGGCCAGCGTGTCGGCGACAAAGCCCTGCCTCTGAAAAGCGTCTAACGTTTCTGGCGTAAATGTCATAACCGTGTTGGGTCCGATCAACGCTTCGATATAAAACATTGGCGGGGAGGTGGGGTTGGTCGGCTGGATGCGGGTCCATTTGGGGCGCAACGGCCGTGCGCCTCGGCGGGCCAACCGCTGCCAGCGCGGTCCGCGGAAAATCTGTTCGAAGCGGGCATAGAGCATCCGCGCCAGGGCGATGCCGGTCTGGCCTTGCCAATCGGCCAGACCTTTGGCGGCTAGCAGGGGGTCTACGGCCGCATCAATGGAGGACACGGAGAAGGAGGCAACGGCCGTAGGCGCAATGCGCCAGACGCTGTGGGTCTCGAAATAGATTTCCAGGCCACAAATATACGCCTGCGCAGCCCGCTCAAAACCGCTGATCGAAAAAATGTGTGTGGCATTGATGCACACGCCATCCGATGTCAGGCTGCGGATGGCTTCACAGCCCGCCTGCGTCGCCGGAATTTCGACCATGGCGTTGCCCCGGTCGATACGCGCCAGGATGTGGCCGGCCGTAGCGGCCGTCTCCACTGCCTGATGAGCCAGAGACGGGTTCAGTTCCAGGCTGGCAAATCCATCCAGCCCCTGGCTGCTCTCAAAAACCGGGTGCAGGATGTCGGCGGCGCGCTGCACGTCGTCGACCATCAGGGCGTTGTGGATGCTGTGGTAGGGCGTGCCGTTGACGATTTCCTGGTGGATGGCCTGGTCGTAGTCGGTGTGGTGGGCGATGGTGTCCTGGAAAACGGCCGCGTTGGCCGTAATCCCCTGAATGCCATCCGCAATACATTGTCGCAGTTCACCGGATTGGATGAAAGCGCGGCGCATATAGTTTAGCCAGGTGGACTGCCCAAATTCGTGAAGCTGCTGAAGTTTAGACATGGTGATCCCCCTTGATCAAATTAGGTGGTGTCCGGCATGGGTCGGACACATCGGCTCCATGTCTATAGTATAAACGATCTGGCGGCTGAACGGGCGGTGGAGTCGGGGGTTTTTAGCCGTCCAGCCTGTCGCGCCATTTCTCTGCCAGGGTAAGCAGTCCCCAGGGGACAAGGATCAGCAATGCGCCGCCGAGCAGGCAGGGCACGGCCGTTACCACCGCCTCCCAGCCGAAAATCAGCCCAATCAATGCGCCGCCAACCACGACCAGCATAAAAATCACCAAAACCAACAGGCGTTTGTCTGTTTCCTGGCGATTGCGGCGCATGTTTGTGGGCAACGGCCGTTTCTCGTCCCCATTACCATTGGTCATAAAACCTCCATACAAGGCCCGAAGGGTTTACTCTCGAGACGTTGGCCTTGTAAACATCAAACCTACCGGGTCTTCTTAAGCAGTGATCCTTACTTTACCATCAAAATCTGCAAACCATCTGCACAAGATGTGATAATCTTGGGTGTAAGAACGCTGAAAACAGGGTTGTCTGTATGATCCGGAAGTGACAATCACCTGTGGAAAGGACACTGATGAGCGAACAAACCTTTCAAATCACCGGCATGGACTGCGCCGACTGCGCCCGCAGCATCGAAAAAGGGGTCGCCAAATTAGATGGCGTGGCCTTGTGCCGCCTTAATTTCACCACAGAAACGCTGCGCGTTGATGGCTCTGTGGACCAGGAAACGATCGTCAACCGCATCCGCGAACTTGGTTACAACGTGGCGGCGCCCGCCGCCGAACAAACTGCCCCGCCGCCAGCCGCTTTCTTTCCCTACCTGTGGCAGCGGCGCGATACACGCCTGGCACTGCTGGCCGCCTTGCTCATTCTACCCGGTTTGGTTTTTCACGAACTGCTGCCCGGCGCAGGTATCGACGGCGTGTGGATAGACCTGACGGCCGTTCTGGCCATGATCATCGCTGGACTGCCTATTTTAAAAAGCGCGTGGACGGCCGTGCGCGTCAACCACGAAATCAACATCAACGTCCTCATGTCCATCGCCGCCATCGGCGCGGTGTTGATTGGCGCGTACACTGAAGCCGGCATGGTCATGGTCCTGTTTGTCGTCGCCGAAGCCATCGAAGGGTACGCTACCGCCCGCGCCCGCCAATCTATCCGCAGCCTGATGGAGTTGGCTCCCGGCAAGGCCACTGTTTTGCGCTTCTGTATCGACTGCGCCAGCCACATGGGGCAGGATGGCTACGATGGCGGCCCGTGCCCCATCTGCGGCCTGGAAGAACAGCGCGTACCGGTGGCTGATTTGCGCCTGGGCGAAACGATTGTCGTTAAACCCGGCGAGCGTGTGCCCATGGACGGCCGTCTTCTCTCCGGCAGTTCGGCCGTCAATCAGGCGCCCATCACCGGCGAAAGCGTGCCGGTGGAAAAACAGCCCGGCGACGACCTCTTCGCCGGCAGCATCAACGGCCAGGGCACGCTGGAAATCGAAGTCACTCACCTGGCTGAAGACAACACCATCAGCCGCCTCATCCGGCTGGTGGCCGAGGCGCAAGAAAGCCAGGCTCCCGCCCAGCGCTTTGTCGATCAGTTTGCCAGGTATTACACGCCTGCTGTGGTGGCGATTGCCGCGCTGGTAGCCATCGTGCCGCCGCTGTTTTTTAGCCAGCCGCTGGTGGCGGCGGATCCGGCTCAGGGCTGGTTGTATCGGGCGCTGGCGCTGCTGGTGGTTGCCTGTCCGTGCGCGCTGGTTATCAGCACGCCGGTCAGCATTGTCAGCGCCATCAGCAATGGGGCGCGGCATGGCGTTATCTTTAAGGGCGGGGCGCATCTGGAGGAATTGAGCCGCGTGCGAGCCATCGCCTTCGACAAGACCGGAACCCTGACCCAGGGCAGCCCGGCAGTGGTGGCGGTGCGTTCCGTGGCGTGCCGCCGACCGGCCGATGACGCTTGCGCCGATTGTGACGATCTGCTGGCGCTGGCCTGCGCCGTGGAACAGCGCAGCGAGCATCCCATTGCTCAGGCGGTGGTGGCGGCCGCGGCGCAGCGCAGCCTGGATCGGCAGTATGCCGCCGCTGAGGATGTGCAGGCGTTGATGGGGCGCGGGGTGACAGGGCAGGTAAACGGCCGTGCCGTCACCATTGGCAGCCATCTATTTTTTGATGACCACGACGCTCACGCTGCGCACTGCGCGGAGCTGGAAGCAGCTGCGAATCAGGGGTACACCACCATGCTGGTCCGGCGCGATGAGGCGTATTTGGGTTATATTGCCGTGGCCGATACGATGCGGCCATCTGGCGAGACGGCCGTTGCCGAACTGCGCGCTCTGGGCATTGAACACCTGATCATGCTTACCGGCGATAATGAACAAACCGCGCATAAAGTGGCCGCCGACGTAGGCGTTACGGATGTGCGGGCCAATTGTTTGCCGGAAGATAAGGTAACGGCCGTGACCCAACTGCGCCAGCAATTTGGCCATGTTGTCATGGTCGGCGATGGCATCAACGACGCTCCGGCGTTGGCCGCCGCCAATGTGGGTATCGCCATCGGCCACACCGCGCAAGCCCTGGAAACGGCCGACATTACCCTGATGCGCGACGATTTGCGCTTGCTGCCGTTTGCTGTGCGCCTCAGCCGCGCCACCATGCGCATCATCGGCGTGAACGTGGCCCTGGCGTTGGGGCTGAAATTTGCGTTTTTTGTGCTGGTGCTGCTGGGGCTAGGCTCGATGTGGCTGGCGGTTTTGGCCGATATGGGTGTCTCGCTGCTGGTGACGCTGAATGGCATGCGTCTGCTGCGGAGGCCAAAGATGGGAGAGGGGGAGTAGGGGAGTGGTGTAATCTCCAGTCTGAATTCTTGGTTCAGTTAATCCGGCAGGTCGTTGAATACATCTTGCAGTTGGGTTTTGTAGGTTTGGAAAGCGGCGCGGCCGACGGCCGTCAGGCGTACCATCGAATTGGGCTTGCGGTCTACAAACTGCTTTTCGATGGCCACGTAGCCGGCTTCCTCCAATTTGCCCAGATGGGTGGCCAGATTGCCCCAGGTAAGACCGGTGTGATGCATCAGGAAGGTATAGTCGGCGCTGTCGACCACGTACAGATAGGTCACGATCATCAACCGGGCCGGCGCATGAATGACCCGGTCGAGTTCTATCAGCGGATGCATGGGTGTACTGTCGGGATCGTCGTTGAGGTTCATGTTAATTCATTTCCGGCACGTTATGTCGGCGCAGGAACTGCGCCAAGAGGAACAGCCCTGCTGCCAGCAGCAGCAGCCCGCCAATTAGATGCGCCCACATACCGGCGGTTTCGCCCCACACTTCGGTGATGAACATTGCGCCACCAATCATCCACGCATAGCCGTACATGCGGCGGAAATTGAGCAGATAGGCCATGAACAGGAAAACGGCCGTGACCATTCCGGCCAAAGCAATCCCCACCCAGTTTCCCATTCGCATGTCCACGCCCAGTTGCGGCAGCACCAGCAGCACGGCCGTTGCCACCACCACGACCAGAATAATCACCGTCAGGGTGGAACGGCGCGCTTCCCGGCGCGGGCCAAATTTCACGCGCCCCAGCCTCGGTTCAGTGATGTATTTCTTGCCAAAAATCATCGCTAAAATTCCGCCCGCCATGAGCAAATAAGCCCACCAGCTGTCGGTGTAGGTGCGCAAGAAAGTTGTCAGCATCAGCGTCGCCAGAAAAATTTCCCACAAGCCATCGGCAAAATACGCGGTCCACACCTGTTGTTCCACACGTTCTAAATCTACTGTTGGAGCCATGGCCACCTCCCGTTCGTTAACTTTCTTTGTAATAGTACTTTGTAAAACAAAGTACTTTGAGTACAGTATAAATCACCAGGAGATGGCCTGTCAATAGGTTTCCGAGGAGAAATGGCATGAGCGCCGGCTGGACACCATGAATGAAAGGGACACGGACGAACACGGATTTTCGCGGCTTGTACCCGTGTTTATCCGCGTCAATCCGTGTCCTATTTTCGAGGGAGATCAGGGAGGCGGGAACTGGCTGCTGCCGGAGACGCTGCCATTTTCGAGGTGCGGGATGTTGTGGTCTACCAGGACGTGGCCCAGGATATCGGTGACGCGGAAGGTGTAGGGGCCAGGTCCCAGGCCGTCGGTTTTGACGAAATAATTCCACAGCTCGCGGGGCACGGCCTGAAAGGAACCATTGGGGAGTTGCACTTCTAATTTGGTGATGGGGTTGCGGTGGTTGCGGATTTGCACGGCCGTCCACCATGGATTGCTGCCGTCTTTGAAATGATAGACGATGGGACCGGTTAACGGCGGGCTGACAATTTGCCAACTGATGGGAACACGGCCGAGAGGAAGGTCGTCGATAAGGGCGAAAGCCTGCGGACTCATGTCGACGTGACCCTGAGCGCATTCAGGGCAGCGATCGACAATGCGCACAACGACGCTGCCTTTACGGCCGTCGACGCGAATATACGCGCCGCATAAATCGGCGTTGCCATAGTCGACGTTGTTCATGGCGGCCACCATTAAATTTTCCGGGGAAGCGGGGAAGAGGCAGTTGCCTTCGCCGGTGGCGGCATAATAAGTGGCGATGCCGTTGTGTATGGGGCCTATTGTCGGGTCGCCGCTGAGGATGATGGGCAGGTAGGCGACAGGCGGAAAATCGTTGATTTGGGCGACGGCCGTTCCCGGGTTGTTGGCGGTGATGAGCAGGGCGGGAAGGAAAACGGCCGTAAGACCCAGCAAAAAGTAGTGGACTGATTTCATAAAGTCACCTGCA
Source organism: Chloroflexota bacterium (assembly GCA_029559155.1). Taxonomy (GTDB): domain Bacteria; phylum Chloroflexota; class Anaerolineae; order Promineifilales; family Promineifilaceae; genus Leptovillus. The sequence continues at coordinate 21,924 of JAKQCM010000038.1, forward strand.
TGACGTGATCGTAAACAGATTGGCGGCAATTGCCAAATTTGCTCATTGTGTTATACCATTTGGTTTGGTTTCCTGAAGGTTCGGAGCGGGACAAGATTATGCATCCAATTAATTATCCTATCCGGCAAGATATTCTCGAAGTTTTCTGGCGCACGTACCATACGCTGGGCCATGTCCAACCCATAGACGGCCTGGAGCCTGATCCCGCTGTGGTGGCTTCCTGGCGGCGCTGCGCGCCCCGTTTCGATGCGTTCGCGGCGCCACATCCGGTTAAGCTGCACGAACAGGCGCTGCGTCGTATTTTGCAGGCTCAATCCAATCTGGCAACCTTCGCCAATCCATTTATTGAAGATATTCATCAATTTATTGAGGGATCGCGCTGCGCCATTTTACTTACCGATGGCAGCGGTTGTATTTTGCAAATTGGCGGGGACCCAAGCGCTATGGCCCTCATTCGGGAGAACGGGTTCGATATTGGCGCGTATCTGGGTGAAGAGTATGTGGGCACCACGGCGTTTGGCCTGGCGGCGATTGAAGCGATGCCGATTCAGGTTGTGGGCGCAGAACACTTTTTGCAGACGTTGCACCCGTATGTGACCACGGCCGCGCCGATTCATCAGGTGAACGGCCGTATCATTGGCATAATCGGCCTGATTGGACCATTGGCTACGGCCACATCACACACCATCTCGCTGGTGATGGCTGTGGGCCGCGCCATCGCCAACCAGCTGCAAGCAGATTTGTACCTGGAAGAAGCCAATTACCGGCTGTCTGAAATGAACACGATTTTAGGGGCCATCCAGACAGGCGTTATTTCATGGGATGAAACCGGGAAGATCAACCACATCAATGCGTTGGCGGGGCGGATGTTGCAGGTGATGCCACAGTCGATTTTGGGACGGCCGTTTCAAGAAATCATCAACATTCCCGAGGATTTACAAAAAGCCATCGATCAGCATCAGGAAATGACCGATGTCGAAGCTTCATTGGCGGTCAACAACCAGATCGTGGAATGCATGATCAGTCTGCTGCCGGTGACGTATGGATCGGCCAAGAACACCGGCTTTATTGCCATGCTGCGCCCCATGGAACATGTGCGGCGGTTAGTCCACCAGCAGGTGGGCACACAAGCTACATTGGTCATGGAAGACATGTCGGTGCAGTCGGCGAGTATGCGGACGGTGATGCGTCAGGCGCGTACGGCTGCTCGAGGCACGGCGCCGGTGCTGCTGCGCGGCGAAGGCGGCGTGGGGAAAAATCATCTGGCGCGCGCCATTCACAACGACAGCGAGCGCGGCCATATGCCGTTTCTGGCCATAAACTGCCGGGCGATCCCGCATGAATTGATGATCAGCGAATTTATGGGGCAGGAGCAAGGCAGCAACGTCGACGGCCGT